>DASSVP010000190.1:0-19723 GCA_035705985.1 Thermoleophilaceae bacterium
CGACCCGGTGGTTCTTCGGGCGGGCACCCCCGTCCACGGTCACCTCCCCGCGCTCGATCGCCCGCTGCGCCGCGGCGCGCGACGGAAATGCGCCCCGAGCGGCCAGGAACGCGTCCAGCCGCAGGCCGGCGTCCTCGGCGGCCACGGTCAGCCCTCGCGCGCCCGTCTGGGCCTCCCCTCGACCACCCACAGCAGCCCGAGCACACCGAGGACGATGCACGTGTCGGCGATGTTGAACGCCGGCCAGGCCACCGGGTCGATGAAGTCGATCACGGCGCCCTCGCGCGCACGGTCGGCGAGGTTGCCGAGGGCGCCTCCGAGCAGCAGCCCCACGGGCAGCCACAGCCAGGGCATCTCGCGGTTGAACGCGAAGTACGCGATCAGGAGGGCGAGCGAGAGGCCGATCAGGATCCCGACGACGAGGCCGCCGCCCTCCAGGGCGCCGAAGGCGACGCCGGTGTTCCGGGTGTTCGTGAAGTCGAGTCCGAGGAAGACGTTGACGTCTCCCCCGCGTTCGATGTTCGCGTCGGCGAGCTGCTTGGTGGCCTGGTCCACCGCCACGACCAGCCCGGCGGTCGCCACCGCGGCGGCCGGGGCCACGGCGGCGGACGCGCCGGAGCGGCTCACCCCCGGATGAGGCCGACCACGATCGAGCTCACGACGATCAGCACGAGCGTGGCGACGATCGGGCTCAGGTCGAGCGCGCCGGGCCCCATCCGCACCGGCGGCAGGAAGCGCCGGAACAGGTTCAGGTACGGGTCCGTCACGTCGGTGACGAACTGGAGGAACGCCGCGAGATAGCGGTTGTACGGCATCCTGGGGATCCAGCTCATGAGGATGCGGATGAAGATCAGGACCAGGTAGACGAGGACGAGCGTGTTGACGTAGTCCGCCACGTCGTCGCGGGTGATCGCGAGGTAGAGCGTCATCGGGTGGCCTCCACCACCGCGTCGACGGCGGCGCGCGTCACGTCGCGGAGCCCGCGCTCCTCGAGCGTGACCAGGCCGCGCTCGGTGGTGCCGCCGGGGGTGGCCACGCGCGCGCGGAGCGCGGGCCCGTCGTAGTCGTGCCGGGCGAGATAGTCGGCCGTCCCGCCCATCGTCTCCACGACCATGCGCATCGCGTCGTCCGGGTCGAGCCCGTGCGCGGCGCCGGCGTCGGCGAAGCTCTCCGCCACCAGCGCCAGGAACGCCGGTCCGCAGCTCATGAGGGCCATGGCCGGCTCGATCAGCGGCTCGTCGTCCAGCCGGATCACGGCGCCCGTGCGGCCGAACAGCTCGAGGATGTCGGCCTCCGGACCTTCGGATGCCCCGGGCCCGGGCACGTAGCAGAGCACCCCGCGCTTCACCTCCGTCGGCATGTTCGGGATGAAGCGGTAGATCGAGGCGCCGGGATAGGCGTCGGCGAGCTGCTCGGTCGTGGTTGCCGCGAGAATCGAGACCACGACCCTCGCGCGGCCGCCGACCTCACCGGCGACGTCCCAGAGCTGCTTCGGCTTGTGGCAGAGCACGAGCACGTCCGACCGCTCGGCCAGCTCGGCGTTCGAGCCGACGGCGTCGCCCCCGAGCTCCTCCGCCAGCGCACGCGCCTTCGACTCGTCCACGTCGTGCACCAGAACGGGCTCACCCATGCCGCGGGCAAGCGCCGACGCCATGTTCCCCGCGCCTATGAGACCGAGCTTCATCGCGCCGGAAGACTATCCGGCGGATTGCGCAAGCACCGGACGGTGCCCGGTGCGCAGCGATGCCGTCCTACGACTGGTTGAAGAAGCCCTTCTCGATCAGCCGGGCGCGCTCCTCCGCCGATACCTCGACGTTGCGCGGCGTGAGCAGGAAGACCTTGTCGGCGATTCGCTGCATGCCGCCGTCGAGCGCGTAGGTCAGTCCGGAGGCGAAGTCGATCAGCCGCTTCGAGAGGTCCGTGTCAGTGCCCTGGAGGTTCAGGATCACGGGGACGCCGTCCTTGTACTGGTCGGCGATCTGCTGGGCGTCGTTGAAGCTCTTCGGGATCACCAGGTGGACCTGGATGTCCCCGCCCCGCCCTGACCCGTTGCCGCCGACCGGGCGCAGGACGCGCGTCTCGCGCCCACCGGCCCGGGGCTCGTCGGCGAAGATGTCGTCGAACTCGTCGCGGCGGCGGCGCTGGAGACGGCGCACGTTGGGCCGCTCGCGATAGCGGTCCTCGAGCTCAGCCTCCGGCTCGGGGTCCGGAATCGCCTCGTAGCGCGGATCCTCCTCCTCGGCCAGGCCGAAGTAGACGAGCGTGCGGTGCCATGTGTCGCGAAGCGCCATACGACGGGGGATTTCGAGCGTAAGCGGGAAACTCCTTGTTGGCGAAGCGTAGCGCTCCACCGGCCAAGGAAACCCCACTGGGATACTGCACGGCCGATGTCGCGAGAGAACGTCGAAATGGTGGGCAGGAGCTTCGAGGGCTGGAACCGCGGCGACTTCGATGCCTGGCTGGAGGGCGCTCACCCCGAGATCGAGTGGTCCTCCGCGATCGTCCGGCGCATGGAGGGTGCCGAGACGGTCTACCGGCGGACGGACGGAATGCGCCGGTACTGGGACGAGTGGCACGCGGTGTGGGACGTGACGATCGACGTGACGGAGACGCGTGACCTCGGGGAGACCGTGCTCGTCTTCGCGGGGCTGCACACGCGCGGGCGCGCGAGCGGGATCGACGTGGACCAGCCGATAGCGTTCGTGTTCGAGTTCGACGATGGTCTTGCGCGGCGGGTGCGCTCCTACCTGGATCCGCAGCAGGCGATCGAGGCCGCAGGCCGTGCGGGCGACTGAGTTCCGGGTCCTGCGCCAGCTTCCGGGGGCGGGAAGCATCACGCTCGAGGGCGAGGAGCTCGGCGAGGGGCCGCCGGTGGTGCTGCTGCATGGGCTGTCCGCCACGCGGCGGAATGTGGTGCAGGGGTCGCGCGCCTTGGTGAAGCGGGGGTACCGGCTGATCTCGTACGACGCCCGCGGCCACGGGCGCTCCTCCCCGGCGCCGAGCTACGAGTACGCCGACCTCGTCGGGGACCTCGTCGCCGTGCTCGACCATCTCGATCTCGAGCGCGCTGTCCTGGTCGGAAGCTCGATGGGCGCCGCGACGGCGATGGCGTTCACCATCGAGAATCCCGAGCGAGTGCCGGCGCTGGTGCAGATCACCCCCGCCTACACCGGCTATGCCCGAACCGGCAACGCGGACGGCGAGGTCTGGGAGAGGCTCGCGGGCGCTCTCGACGAGGGAATCGACAGGTTCGTGGAGGTGGCGCAGCCGACCGGGCTGCCGGAGCGCTGGCGCGACGTGGCGCGCGAAGCGTCGAGGCAGCGAATGGAGCGCCACGAGGACCTGACGGCCGTGGCCCAGGCCCTGCGCGAGCTGCCGCCCTCGATCGCGTGGAAGGGGCTGGAGGCGCTCTCCGACCTGGACGTGCCCGTGCTCGTGGTGGGGTCGCAGGACGACTCCGACTGGCTGCACCCGCTCGGAGTGGCGGAGGAGTACTGCCGAAAGCTGCCCCGCGGCGAGCTCGTGGTGGAGGACAAGGGCGAATCCCCGCTCGCCTGGCAGGGAGCCCGCCTGTCGAACGTGATCGCCGACTTCCTGGAACGAGTCGGCTACGCCCCCGAAAAGCAGCGCTGAGGGCGTCCGCCCCGACTGCCGGCGGCGGTTGGCGGACGGCGGGCGGTCGGCGGCCTTCAGTGCTCGTCGTAGAGGACCGAGCCCAGGCGCACGATCGTTGCGCCTTCCTCCGCGGCCACCACGTAATCCTGGGTCGTCCCCATCGACAGGCGCGCGAGGTTGTGCTCGGCGGCCAGCTCCGCCAGGCGGGCGAAGTGGCGCCGGTTGTCCTCCGCTCGCTCCACGAAGGGCGGCATCGTCATCAGGCCGGTCACGGGCACGGGGCAGCGGGCGATGAAGTCGACCAGCTGATCCGGCTCGATGCCCGCCTTCTCCTCCTCACCGGCCACGTTCACCTGGATCAGCACCTCCGCCGCCGGATGCTGCTCCAGCTTCGCCATCGCCGACTCGGACGCCAGCGAGTGGATCAGGCGCACGTTCGGCGCCACGTCCTTCACCTTGCGGCTCTGAAGCTGGCCGATGAAGTCCCAGGTGAACAGGTCGCGGTGCGCCTCCTGCTTCGCCAGCAGCTCCTGCGCGCGGTTCTCGCCCACCAGCTCGATGCCGGCCTCCGCGAGCCGCGGCAGGTCGCCGGCCTCCACGTACTTGATCGCGGCGCAGATCTCGATCTCGGCGCCGATCTGCTCGCGCACCCGCTCGAGGTTGCTCCGTACGCGCTCAGGGTCCATCGCGCACGATGATGCCCGCCTGGCGGCCGGTCACGCCGTTGTCGCGGCGATGCGAGAAGTAGAGCTCAGGGGAACAGCTCGTGCAGGCGTCGACATGTTGGACGTCCGAGACCCCGACGGCGGCCAGCTTCGCGGCGATCACGCGGCGAAGGTCGAGCATCCGCCCTGAAGCCGCCCCCTCGATGTCCGCGAACGCCTCGAGCACGTCCTCACCCACCTCATAGCAGCAGCCGCCGATCCCCGGGCCCACGGCCGCCGCCGGGACCGAGCCGAAGCGCTCCACCGCCTTCTCGACGATCCCGGCCGCCAGCGGCCGCCACCCGCAGTGCAGCATCGCCACCTGCTCGCCATCCGAGAGCGCCACCGGATAGCAGTCGGCGACGAGCACCAGCAGGCCGACGCCGAGCTCGCGCGTCAGATGCCCGTCCACCCGTTCCAGGTCCTTGCCGCCGGGCTCCGCGTAGGCCAGGTCGACAGGCGGCGAGTTCCACTCCTTCAGTGCGGTCCCGTGCACCTGCCAGCCCATCGCCACGCGCGCCGGCGCAACGCCCGCGCACAGCGCGGCGCGCTGCCTGTTCTCCGTCACACGCTCCGGGTGGTCGTCCGTGAGGATCCCGAGGTTGAGCGACTCGTACGGCCCCTCGCTCACGCCGCCCTCACGCGTCGTGAACGTGACCGACGCGTTCGGCAGCCTCATTGGGCGTGCTCCCGGGCGAGCAGCAGCGCGGTCTCGAGCTCCTCGTCGCGTCCCGACACCAGGCCGTCCAGCTTGCGGTTGAGCGTCTCGTCGAGCGCACGGCCGACCGCAGGACCCTCGGGCACGCCGGCCGCCAGCAGGTCCGCGCCCGAGATCTCGAGCTGCACCGGCCGCAGGGAGGTGACCCACTTCAGCACCGGCTCCGAGGGCGCCCTCAACGCGAGCGCCAGCGCCAGCGCCTCCAGTGGCTCGCGCCCCAGCAGCGCCCGCAGCTCCGAGGGCGCGTGCTCGCGCTCGCGCAGCGCGCTCGCGATTCGCGGGGCCACGCGGGCGGCCCGCGAGGCGGCATCGCGCTCCTCCGCCGGCAGGTGCAGGTCCGCGAGCCACATGTCGAGCTCTGCGGGCGCGCTCTCGACGAAGGCGGCGAGCGCCGCCACGCCGCGATCCGCGCCGATCGCAACCGCGCCCAGCGCCGCGGACGCGACCAGCTCCGGGTCCGGATCGAGCTCCGGATGCAGCGCGCTGTGGATCTCCAGCTCGCGCAGCGCCTCCACCGCCCGTGCGACCTCCGGCTCACCGAGCAGCTTCATGAGATCGGCCCGGATCCGCTTGCCGGAGACGGTCGACAGCGCCTCCGCCGCAACGGCCTCGCGCGCCAGGCGCTCGGTCTCCGGGTCGAGCCCGAACTCGAGCCGCGTGGTGTACCGGACCGCGCGCAGGAGCCGCGTGGGGTCGTCCAGGAAGCTGCGCTCGTGCAGCACGCGGATGACCTTCGCCTGGAGGTCGGTCAGGCCGTCAAAGGGGTCGTACAGGTGCCCGAGATCGTCTCCGGTGAGCCCGACGGCGAGCGTGTTGACGGTGAAGTCGCGGCGCCGGAGGTCCTCGGACAGCGACGCCGCCGTCACCGTCGGCAGCGCGCCCGGCGCCTCGTACGTCTCCTCCCTCGTGGTCGCAAGGTGATAGATCGTCTTGTCGGGCATGAGGACGTCCGCGGTGCCGAAGCGCTCGTACTCCCTGACCTCGCCGCCCAGCCGATCCGCGACCGCCCGGGCCGCCGAGCGCGCGTCTCCCTCGACGGCGATGTCGATGTCCCGCGTCTCGCCGCCCAGCAGCAGGTCGCGCACCGCGCCGCCCACGAGATACGCCGGCGCCAGCCCCTCGAGCGCCGGCAGGAGACGCTCCATGCCGGGCACGCGCCGCACGCGCTCACGCAGCTCGTTCCGCCGAGCTTCCATCAGAGCCGGACGGGAATGCCCGCCTCGCGCATCCGTTCCTTCGCCTCGCGCACCGTGTGCTGACCGTAGTGGAAGATCGAGGCGCACAGGACCGCGTCGGCGCCGCCCTGCTTCACGGCGTCCACGAGGTGTTCGAGCGAGCCCGCGCCTCCCGACGCGATCACGGGAACGTCGACGGTATCCGCGACCGCGCGCGTCAGCTCGAGCTCGTAGCCGTCCTCTGTCCCGTCCCGGTCCATGCTCGTCAGCAGGATCTCCCCCGCGCCGCGCTCCACGCCCTCGCGCGCCCATTCGATCGCGTCGCGCCCAACTGGCGTCCGGCCGCCGTTCACGTACACGCCGTAGTGCGCGTGGGGCCGGGCGGTGCCCGGACCGGAGCGATGCCGTTCGACGCCGTCGTCCTCGCGCCGCGCGTCGATCGCGAGCACAACGCACTGGGCGCCGAACACCTCCGCCAGCTCGGTGAGAAGCTCGGGCCGTGCGACGGCCGCCGAGTTCACCGACACCTTGTCCGCGCCGGCGTCGAGCACTGCCTGGGCGTCCTCCACCGCCCTGACGCCGCCGCCGATCGTGAACGGGATGAAGACGTCGTCGGCACAGCGGCGCGCCAGCTCGGCGACCGTCTCGCGCTTCTCGGGCGACGCCGTGATGTCGAGGAAGACGATCTCGTCCGCGCCCTCGTCCTGGTAGCGCACGGCCAGCTCGACCGGGTCGCCCGCGTCGCGCAGGTTCACGAACTCCACGCCCTTCACCACGCGGCCCTTGTCCACGTCGAGGCAGGGGATCACGCGGCGGAGCAGCATCAGGCCCGGAGCGCCTCCTGGCCCTCGCGCACGCCGAAGCGGCGCTCGTAGAGCGCCCTGCCCGAGATCACGCCGGCCAGGTTCACGAGCCGCAGCGAGCGCAACGCGCGCAGGTCGTCGATCGACCCGATCCCACCGGAGTAGAGGAAGCGGCCGCGCACCGCCTCGGAGACCCGTCTGATCTCGTCGAGGTCCGGACCCGCGAGCATCCCGTCCCGGTCCACGTTCGTGTAGGCGAAGCGCGTGGCCCCCTGCGCCTGAAGCCGCCTGATCGCGTCCTCGCCGCGCATCTGCGTCTCGCGCGTCCAGCCCGCCACCGAGACCAGGCCGCCGCGCACGTCCACTCCGACGAGGATGCGCGAGGTGAAGGCGCTGAGCGCCTCGTCGAGCAGGTCCGGGTCCGTGAAGGCCGCCGTGCCGAGCACCACGCGTGACGCGCCCGCCGCCAGCGCCCTGCGGATCGACGCGATCGAGCGGAGGCCTCCGCCCAGCTCCACCGGCACGTCCAGCTCTGAAGTGATCCGCTCCACGTGGTGGAGGTTCGCCGGCTCGCCCTCGCGCGCGCCGTCGAGATCCACGACGTGCAGGAAGCGCGCACCCTCCTCCACGAACGAACGGGCCGCCTCGAGCGGGTCATCGGCGTAGACGGTCTCGTCGTCGAAGTGGCCCTGGCGCAGCCGGACCGCCTTGCCGTCGCGGATGTCCACCGCCGGGAGCAGGATCATCGCGACGCGAGCGAGACGAAGTTCTTCAGCAGCCGCAGCCCGTCCGGGCCGGACTTCTCGGGGTGCGACTGGAGGCCGTAGACCGGCGCCTGCTCCACCACGCTGACGAACTCGCCTCCGTACTCGGCGGTGCCCAGCACCGCGTCGCCGTCCGCCGGCCGCGGTGCGAACGAGTTCGCGTGGTAGAACGCGCACGGCGCGGGCAGCCCCTCGTTCAGCGGGCTCGAGCGACGCCAGCTGACCGGGTTCCAGCCGATTTGCGGGACCTTCAGGCCGGGTGCGTCGAGCGCCTCGACCGGCCCGCGCAGCAGGCCGATCCCCTCGGCGCCGCCCAGCTCGGTGGTGGAGTCGAAGAGCAGCTGCATCCCCATGCAGAGGCCGATCACCGGCACCGAGGCCTCGACGCGCTCGCGCAGGAGCTGGTCGAGCTTGAGCTCGCGAACGCGCGCCATCGCCTTGGGCATCGCCCCCACGCCGGGCAGGACGATGCCGTCCGCCTCGCGCACACGCGCGTGATCGCTGGTCAGAAGCGGCTCGGCCCCCACCCGCTCGAGCGCCTTGCCGACCGAGCGCAGATTCCCCATCCCGTAGTCGAGGATCGCGATGCGCGTCAAAGGACGCCCTTCGTCGAGGGCACGCCCGCGACGCGGTCGTCGAGCTCAACCGCCACGCGGAGAGCCCGCGCGAACGCCTTGAAGGACGCCTCGACCATGTGGTGAGCGTTCGTGCCGGCCTCCACCCGCACGTGGAGGGTGAGCTTCGCCGCCCCGGCCAGCGCGCGGAGGAACTCCTCGGCGAGGTCGGTGTCGAAGTCGCCGACCCGGCCCGCCGGGAACTCGCCCTCGAACAGCGTGAACGGGCGGCCCGAGATGTCGATCGCCGCCGAGGCGCGCGCCTCGTCCATCGGCACGACGGCGTGCCCGAACCGGCGGATCCCGGCGCGGTCGCCGAGCGCCTCGTCGAGCGCCTGCCCCAGCGCGATCCCTGTGTCCTCGACCGTGTGGTGGGGCCCGGTCTCGAGGTCGCCGTCAACGTGCACGTCGAGGTCGAGCAGGCCGTGCCGCGCCACCGCGTCGAGCAGGTGGTCGAAGAAGCGGACTCCGGTGGCGCGCTCGCCGCCGCCCGCGCCGTCGAGGTCCAGCGACAGCTGGACGTCGGTCTCGCCGGTGGTGCGATTGATCTGCGAGGTGCGGCTCACGCGCGGCGCTCCATGGATTCGGCGTGCAAGGGGAAGCCCTCGGCCCGCGCGAGCGCGGCGCCGGAGGGCGCGAGGCGGCTCGCCGCCTCGGCGGGCAAGGATACGCGGGCCAGGCGGCGCCGGAAGGTCGCCGGAGACAGCGCCGACTGAAAACGTGCCGCCCCGCCGGTGGGAAGCACGTGATTCGAGCCGGCGACGTAGTCGCCGAAGGCCGTCCCGGCGCCGGCGCCGACGAATAGGCAGCCGGCGTTGCGAACCTGTGGCGCGAGCTCCTCCGCCTCCTCGCCGACGAGCTCCAGATGCTCGGGCGCGATCTCCTCGGCGAATCGCAGCGCCTCCGCCACATCGCCCGTCTGCACGAGCCGGGCCTCACCGTCGGGGCCCCCTTCCAGCGCCGCCGCCACGGCCTCGAGCAGGCCGGCGTCCGGGGATATGCACCACACCGGGCTGTCCGGCCCGTGCTCGGCCTGCGCCATCAGGTCGAGCGCGATCAGCTCCGGATCCGCGCCCGCGCCGGCGATCACGACGAGCTCGCTCGGCCCGGCGATGCCGTCGATCCCCACGCGGCCCACGACCTGCCTCTTGGCTTCCTGCACGTACGGGCTGCCCGGGCCGACGATCACGTCGACGGGCCGCACGGATTCCGTGCCATACGCGAGCGCGGCGATCGCCTGGGCGCCTCCGATCCGGTACACCTCGGTCACCTGACAGAGCACGCAGGCGGCGAGGATCACCGGGTGCGCCCGGCCGCCAGGCCCCGGAGGGGCGCACACCACCACCTGCCTTACACCGGCGACGCGCGCGGTGACGGCCCCCATCACGACGGTCGAGGGGTACGGCGCCCGGCCGCCCGGCACGTAGACCGCGGCACGGCGCACCGGGTGCTCCGCGACCTCGACGGTGTGGCCCTCGGGGAGCACGACGGTCACCGACTCGTCGCGAATCTGCGCCTGCGCGACCGTCTGCACATTCGCGATCGCGGTCCGGAGGCCGGCGAGGACATCCGGCTCGAGGACGCCGACGGACGCCTCGAGCTCGTTCGCGTCCACCCGGAGCTGCTCCGGACCGAGCTCGGCGTGGTCGAAGCGCTCGGTGAAGTCCAGGACCGCGTCGTCGCCCCTCCGCCGGACCTCCTCGACGATGGCCGCGACGGGCTCGGTGACGGTGAGCTCGGGCTCGCTGCGCCCGCGGGGACCGCGAACGACCCTCACGCGCGCAGCCGCTCCACGATCGAGTCGATCTGCTCCGCCTTGAGCTTGTGCGCAACCGGGTTGGCGATCAGCCGCGCGGTGCAGGTCGTGATGCGCTCGAACACGCGAAGATCGTTCTCCTCGAGCGTCCTGCCGGTGGCCGTGAGGTCCACGATCCCGTCGACGAGCCCCGTGAGCGGCGCGAGCTCCACCGAGCCTTTCACCTCCACGATCTCGGCCTGGCGACCGGTCGCGGCGAAGTGGTCGGCGGCGACGCGCGGGTACTTCGTGGCCACCCGGACGCGCCCGAGGCGGCGAAGCGCGTCGCCGATCGGGTCGCCGCGGTCGGGCGCAGCCACGACCATCTCGCACTCGCCGTAGCCGAGGTCGAGCAGCTCGTAGACCTTTCGGTTCGACTGCTCGAGCAGCACGTCCTTGCCGGTGACGCCGATGTCCGCTGAGCCGTGCTCGACGTACGTCGGCACGTCGCTCGGGCGCATGGTCACGATGCCGACGTCCTCGAAGAGCAGCCTGCGATCGTTCAAGCGCACCTCCGCAGTGTCGACCCCGAGGCCGTCGAGCATGTCCAGCGTCCCGGCGAAGAGCGCCCCGCGCGGGACCGCGATGGTCAGCCGGTCGCTCACCCGAGCGCCTCCTCGGCGGCCTGCGCCAGGTGCACGCGCTGGACGTCGAGCGCCAGCCCGCAGGCCGGCAAGTCGCGCCCGAAGCGGCCGATCAGCTCGTCGTAGCGCCCGCCGCCGCCCAGCGTGAAGCCCACGGCGGGGTCGTAGACCTCGAAGACCGACCCCGTGTAGTAGCCGAGCTCGCGCACGAGGCCGAGGTCGAAGATCACGCGCTCCGCGACGCCTCGCCGCTCCAACTCGCGGCTCACGCGCCGAAGTCCTTCCAGCCCTGGAACGTCGCTCAGGATCTCCGGGCCTCCGCGGAGCTGCGGGAGCCTCACGAGCACGTCGTGTTCCTCGCCGCCGAGGCCGAGGGCGTCGACCTGATGCTCGAGGTCCACCAGGTCCCGCCTCGACAGCGCCTCGAGAATCGGCATGTGCCTCTCCTCCGAAACGCCGTAGGAGGCCAGGAGGTCGCGGTACAGCGCCCCGTCACCCACGCCCACGCGGTGCCGCCGCAGGCCGGCGCCGTCGAGCGCGGCGATCGTGAGCGCCACCACCTCGGCCTCGCCCTCGGCCCCGGACACCCCGATCAGCTCCACGCCGCCCTGAAGGAACTCGCGCGGCTCGCCCGCGCCGCGGTCGGTGGCGCGCCAGGCGCGCGCGAAGTACGAGAAGCGGAGCGGCGGGTCGGCGTCCGCATAGCGGGTGGCCACCACGCGGGCGATCGGGATCGTCATGTCCGATCGGAGCGCGAGCACCGCGCCCTGCTCGTCGAAGGTCCGGTAGCGCGCACCCGCCGCGCGCTCCTCACCGCGCCGCAGCACGTCCTCGTACTCGAGCGCCGGGGTGTGGATCTCGCCGTAGCCGGCCTCGTCGAAGGCGGCCCGCATGCGGTCGCCGATCGCGCGCAGCTCCCGCATCTCCTCGGGGAGCACGTCGCGGGTGCCCGGAGGGATCGGGAAACTCATGTCGCGCTCCGGCGCCTAGGCGGGCACGCGCTCGGCGGCGACGCGCTCGATGCGCGCGCCGAGCGACCGCAGTCGCTCGTCGATCCGCTCGTACCCGCGGTCGATCTGACGGATGTTGCCGATCTCCGAGGTGCCCTCGGCGCACAGCGCCGCGATGAGGATCGCCATGCCCGCGCGGATGTCCGGGCTCTCCATGCGCTCGCCGTGAAGACGGCCCGGGCCGCTTACGACCGCGCGGTGCGGGTCGCAGACGATCACCCGAGCGCCCATCGTCACCAGCTTGTCGACGAAGTAGAGCCGGTTCTCGAACATCTTCTCGTGGATGAGGATGAGGCCGTCGGCCTGCGTGGCCATGGCCACGGCGATGCTGGTGAGGTCTGCGGGGAAGGCGGGCCATGGGCCGTCCTCGATCTTGGAGATGGCGTCGCCCGCGTCCGACTTGACGCGGAGCTCCTGGCCGGGCGGCACGACGACGTCGTTGCCCTCGTACTCGATCCGGCAGCCGAGCCGCTCGAAGGCGAGGCGCGTCATGCGGAGATCGTCCGGCACCGTGTCGCGGATGCGCAGCTCGCCCCCGGTGCAGGCCGCGAGCGCTATGAAGCTGCCCACCTCGATGTAGTCCGGGCCGATCGAGTAGTCGGCGCCGCCGAGCTCCTCCTGGCCGTGCACGATCATCAGGTTCGAGCCGATGCCCTCGATCCGCGCGCCCATCGCCATCAGGAGGCGAGCGAGGTCCTGAACGTGGGGCTCGGCCGCGGCGTTGTGGATCACGGTCGAGCCCGGCGTGAGCGCGGCGGCCATCAGGGCGTTCTCGGTGGCCATGACCGAGGGCTCGTCCATGAAGAAGTCGCAGGCGTGGAGGCCGTCGGGCGCGGACAGCCGGAACCAGTTTCGCTGCACGTTCACGTCCGCCCCGAGTGCGCGGAAGGCGTCCAGGTGCGGGTCGAGCCGGCGGCGTCCGATCACGTCGCCGCCGGGCGGCGGCATGTCGGCGCGGCCGCGGCGGGCAAGCAGCGGGCCGGCGAGCAGGAACGATGCGCGGATGCGCTCGGCCCAGTCGCGATCGACGTCCGAGTGGCTGAGCTCGTCCGCCTGGAGGGCGACCACGTTCTCGTCGCGCCACTCGACCTTGACGTCGAGGCGCCGCAGCAGCTCGAGCATCGCCTCCACGTCACGAATGCGCGGGATGTTGCGGAGTACTACCTCTTCCCGCGTGAGCAGGCACGCGGCGAGCGCGGGCAGCGCCGCGTTCTTGTTGCCGGCGGGTGTGATCGTGCCCTCGAGGGGCGTCCCGCCCTCGATGATGAACTTCTCCATAGGCAGACGGATGAGATTAACGGCATCGCTGCGCGCCGGGCACCGCCCTGCGCTTGCGCTACGACTTGAGCCCACACTCCCTGGATTCGGACGCTCCGCTGGATACCCTCTGCGGCGCATGGCCGCTCCCAGCCGCGAAGAAGCCTGGGCTCTCGTCTGCGAGTGGACGCAGTCCGAGTCGCTCCGCAAGCACATGCTCGGCGTGGAGGCCGCCATGCGCGCGTACGCGCGGGAGTTCGGCGAGGACGAGGAGCTCTACGGGGTGACCGGGCTGCTCCACGACCTCGACTACGAGCGCTATCCGGACCTGGGGACCGGACACCCGCGCAAGGCGCTCGAGCTCTTCGAGGAGAAGGGCTATCCGCGCGAGTTGATCGGCGCGGTGGCCGGCCACGCGACCTTCCTCGGCGTGCCGCGCGAGACGCGGATGGCGAAGACGCTCTACGCGGTGGACGAGCTGTCCGGCTTCATCAGCGCCTGCGCCTACGTGCGGCCCGACGGCATTCACGGGATGACGCCGAAGTCCGTGAAGAAGAAGCTGAAGCAGCCCTCATTCGCGGCGGGGGTGAGCCGCGAGGAGGTGCGCGACGGCGCCGAGGAGCTGGGCGTCGACTTCGACCAGCACGTGGCGTTCGTGATCGCTGCGATGGAGGTGCAGGCCGACGAGCTGGGCTTGGGCCCGCGCGAAGCGGCCTAGCCTGCATTCCGTCCTGCGGCGGCACGAACATCTGTTCGTGTCCGTCCTCCACGCCGACCTCGACTCGTTCTATGCGTCGGTGGAGGTGCGCGACGACCCCTCGCTCCTCGGCCGGCCGGTGATCGTCGGCGGCGGCGTGGTGCTCGCCGCGAGCTACGAGGCGAAGGCCTGCGGCGTGGAGAGCGGCATGGGCGGCGGTCGTGCGCGGCGCCTCTGTCCCGACGCGGTCGTGGTGCCCTGCCGCTTCGACGCGTACGTCGAGGCGAGCAAGGCCGTTTTCGAGATCTTCGAGGACACGGCGCCCACGGTCGAGGCACTCTCGATCGACGAGGCGTTCCTCGACGTGCGCGGCATGGAGCACTTCGCGGGCACTCCTGTCGAGATCGCGCGGCGGCTGCGGGCGCGCGTGCGCGATGAGGTCGGGCTCCCGGTCAGCGTGGGCGTGGCGCCCACGAAGTTCCTCGCCAAGGTCGCGAGCGCCGTGGCCAAGCCGGACGGGCTGCTCGAGGTGCCCCTCGGCGGCGAGCTCGACTTCCTGCACCCGCTGCCGGTGGAGCGGCTATGGGGAGTCGGCCCGGTGACCTCGGAGCGGCTGCGGGACGCCGGGTTGCACACGGTCGGCCAGGTCGCCGAGGTGTCTACACGCTCGCTGGCGGACCTGCTCGGGCCGGCGGCGGCGAGGCACCTGCACGCGCTCGCGCATGCGCGCGACCCGAGGCGTGTGGAACGGCGCAAGCGGCGGCGGTCGATCGGCGCCCAGCACGCGCTGGGCCGCCGCTCGCGGTCGCCGGAACAGGTGGACGCGGCGCTGGTGGCACTGGTGGACCGGGTTTGCGGCCGCATGCGGAAGGCGCGGCGCGTCTGCCGGACGGTCGTGCTGCGCCTGCGCTTCGACGACTTCGCGCGCGCCACCCGCTCGCACACGCTGCTGGAGGCGACCGACCAGACGCCGCGCATCCTGGCCGCGGCGCGCGACCTCTTCGACGCCGCGCGGCCCATCATCGACGAGCGCGGCATCACTCTCGTGGGCGTGGCGCTCACGAACATCGAGGACGCGGGCGCGCCGCAGCTGGCGCTGGACGGCGGGCGCGCCGCGGCCCTGGACGCGACCCTCGACGACCTGCGCGAGCGCTTCGGCACCGAGGCGATCACGCGCGCGGTGCTGCTCGGCCACGACGAGCATCCGCGCCTCCCCCAGCTGCCGGACTGACTACGCCCAGCGCCCGCCCGCCTTCGCCCACTCGGCCATGTGGTCCACCGAGCAGAAGGCGTCCGGGATGCGATGCTCGCCGCGGTGGCGGATCAGCACCACTCGCACGTCGCCGAGCGGCTCGCCGCAGTGGGCACACGAGTCCTGCGACTCGGTGATCCCGCTCGGCTCCTCGATCTCACCGGGTTCCCAGTGCGGTCCCTTCACCTTCCAGGGGAACACGTGCTCGAGCCGGCAGAAGGCCGCCTTCCGCGCACCCGGCACCTCCTGCGCCCGCCAGCCGTCCTCGCGCTCGACCGCGTTGCCGCACCACGAGCAGGTGTCGGTAGATTCCGCGCCCATGTCAGACCCGCTGCGGATTATCGTGCTCGAGGGGGACGAGACCGGGCAGGAGCTGCTCGAGCAGTCGCTGCGGGTGCTCGACCCCGGCGTGCTCAAGGTGCCGGTCGAGCTCGAGCACTACGACCTGTCGCTCGAGAACCGGCGCCGGACGAACAACGAGGTCGTGGGAAGTGCCGCGGCGGCGATGCGCGAGGCGCGCTTCGGCCTCAAGGCGGCCACGGTCACCCCCGAGGGCAAGGACGACGTGGGCAGCCCGAACCGGCTGCTGCGTGAGGCGATCGACGGCAAGGTGATCATCCGCACCGGCCGGCGGATCCCGGGAGTCACGCCGGTCGCGGGCGTGCACTATCCGATCGCAATCGTGCGGATGGCAGTCGGCGACGCGTACGGGGCCAAAGAGGGCCGCGAGAGGAAGGACGGCGACGAGGTGGCGTGGCGCACCGAGCGGATCTCGCGCAGCATCTGCCGTGCTGTGGCGGAGTACAGCTTCCGCACCGCCGCGCGGATCCACGGGCGCGTCTACGGCGGGCCGAAGTGGACGGTGAGCCCGGTCTACGAGGGGATGTTGAAGGAGGAGATGGACGAGGCGTCGGACCGCCATCCGGACGTGCCGTACAACCCGGTGCTGATCGACGCGACCTACGCCGGGCTGATCAGCGGCGGCGCCGACGCGCCGCTCGTGATCCCGGCGCTGAACCGGGACGGCGACTGCCTGTCCGACCTCGTCATGCCGATGTTCGGCTCGATCGCGGGCGCGGAGTCGGTGCTGCTGGCGTTCGACGAGAACTACGAACCGCGCGCCGTGATGGCGGAGGCTCCGCACGGTACCGCGCCGGCGCTGAAGGGCAAGGACATCGCGAACCCGATGGCGATGATCCTGGCCGCGGCCGCCCTGCTCCAATACGCCGGCGAGCTGGGGCACGAGGGCTGCGACACGGCGTCGCGTGCGGTCTACGAGTCGGTGCTCGAGGCGGTTGCCACCGGGGTGCGCACGCCCGACCTCGGCGGCCACGCCGCCACGAGCGAGTTCACCAGCGAGGTGATCTCGCGCGTGCGCACGAAGATCGAGATCTGGGCTTCGCTCTAGGCCCTCTTCCTCCACGTCCGCGCGCTCTTCCCGACGGGGAGCCCGGCCGACGCGCGCTGCGGGTCGCGCAGGTGCCGGCGCCGGCGAGCGACGTAGTCACGGCGCTGCAGGTAGAGGGTGAGCACGCCGGCGAGGACGATCGCGGCGAGGTTGATCCCGAGCTGCCCCGCGGCGCCGCCCGCCTCGCCCCAATTCCCGTAGGCCGCCGCGACGCCGATGTTCGAGGCAGCCGGAATGGTCACGACGGATATCAGCACGCCGATGAGTGCGCCCGACTTCGCACTCGTCAACGACAGGATCCCGGCCGTGCCCGCGACAAAGCCGACGAAGAACGAGAAGAAGTCCGGGTCCGAGATGAAGCCGGTCAGCTCATTGTCCGAAGCGACGAAGTCGTCCGGAGTGAGGCCTGTTGCCCTGAAGATGGCGGTGGCCAGGCAGGCCAGCACGATCCCCACGGGGAACCCGACGCCCAGGGCCATCAGCGAGCGCCGCGCGAAGTCCGCCCTCTTCTCGACGAGCGCGACCGACAGTCCCGCGAGTGGCCCGAACTCCGGCCCCACGACCATGGCCCCCACGATGAGGATCGGCTGATCGAGCAGTAGCCCGACGGCGCCGATCTGCATGGCGAGCACCATGAATGCGACGAAGCTGATCGAGAGCTCGGTGTTCTCGCTGGTGCGCTGCTCGACCTCCTCCCAGACGACGGCATCGGACGGCAGTCCGGGGGCGGCCTTCTCCGCCTCGTCCGCCGCGTCGGACATGGAGATGTCGATGTGCTCGACGGCGATGGACCCCACGCGCGGGATCTCGAGCTCCTTCAGGTCCCCGAGGATCACGCTGGCATCCTCTCGCGCGACATCGCACAGGATCACGTCGCCGGGCGGCTTCGTGGCGGCGCCGTGGAGGTGGACGATATTGAGCACGGCCTCCGATCCGCTCAGGACCTCCAGCGCCTGGTGCGCCACGTCCTCCGGAGCCACGATCCGCATGTGGATCATGCGGAGTACTTGCCCAGTCCCGCGCGCACCTCGCCCGGGATCTCCTTCTTCTCGAACCTGTCTGGGTCGATGAAGACGTGCCGGAGATCGCCCTCGACGAGCAAGGTCCCGTCCGAGGCCCGTTCAGCCCGCACGGCCGTGACGGTCGACGTGGTCCCGATCCTGGTCACCCGAGCCAGCAGGTCGAGCTCGTCGTCGAACCGCGCCGACACCTGGTAACGGACGTTCGCCTCCGCGACCATCGCATCCGTGCCGCTCTCGATCATCCCCTCGTAGCCGTCGGCGAATGCCGCTCGCCACAGCTCGGTCATGAGCAGATCGAAGTAGATGAGGTAGTTCCCGTAGAAGACGACGCCCTGCGGGTCGCACTCGTTGAACCTCACTCGGATGCGATGACGGAACGGCTCGGGCATCCGCGGGGAGCCTACTTGCATGAGAAGTTGCAGCAATTGGGCACTTCCATCCGACGCCGGCCGTACCTTCTCGAACGCATGTTCCCCCGGCTCCAAGAGCAGATCGGCACCGCGCTCGACCTCATCGTCGAGTTCGCCACGTTGGGTGAGTACCGCCTGGCGGTGGACGCAGCCGGCGCCGCGAGCGCCCCCGTCGACGCTCCGAGCCAGGCACCGCAGCTGGGAGGCGCAGGCCGTTCGGCACTGCGCGCTGCGGTCCGCCGAACCGTCGCGGGCGGAGCGGCCGGCACAGCGCCGGTCGCGACCCCCGCGGCAAGGCGGCTGCGCGGCGAGTGCCGGCCGACGCCGGCGGCGCACGAGCAGCTCTGCCTCGCCGTGTAGCGCTAAGCCGCCTTCAGCGCTGTCGTTCGTCGAAGACACCGCGGCGGCCCAACTCGGATCTGAACCAGCGCAGTGGTTCCGTGTTCTTGCCCTCGGTGCTGCCGTCCAGCGCCACGAAGCGCAGGAAGAGGTCGATGTCGAGGATCCGGTCCAGCATCTCGTTCAGCGCGTGCTCGTCCAGACGGCCGGTGCGCCGCATCTTTCGCCAGATGTTGTAGGGGCGGTCGTGGTGCTCGATGGCGGCGAGCAGGCGCTCGTCGGCGGTGTAGCGCTCGGCGAACCGGCGGGCTCGCATGGCGTGGTGGTTCTCGCCCGTGCGCGGCAGCCAGTGCTTCACCTTGTACTTCAGCGCGTCGTGAACGAGGGCGACGAAGCGCAGGTCCTCGCGCCGGCGGCCGGTCTCGCCCCACCGCTCGATCGACCGCAGCAGGTCGGCCACGTGATCGCCCACCGCGCCCTCGGGGTGACCGCGCCGCGGCTTGCCCCATGCCAGGCCCTCCCGGAGCACCGGATCGGCGACGACCGCACGCTCGAGCTCCGTCTCGGGAACGAAGCCCGGGACCGCGACGCTCAGTCGACGCGCTCCGCCGCCCAGTGGTCGCCCTGCCGGGCGAGGACCACACGGGCCTCATCGCCGCCCTCGTCGACGGCGACGAAGTGAGCACGGTCCTCATCCTTGCCCGGCCGGTCGTCCACGAGCACGAGGTGCATGCGGCTGTGAGCCCAGCCGGGCCGGGACTCGTCGAGAGCGCGCTGCACCGCGGCCTCCATCACGGTCCGGTCCCAGCCGCGGTCCGTGGCGCGCGCCTGCTCGAGCTGCGCGTCCGCCTCGGCCACGTGCCGCTCCCATGTCCCCGCCTGCCGGCGATCGCGTGCGCGCGCGCCCAGGAACCCGAGCGCGATGAAGATGGCGAGCAGCACGCCGATGACGATGAGGACGATCGCGAGGGTGTCCATGTCGGCGCGGAGTCTAGGGAGGCGAACGAAGAAGGGCCGCCCCGCGGGGCGGCCCAATGCAAGAACGGCGGCGACCTACTCTCCCAGGGCCGCGAGGCCCAAGTACCATCGGCGCTGAGGGGCTTAACTGCTCTGTTCGGAATGGGAAGAGGTGTGGCCCCCTCGCTATCACCACCGAAAATGGTCGAGACCGGCCCCCGCCGGAGCTTGAAAACTGCACTGCATGGCCTCCCGCCGGCGCTGAGCGCCGGCGAGCGACGGAAGATCAAATATCCGTCAAGCCCTCGAACCATTAGTACCGGTCTGCTGAACGCATTGCTGCGATTACACATCCGGCCTATTACGTGGTGGTCTTCCACGGGTCTTACTCCCTCAAGGGGATGGGAGAGCTCATCTCGAGGTTGGCTTCCCGCTTAGATGCCTTCAGCGGTTATCCAATCCGCACGTAGCTAACCAGCAGTGCCCTTGGCAGGACAACTGGTACACCAGAGGTGCGTTCATCCCGGTCCTCTCGTACTAGGGACGACTCCCCTCAACTCTCCAACGCCCACGGCAGATAGGGACCGAACTGTCTCACG
>DASSVP010000191.1:0-10072 GCA_035705985.1 Thermoleophilaceae bacterium
TCGTGGGCGCTCGGCGAGGAGGGCCGCAAGCACTGGTCCGCCGCCGCTCTCTACGACGCGGACGGCATCCTCACGTGCGCATCACGCGCGCTGTGGATCGAACTGAAGGAGAAGGGTTCGGCGTAGCCGGATCCGGTTACGGCGCCGGGACGGCGCCGATCCCATCAGATCTGCGGGCGGGACGCCCGCAGGGGTAGATTGCCGATATGGCAACGCACTACCGGACCTGTCCATTCTGCGAGGCCACCTGCGGGCTCGAGATCGAGACCGAGGGACGGGAGGTGGTCTCGGTGCGGGGCGACGCGGATGACGTCTTCAGCCGCGGCTTCATCTGCCCGAAGGCGTACGGCGTCAGACAGTTGCACGAGGACCCGGATCGCCTTACGACGCCGCTCGTGCGCCGGGACGGCGAGCTTGTCGAGGTGGGCTGGGACGAGGCGTTCGAGGAGATCGACCGCCGGCTCTCCCCCATACTCGCGGAGCACGGCAAGAACGCGGTGGCCGTCTACAACGGCAACCCGAACGCGCACAACCTCTCCTTCCTGACGCACGGACCGGCCTGGCTGCGCGTGCTCGGCAGCCAGAACATCTACTCGGCGTCGACCGTCGACCAGATGCCGAAGCAGGTCTCGGCCGGCCACATGTTCGGCACGATGCTGTCCGTGCCCGTGCCCGACGTGGACCGCTGCGAGCACCTGCTGATCCTCGGCGCGAACCCGCTCGTGTCGAACGGCAGCCTGCTGACCGCTCCCAACATGCGCAGCCGCCTGCGCGCGATCCGCGAGCGCGGCGGCAAGGTCGTGGTGGTGGACCCGCGCCGGACGCGCACCGCCGAGGAGGCGGACGAGCACCACTTCATCCAGCCGGGCACCGACGCGCTGCTCTTGGCCGCGCTCGCGTGCACGATCGTCGAGGAGGGGCTCGAGTCGCCCGGCACGCTCGCCGAGCACGTGAACGGGCTCGACGAGGTGCGCACGCTCGTGGGCGAGTTCACGCCCGAGGCGGTGGCGCCGGTGTGCGGCATCGACGCCGCGGATGTCCGCCGGATGGCGCGCGAGCTGGCGGCGGCCGAGCGCGCGGCGGTCTACGCCCGCATCGGCACCTGCACGCAGGAGTTCGGCACGCACGCGAGCTGGCTCGTGGACGTGCTGAACGTGCTCACCGGCAACCTCGACCGCGAGGGCGGCGCGATGTTCACGCGCGCGGCCGCGGGACAGCGGAACTCCTCGGGCTCCGGGGGAAGCGGGCGGGGCGTCCGCTTCGGCCGCTGGACGAGCAGGGTGCGCGGCCTGTCCGAGTTCTTCGGCGAGCTTCCGGTGGCGGTGCTGGCGGAGGAGATCGAGACGCCCGGCGAGGGCCAGGTGCGCGCGCTCGTGACGATCGCGGGCAACCCGCTGCTCTCGACCCCGAACAGCGAGCGCCTCGCGCGCGCCGTCGAGGGGCTCGACTTCATGCTCGCGATCGACATCTACGTGAACGAGACCACTCGGCACGCGGACGTGATCCTGCCCGCCCCCGAGCCGCTCGAGAAGGCGCACTACGACATCGCGCTGTACCAGCTCGCCGCGCGCAACGTGGCGAACTTCTCGCCGCCGGTCTTCGAGTCCGAAGGACCGGCCGAGTGGGAGATCTTCATGCGGCTTGCCGGGATCGTGGCCGGGCAGGGGCCGAACGGCGATCCAGCGGCCTTCGACGACCTGGTGATCGGGACGCTGATCCAGCGCGAGCTCGGCACTGACGGCTCGCCGGTGGCCGGGCGCGAGCCCGCCGAGCTGCTCGAGGAGCTGGCGCCGCGGCGCGGCCCTGAGCGGATCCTCGACTTCCTGATCCGCACCGGCCCCTACGGCGACGGCTTCGGAGTGAACCCCGAGGGCCTGACGCTCGACGTGCTGCAGCAGAGCCCGCACGGCGTTGACCTCGGGCCACTCGAGCCGCGCATCCCGGAGATGCTCCGCACCCCGTCCGGCAAGGTGGAGCTCGCGCCGGAGCCGATCGTCGCCGACCTGGACCGGCTGCGCGCGGCGCTGAGCCGGGAGCGCAACGGGGGATTGGTTCTCATCGGACGCCGGCAGCTGCGCTCGAACAACTCCTGGATGCACAACCTCCCCGCGCTCGTGAAGGGCAAGGAGAGCTGCACGCTCCACATCCACCCCGACGACGCGGAGCTGCTCGGCCTCACGGACGGCGGAAGCGCGCTGGTGCGCTCGGCCGCCGGCTCCGTCGAGGCGCCCGTGGAGGTGACGGACGCCATCATGCCCGGCGTCGTGTCGATCCCCCACGGCTGGGGCCACGACGCCGGCGGCGTGCGGATGGGAGTGGCCTCCGCGCACGCCGGCGTGAACAGCAACGTGCTGGCGGACGAGTCGGCGGTCGAGCCGCTGTCGGGGAACGCCGTGCTCAACGGGATCCCGGTCGAGGTGTCTGCCGCCGTGGGCGAGCACCGGGCGCTGCCCGGTGCGCGGCCATCCTCTCTAGATGGGCTGGAGCATCGACCCGCCGCAGTTGCGGCAGATCACGTTGGCGGTGTCTGACATCCGCGCGATCGTCGAGTGGGCCCCGCAGTTGGGGCACTCCGAGCGCAGCTCGAAGCGGTGGAGGCAGTACACGCAGCGGTAGCGCCCCGGGAGGTTCGTCCCGCGCAGCCACGGCTCCCCGCAGGAGGGGCAATCGGGACCGCCGTGTGTGGTCTCTTCATCCGCAGCCGACAAGAGGATTCCCCACTAGTACGAGTGGACCAACGCTAGCGTCTCATTCCGGGAGCCGCTTGCCATAACCGCGGACCCAGGCGCCGGCGTCCATCGGCCGCTTGCCCGCCGGATGCACCTCGCAGAGCTCGAGTGCGCCAGGAGAGGCGCCGTAGAGAAGCCGGCCGTCCGACACGGCGAGCTCGCCGGGATCGGGACCGCCGCCGGCGGCCAGGGCCGCCCGCGTCACGCCCAGCCGCTCGTCCCACGGCAGCTCGACGTATGCGCCGATGTGCGGCCTGAGCGCGCGCACGCGCCGCTCCAGCAGGTCGGCGCCGAGCGACGGGTCGAGCCTGCGGTCCTCAGGCCCGATCTTCTCGGCGTACGTCACGCCGGTGTCCGGCTGCTCACGGAAGACGGGCTGGAGGTCGAGCGCCTCCACCAGCAGCTCGCCGCCGAGCGCGGCGAGCCTCGCCGAGAGCGAGCCATAGTCGTCGCCGGATCGGATCGCCTCGGCGCGCTGGAGAGCGACCGGCCCGGCGTCGAGCTCCGCCACCGGCTTCATGATGCTCACCCCGGTCTCCTCGTCGCCCGCCTCGATCGCGCGCTCCACTGGCGCGGCGCCGCGCCAGCGCGGCAGCAGCGAGGGATGCACGTTCAGCAGCTCGTGCGCCGAGAGCAGCGGCTCCTTGATGAGCGCCCCGTAGGCGCAGATCGCCACGGCGCCGGGATCGGCCGCCGCGATCCGGGCGCGCGCCTCCTCGGCGTTCACGTCCTGAGGCTGGACGACCTCGATGCCGAGCAGGCGCGCCGCCTCCGCCACGGGCGGCGGCGACAGCTTCCGCCCGCGCCCGCGCGGGGCGTCCGGCCGCGTGACCACGAGCTGCGGCCGGTGCGCGCTCGCGGCGAGCCGGTCGAGGACAGTGGCCGCGAAGTCGGATGTGCCCAGGTAGACGGTCCTCATCGACGAGTGGATCGGCAGTTTCCCGAATCGAGCGGCTGGGCAAACCGGCGGTCAGGCGAGCAGGAGGGAAACGTGTACACGCAGGACTTCGACCCCGTCTCCGGGTCACTCGGCCTCACCGCGATCTTCGCGGCACTTCCGCTGATCACGCTGTTCGTGCTTCTCGGCGGGCTGAAGATGAAGGCCCACTGGGCCGCGCTCATCTCACTGGGCGTGGCGATCCTTGTGGCGCTGATCGTCTACGGCATGCCCGCGGACCAGACCGGGCTGTCGGCGCTCGAGGGCGCGGCGTTCGGGCTGTTCCCGATCATGTGGATCGTCGTCATGGCGATCTGGGTCTACAACATGACCGTGGAGACCGGGCACTTCGCGGTGCTGCGGCGATCGTTCGGGACGATCTCGGAGGACCAGCGGATCCAGGCCGTGATCATCGCCTTCTGCTTCGGCGCGCTGATGGAGGCGCTCGCCGGCTTCGGCACGCCGGTCGCGATCACCGCCGTGATGCTCATCGCGCTCGGGTTCCGGCCGATCAAGGCCGCCGCCCTCGCGCTCGTGGCCAACACCGCACCGGTCGCCTTCGGCGCGATGGCCACCCCGATCATCACGCTGGCCGAGGTGACGGAGCTCGACAAGGGCGACCTCGGCTCGATGGTTGGCCGCCAGACCCCCTTCCTCGCCCTCATCGTCCCGCTGATCCTGATCGGCATGGTCGACGGGCGGCGCGGCATCCGCCAGGCGTGGCCCGTGGCCGTTGTCGGCGGCCTCTCGTTCGCCATCGGGCAGTTCCTGTGCTCGAACTACCTGTCGGTGGAACTCACCGACATCGTGGCTTCGCTGCTCGCGACGGCGGCGATCGTCGCATTCCTGCGCTTCTGGCAGCCCGGCGAGCCGCTGATCGCGGACGCCGCCCCCGCGGGCCGCTTCGCCCGCCCAGCGGCCGCCGGCGGCTCTGTGCACGACCCCGTGATGGAGCAGGAGGTCGCCCGCCGCGACGACACCAGGAAGGACACCTCCGGCGACATCGTGAAGGCCTACGCGCCCTACGCGATCATCATCGCGGTCTTCTCGATCTCGCAGATCCCCGCGGTCAAGGACGCGCTGGCCGAGTCGCCGTGGACCACGACGTTCGAGTGGCCCGGCCTCGATGTGCGCAACCCGGACGGGGAGGCGCTCACGAGCCTGGTGTTCAACTTCAACTGGCTGCCCGCAGCGGGCACGCTGATGTTGATCTCCGGGCTGATCACGATGGCGGTGATCGGCCTCTCGCCGGGCCGGGCGCTGCGCGTGATGGGCCGGACGATCGACCAGCTGAAGTTCGCGATCCTCACGGTCGCCGCCGTGCTGGCGCTCGCGTACGTGATGAACCAGTCCGGTCAGACGATCACGCTCGGCCTCTGGGCCGCCGGCGCGGGCGCGTTCTTCGCGTTCCTGTCGGGGGTGATCGGCTGGCTCGGGGTCGCGGTGACCGGCTCGGACACGTCGTCGAATGCGCTGTTCGGCGCGCTGCAGGTCACGGCCGCAAACGAGAACGGCATCTCCCCCACGCTGCTCGCCGCGGCGAACAGCTCCGGCGGCGTGCTCGGGAAGATGATCTCGCCGCAGAACCTCGCGATCGGCGCCGCCGCGGTCGGATTGGCCGGCCAGGAGGGCGACCTGTTCCGTAAGGTGGTCGGCTGGAGCATCGTCCTGATGCTGGCGATGTGCGCAATCGTGTACCTGCAATCCACGGCGGTGCTGGACTGGATGGTCGTGAAGTGACGAATGGCTCGCTCGTCGAGCGGCTGAAGGGCGTCGTCGGGAGCGAGCACGTCGTCACTCACGAGAGGCAGCTCGCGACGTACGCCTCGGACGGGCTGCTCCAGTATGCGGTCGAGCCGGCCGCCGTGGTGCTGCCGGGCAGCTCGGACGAGGTGGCCGCCGTCGTCCGGGCCTGCCACGAGGCGGGCGTGCCTTGGGTCGCGCGCGGCGCCGGCTCGGGGTTGTCGGGGGGCGCCTTGCCAGTCGAGGAGGGCATCCTGATCGCGCTGTCGCGGCTGCGGCGGATCGTCGAGGTGGACATCCCGAACGGCCGCGTGCTCGTGGAGCCCGGGGTCACGAACATCGCGGTGTCGCAGGCCGTCGCGCCCACGCACTTCTTCCCGCCGGACCCGTCGAGCCAGATCGTCTGCACGATCGGCGGCAACGTCGCGGAGAACTCCGGCGGCGCGCACTGCTTCAAGTACGGCTTCACGACGAACTACGTGACCGGGCTCGACGTCGTGCTGCCGGACGGCGCCGAGATCACGCTCGGCGGCCCGGAGCTCGACCACCCGGGCTACGACCTGGTCGGGGCGTTCGTCGGGTCGGAGGGCACGCTCGGGATCGCAACGAAGATCTGGCTGCGGGTGGTGCCGAAGCCGGAGGCGGTGCGCACGCTCGTCGCGTTCTTCGGCTCGACCGTGCAGGCGGGCGAGGTGGTCTCGAGGATCGTCTCCGAGGGGATCGTGCCCGGCGCCATCGAGATGATGGACAACCTCTCGATCCGCGCGGCCGAGGGGGCCACCAACGCCGGCTACCCGGTCGACGCGGGTGCGGCGCTGGTCGTGGAGCTGGACGGCTCGGAGGCCGAGTGCGAGACGCGCTTCGAGCACGTGAAGGAGCTGTGCTCGGAGGCGGACAGCGTGCGCGTGGCCCGGGACGAGGCCGAGCGCGACTTGATCTGGCGCGCGCGCAAGGCGGCGTTCGCCGCGATGGGCCGCATCGCGCCGAACTACTACGTGCAGGACAGCGTTATCCCGCGGACGCGGCTGGCCGAGGTGCTGGGGAAGATCGAGGAGCTCGCGGCCGAGCACGAGCTCCAAGTGGCCAACGTCTTCCACGCCGGCGACGGCAACCTCCATCCGCTCGTCTGTTACGACGGCGCGAACCCGGGCGAGGCCGAGCGCGCCGAGGAGCTGGCCGGCCAGATCGTGAAGGCGTGCGTCGACGCCGGCGGGTCGATCACGGGCGAGCACGGCGTCGGCGTGGACAAGAAGCGCTACATGCCGTCGATGTTCGACGAGGCGGACCTCGCGACGTTCCAGCGCCTCCGCTGCGCGTTCGACCCGGACGGCCGCGCGAACCCGGGGAAGGTGATGCCCACTCCGCGCCTCTGCGGAGAGGTGCCCGGCCCGTACAGGCAGCACCCGCTCGAGCAGGCGGGGCTCGCGGAGCGCTTCTGATGCCGGTGGCCGAGGCGCCGGCGACGCGCGAGGAGCTCTGCTCCGCCCTGGCGGCGGCCGGCGAGGCCGGGACCCCGGTGCGGTTCCGGGGCGGCGGGACCAAGCAGGCGTGGCCGCCCGCGCCGCCCGAGGGCACGCTCGAGCTCGCCACCTCCGGCCTCGACTCGATCCTCGAGCACAACGCGGGCGACCTGACCGCGGTGCTCGAGGCGGGCGTGCCGCTGGCGGAGGCGCAGTCGGTGTTCGCGAAGGAGGGCCAGATGCTCGCGCTAGACCCGCCGGACGGCGGCGCGACGGTCGGCGGCGTGGTGGCGAGCGGCGACACGGGCCCGCTGCGCGGCCGCTACGGCGGGCCGCGGGACCTGGTGGTGGGCATGCGGGTCGCACTCTCGGACGGCACGCTCGCCAAGAGCGGTGGCAAGGTGATCAAGAATGTGGCGGGCTACGACATCGCGAAGCTGTTCGCGGGCTCGTTCGGCACACTCGGGGCGATCGTGGAGCTGTCCGTGCGGCTGCATCCGGTCGCGCCGGCGGCCGCGACCGCGGTGGGCCACGCCGGCGATCCCGAGGAGCTGGGGCGCGGGACGGCGGCGGTCTCGCGCTCGCCGCTGGAGCACCACGGCCTCGACGTGCGCTGGAGCGACGGCAGCGGCAGCGTGCTGATTCGGTTCGCCGGCGCCACGCCGCGGCCCCAGGCCGAGGCGGCCGCGCGCCTGCTCCGCGAGGAGGGGCTTACCACCGCGATCGAGGACGACGACCGGCTCTGGGACGAGCAGCGCGCCGGCCAGCGCGGCGCGCTGGTCGTGAAGGTGTCCGCCCTCCCCACCCGGCTCCCGGAGCTGCTGCGAGTGGCGGACGAGCTGGGCGCGGCCCTGGTGGGGCGCGCGACGCTCGGCCTCTGGTGGCTCCGCTTCGAGGAAGCGCAGGCGTCCTCCGTCGAGCGTCTCCGCCGCGACTTCCTCGCGCGGGTGGAGGACCGCCCCGCCGGCCTGGACGTCGATCCGGCCGCGCCGCTCGATCCGGCCGCCCGCGCGCTGATGCAGCGCGTGAAGGACCGCTTCGATCCCGCCGGAGTGTGCGTGTGAGCGGCTACGACTCCACCCGCGCCCCGGAGCTCGACCTGATCGCCGACTGCGTGCACTGCGGCTTCTGCCTCCCCACCTGCCCAACCTACGTGCTGTGGGCCGAGGAGATGGACTCGCCGCGGGGGCGCATCGTGCTGATGAAGGAGGGGCACGAGGAGGTCTCCGCGCCGCTCGCGGCCCACCTCGACCGCTGCCTCGGCTGCATGGCCTGCGTCACCGCCTGCCCGTCGGGCGTGCAGTACGACAAGCTGATCGAGGACGCGCGTCCGCAGCTCGAGCGCAACTTCGAGCGCCCGGCGGACGAGCGGGCGCACAGGCGCGTGATCTTCGAGCTGTTCACGCACCCGGGGCGGCTGCGGGCGCTCGCGCCCGCGGCGGCGGCCGCCCGGCGCCTCGGGCTGCCGCGGCTGGCCCGCCGCCCGCGAGTACGCCGCCTGGCGCCGCGCCTGGCCGCGATGACGTCGATGACGCCCTACGCTCCGCTGAGGCGATCGCTCGGACGGCTGCCGTCGAGGTTCGAGGCGCGCGGCGAGAAGCGCGGCACGGTCGCGCTGCTCCAGGGCTGCGTGCAGCGCGTGTTCTTCGCACACGTGAACGAGGCCACGGCGCACGTGCTCGCCGCGGAGGGCTTCGACGTGCACGTGCCGCGCCTGCCGCGCTGCTGCGGCGCGCTCGCCCTCCACGCCGGCGAGGACCCGCAGGCGCGCGGGCTTGCCAAGGAGACCATCGAGAAGCTCGAGGGCTACGACACCGTGATCGTCAACGCCGCCGGCTGCGGCTCCGCGATGAAGGACTACGGCCACGTGCTGCGCGACGAGCCCGGCTGGGCGGAGCGCGCCGCCGCGTTCGCCGGGCGCGTGCGCGACGTGTCCGAGTTCCTCGCCGAGGCCGGCACGCGCGCCGAGCGCCGCCCGCTGGAGATGAAGGTCGCCTACCACGACGCCTGCCACCTGGCACACGCTCAGGGCGTGCGCGCCCAGCCGCGCGAGCTCCTGCGCGGGATCCCCGGGCTGGAGCTGGTGGAGCCGCCGGAGTGGGAGCTCTGCTGCGGCTCCGCCGGGATCTACAACCTCGTGCAGCCGGAGGCCGCGGCCGAGCTGGGCGAACGCAAGGCGCGCAACCTGCTGGACACGGGAGCCGAGGCGGTCGTGGCGGGGAACCCGGGATGCGCGCTTCAGATCACCGCGCACTCCGAGCGTCTCGGACGCTCGCTCCCGGTCTTCCACCCTATGGAGCTCCTCGCCCGCTCGATCGCGTGAGCTGCGCGATGACGAGCAGGACGTCATGGTCGCTGTGCTCCGCCGGCACCACTTCCGCTGACGGAGAGCGGAGCGCGCCGCTCCCGTAGACGTGCTGGATTCCGGGGGCCTGCCCGGCCGAGGCGTCTGTGCGAGTCCAGAGGCCGGCGGGGGCGCAGGAGTCGCGGCGGTTGACGTCACCGCCGAAGGTCACGGTGCGTGCGGCCGCACGACGCGCAAGCAGGGCCGCGAGCTGTACGCACTGCGCGTCATTCCCAGCGACCTCAATGGGCGAGCGCGTGTTCAAGTGGGCGGTGCACACGTCGACGTCGGATCGGGTGACGACGCAGAGCCACCGCCGCCGCTCGGGACCGGCCTGCGCCTCGAAGTCCTGGCTGTCGGCCCTCTCGACGGGCGCCTCGGTGAGGACGGCGTCACCGAAGAGGCCGCGGCCGCCCGGTCGAACGCAGCGTAGGCGCTCGCCGGCGTAGATCACCCTCGTGAAGCGCAGGTGGTAACCGGTCCGCCGGGCGATCCGGGCGACGTCGTTTCGGCAGGTCTCGTTCAAGGTGACAGCGTCCGGGCGCGCTTCACGGATCCGGGCCACCGCATCCACCACGACGGCCGGATACGCGGCCTTGCCGTAGCAGCCGGCCAGCCCGGACAGGCACAGGTTCATCTGCATCACCGTGTACATCGAGCCATCCGAAGATGCGCCGCAGCCGGACGGGGCGAGCGCCAGCGCGCAACCCAGCGCTGCAAGGAATGGCGCCACAGGACTAGCGCTGGGTGCGCCCGCACGGTCATAATTTCGGGCGATAGACGTACGAAACCGCGCCGGAAGGTCGCAAAGCAACCCCATGGGCCTGATTCGGCTGCTGAAGGGATGGCCCGGGAAGCC
>DASSVP010000192.1:0-21486 GCA_035705985.1 Thermoleophilaceae bacterium
CTCAAGCAGACCCAGGAGGACCCGTGGCAGCGGGTGATCGACACCTACCGGATCGGCGACGAGCTGGAGGGCAAGGTCACCAAGGTCGTCACGTTCGGCGCGTTCGTGGAGATCATGGACGGCGTCGAGGGCCTCGTGCACATCTCCGAGCTCGCCCATCACCACGTGGAGAACCCGCGCGAGATCGTCGAGCCGGGCCAGGACGTGCGCGTGAAGATCCTCGAGATCGACTCAGAGCGCCGGCGCCTGTCGCTGAGCGTGAAGCGGGTCGAGGAGCAGCTCCCGCACATCCGCTCGGCTGCCGAGGCCGGAGCGGCGGCAGCCGCGGAGGCCGGCGGAGGCGAGGAGATCGGCGACGTGCCGGACCTCGGGCTGTCGGAGGACGTCTTCGCGGGACCGTCGATCGGCGGGCTCGACCAGCTGCGCAACGCGCTGCCCGAGCAGGAGCCGGAGGCCGAGTCGCCCGCGCCGGAGGCTGAGGCGCCCGCCGCGGAAGCGCCCGCGGCGGAGGTCCCGGAGGCCGAGCCGGCCCCCGAGGGCATCGACGAACAGCCGCCGCCTGAGGAGCCGGCCGCCGACGAGCCTGAACAGGCTCCGCCCGCCGCTCCCGACCAGGACGAAGAGCAGCCCACGGAGGAGTAGATGGCCGGGGTCCCGTTCGTGGGGCTCACCGGTGGTCTTGGCGCGGGCAAGTCCGAGGCGCTGCGGGCGCTCGGCGAGCTGGGCGCCGCGACGCTCTCGACCGATGCCGTCGTCCACGAGCTGCTCGCGAGCGAGGAGCTGCGCGACGCCTTGGTGGCCCGGCTCGGCGAGGAGGTCGCGCCAGCCGGCACGCTCGACCGGTCGCTGATCGCCGAGCGCGTCTTCGGCGACGAGACGGCGCGCGGGTGGCTCGAGGGCGAGCTGTGGCCGCGCGTCGGCAGGCGGGTCGTCGAGTGGCGCGAGGAGGTCGAGGCGCTCGAGCCGCCGCCGCGCGCGGCGGTGGTGGAGGTGCCGCTCTTGTTCGAGTCCGGCATGGAGACCGCGTTCGACAGGACGATCGCGGTGGTTGCCGACGAGGCCATTCGGACCGAGCGGGCGGGTGCGCGCGGACACGCCGCGGTGGCTGAGCGCACCGGCCGCCAGCTGTCTCAGGAGGAAAAAGCGGAACGCGCGGACTTCGAGATCCGCAACGACGGTACCCTGGCGGAGTTGAGAGAGAAGCTGTCTCGCGTGCTTGCGCGACTCGAATCACCGCACCCATGAGCTCTCACGCCGCCCGCCGCAGAGTCGCATCGCGACCGTCGCCCGCCCGTCTGAGGCGGCGCCGGCTCACGCTGGTCGTGGTGGCGCTGCTCGTGGGCGCGGCGTGCGCCCTGGTGGCATCCGGCGTGGGGGAGGAGGCGGTGCGCGAGCTCGGCGTCCTGCCGCTCCGCCACGACGACATCATCCGCCAGCAGGCGGCCGACAAGAACCTGGACGCGGCGATGATCGCGGCGGTGATCTACGAGGAGTCGCGCTTCCGCGACCAGACCTCGCATGCGGGTGCGCGTGGGCTGATGCAGATCACCCCGCAGACGGCGGACGCAATCGCGAAGCACTCGGGCGGCACCCGCTTCCAGCAGGAGGATCTCGCCGATCCCCAGATCAACATCTCGTACGGCGCCTACTACCTGCGCCTGCTGATCGACCACTACGGCGGCAACGAGACGCCGGCGATAGCGGCCTACAACGCCGGCATGGGCAACGTCGACCGCTGGGTGAGCAAGGCCGGCGGCGCCGGCGAGTTCGACCACACCGAGGACATCCCGTTCCCCGAGACCCGCGCCTACGTGGAGAACGTGATGGAAAGCCGCGCGGAGTACCGCGAGAACTACGCGGACGATCTGGGCCTCTAGCTACTGGGGCGAGGCCGCCTCCCAGCGGGCGTAGGCCTCCTCGACCGCCTTCTTCGCCGCCGCGTGGCGCTTCGTTGCCCGTTCGCTCGCCGTCGGGCTCGCCCAGGCGGAGGGGTCGGCGAGCTCGTCCTCCAGCGCGCGCAGGGCGGCCTCGGCCCTCTCCACCTCGCGTTCCAGGTCGGCCGCCCTCTTGACCGCGTTCTTCGACGGGCCGGCCGGCTTCTTCGGGCGGCCGTTCGCCTTCGGCTTCGCAGCCGCGCGCTCGGCCCGGCCGCTTCGCTTCGCCGTAGCCGCGGCCTCGCGGCGCTCGTCGCGGATGCGCGAGTACTCCGCCCAACCGCCGGCGTAGCTCCGAAGCCGGCCGTCTTCGAGCGCGATCGTCCGCGTGCCCACCGCGTCCAGCAGCGCGCGGTCGTGCGACACCAGGAGCACCGTTCCGTCGAAGGCGCGCAGCGCGTCCTCGAGCGCCTCGCGCGCGTCGATGTCGAGGTGGTTCGTGGGCTCGTCGAGGATCAGCAGGTTCGAGCCCGACGCCACGAGGATCGCCAGCGACAGCCGCCGTCGCTCGCCGCCAGAGAGGCCGTCGAGCGGCTTCTCCGCCTCGGCGCCGCTGAACAGGAACCGCCCGAGCAGCGCGCGAGCCCTGTTCGGCGTCAGCCCGGTCGCCCGCTGGGCCGCCTCGAGCGCCGTGCCAGCCGAGCCCAGCTCCTCAGCGTGCTGCGACAGGAAGCCGAGCTTCACGTTGTGGCCCGTCCGGAGCTTCCCCCTGTCCAGCTCGCGCCGCCCCGCCAGCGCCTCGATCAGCGTGGTCTTGCCGGCGCCGTTCGGCCCGACGAGCGACACGTGCTCTCCCCGCTCGAGCCAGAACTCGCCCTCCTCGAGCAGCGTGCGGCCGGGTACCTCGAGCCGCGCGTCGCTCACGTCCACGACCACGCGCCCGGCCCGCTCCGCGCCGCCGAACCTGAAGCCGAGCGACCGGTCGTCGGTCGGATCCCGCTCGATGCGCTCCATCTTCTGGAGCTTCTTCACGCGCGACTGCGCCTGGCGCGCCTTCGTCGCCTTGTACCGGAAGCGCTCGATGAAGCGCTCCATGCGCGCGATCTCCGCCTGCTGCTTCTCGATCTGCCGGCCGAGCTGGATGTCGCGCGCGGCCGCCTCGCGGCGCCAGGCGTGCCAGCTGCCGGGGAAGAAGCGGGCGCGACCGGCCTCGAGCTCGAGCACGGACGTGCCCACGGCCTCCAGAAACCAGCGGTCGTGAGCCACGAGGATCACCGCGGCGTCGAGCCCTGTGAGGTACTCCTCGAGCCACTCGAGCGACGCGATGTCGAGGTGGTTCGTGGGCTCGTCGAGGAGGAGCAGGTCCGGGTCGCCGGCCAGAGCCCGCGCGAGCGACGCGCGCGTGAGCTCGCCCCCGGAGAACGTGGACAGCGGGCGGTCGAGCTGCTCGTCCGTGAAGCCGAGCCCGTGGAGCGGCCCGAGCGCGCGACTGCGCCAGTTCCAGCCGCCCGCGTGCTCGAGCCGGGCCTGCGCGCGTGAGTAACGGTCGAGCAGCGCGCGGTCGTCCGGCCGCTCCGCCATCTCGCCCTCGAGCGCGCGCAGCGTCTCCTCGAGCGCGACGAGGTCGCGGCACCCGGTGAGCACGTAGCTGCGAAGCGAGAGCTCCCGCTCGCGCGGCGGGCGCTGGTCGTGTAACGCGATCCGCGTGCCCTTCTCGAAGACCAACTCGCCACCGTCGATGCCCGTCTCCCCGGACACCATCCTGAGCAGCGTCGTCTTGCCCGCGCCGTTCCGGCCGGCAAGCGTCATGCGGTCGCCGCGCTCGAGCTTGAAGGAGACGCCCCGGAACAGCGGAGAGCCCGCCATGTCCTTGTCGAGAGAGCTTGCGATCACGACCGCCATGCGTTCGCTCAAGGCTAGACCCGGATGCTGCTCGGCATGAAGAGGCCGAGGAACGGCAGGCAGGTGCTGAGCTTCGCCACCGGCGCGCCCGTCACGTGCATCCCGATCCAGGGCCGCGGCCGGACGTTGGCCGGGACCCTCTCGATCTACAGCTGCCTGGGCGAGGCGACTTGGGTCGCCAGGCCCAGGCGCTGAAGAGGATCAGGCGCTGGCCGGGGCCGCCCCGCGGATCGGGGCGGTACCGGTCGGCCCGTTCGGCCGGCGGGCGCCGAGGACGATCAGCACCACGCCGAACGCGAGCGCGAAGGACCCGCTGCCGAGTGCGGTCCAGCCGAGCTCGTTGAGGAACGGGATGTCCGCTCCGGCGCTGATGTCGGCGTCGACGCCGAGCGAGCCGTCGGCGTTCATGACGACGATCGACCAGTCACCGTCCTCGACCTCCCAGTCAACGGTCTGGCGACCGGTGCCCTGGTTGGACGCGACCCAGATGTCCGCGTGCTCGGGCGAGGCGGGACGGCCGTTGCCCGGATGGCGCGTGTAGTCGGGGTCGAAGGACTCGAACGGACCCGCTTCGACGTCGTCGACGGTCGTGTGCGGGACGCCGCTCAGGTAGCGCTCCACGTCGCTTGTGGCAGCGATGCCCACGAACAGCTCCTTGCCGTCACGCGACTCGGCGTCGAGCCGGAGCTTGCCGAGGTCGTCGGGCCGGACGACCCAGTCGCCCTCGCCGAGGTCCACGTCGAGGTTCCCGGTGGAAAGAGCCCGCGTGTCGCCCGACAGGCGGTGGGTGTCCGTCATGAGATAGCCGTCGTCGTCCTTCTCGATCTCGCCGTATAGAGCAAGACTGCCCCCGAGCACGAGCGCGGTGGCGAGCAGCGCGGTGATGGCGCCGGTGACTACGAGTGCGATGCGTCCTGCGTTGTTCATTTCGATACCTCCGATTCAGTGGGATTTGCGATGTGTCAACGGTCCCACCGCGAAGGCCCGGTTTCGCTGGAGCCACCATGCGTCCGAGGGTGCGGTTATCCCTCCCTCGGGTGGCCGCCTTCGTGTACCTGCTGCGCTGCGCCGACGGCACGCTCTACTGCGGCTGGTCGACCGACCCGGAGCGCCGGCTGCGCCAGCACCAGGCCGGCACGGCGAGCCGCTACACGCGCCGGCGCCTGCCCGTCGAGCTCGTGTACACGCGCGAGTTCGCCACCCGCTCCGAGGCGATGAGGGAGGAGGTCCGCATCAAGCGCCTTCGCCCGGCCGACAAGCGCCGCCTCGCTAACGTCTAGAGGTCGTGCCGAAGTTCGAAATCAACTCCGCCTACAGCCCGGTCGCCGACCAGCCGACCGCCATGGCCGGGCTGGCGCGCGGCGTGGACGACGGCGACCGCTTCCAGACCCTCCTCGGCGTGACCGGCTCGGGCAAGACGGCCACGATGGCCTTCACGATCGAGCAGGTCCAGCGGCCCGCGCTCGTGATCGCCCACAACAAGACGCTCGCCGCCCAGCTCTGCAACGAGTTCCGGGAGTTCTTCCCGAAGAACTCGGTCGAGTACTTCGTGTCGTACTACGACTACTACCAGCCCGAGGCGTACGTCCCGGCCCAGGACCTCTACATCGAGAAGGACTCCTCCATCAACGAGGAGATCGACCGCCTCCGGCACTCGGCCACGAGCGCGCTGTTCGCGCGCCGCGACGTGATCGTCGTCGCGTCGGTGTCCTGCATCTACGGCCTGGGCTCACCGCAGAAGTACAACGCCCAGGTCACGCTGCTGAAGCGGGGGGAGATGGCGGACCGCGACGAGATCCTGCGCAAGCTCGTCGACAACATGTACACCCGGAACGACCAGGCGCTCGGCCGCGGCACCTTCCGGGTACGCGGCGAGACGCTCGAGGTGTTCCCGGCCTACGCGGAGACCGCCTACCGCGCCGTCTTCTTCGGCGACGAGATCGAGGCCATCCAGCACTTCGACCCGCTCACCGGCGAGGTGTTCGCCGAGCTCGAGCACGCCGGCATCTGGCCGGCGACACACTACGCCACCGACCGCCCCACGATCGAGCGCGCCGTCGGCGAGATCCGCGACGAGATGGAGGCGCGCTGCGCCGAGCTGGAGCAGCAGGGCAAGCTGCTCGAGTCGCACCGGCTCCGCCAGCGCACCCAGTTCGACATGGAGATGTTGCGCGAGCTCGGCTTCTGCAACGGCATCGAGAACTACTCGCGCATCCTGGACGGCCGCGCGCCCGGCGAGCGGCCCTTCTGCCTGCTCGACTTCTTCCCGGACGACTTCGTCTGCTTCATCGACGAGTCGCACCAGACCGTGCCGCAGATCGGCGGCATGTTCGAGGGCGACCGCTCGCGCAAGAACACGCTCGTGGAGTTCGGCTTCCGCCTGCCGAGCGCGCTCGACAACCGCCCGCAGACCTTCGACGAGTTCCTCCAGCACACGCCGCAGATCGTGTTCGTCTCGGCCACGCCGGGCGAGTTCGAGCGCAACCACTCGTCGCGGATCGTGGAGCAGATCGTGCGCCCCACGGGCGTCGTGGACCCGGAGGTGGACGTCCGCGAGACGAAGAACCAGATCGACGACCTCATGGAGGAGATCCGCCAACGCGTGGAGGCGGAGGAGAGGACGCTGGTCACCACGCTCACCAAGAAGATGGCGGAGGACCTCACGGACTACCTGCTCGAGTACGGCTTCAAGGTGCGCTACCTGCACTCAGAGATCGACACGCTCGAGCGCATCCAGATCATCCGAGAGCTGCGCCTGGGCGAGTACGACGTGCTCGTGGGCGTGAATTTGCTCCGCGAGGGGCTCGATCTGCCGGAGGTCTCGCTCGTCGCGATCCTCGACGCCGACAAGGAGGGCTTCCTCCGCGGCGAGACGTCGCTGATCCAGACGATCGGCCGCGCCGCCCGGAACATCCGCGGCAAGGTGATCATGTACGCGGACAAGGAGACGGCCGCGATGCGCACCGCGATCGACGAGACGAACCGTCGCCGCTCGATCCAGGTCGCCTACAACGAGGAGCACGGCATCACGCCCGAGACGATCCAGAAGGGCATCTCGGACATCTCGGACTTCCTCATGACCGAGTCGAAGGTGCCGACCGGCCGCGGGCGCCGCAGGCGCGACACCGAGGGCATGTCGGCGGAGGACCTCCGGCGGACGATCGTGGAGCTCGAGGAGGAGATGCTCGCCGCGGCGGACGACCTGCGCTTCGAGTACGCCGCGAAGCTCCGCGACGAGATCAAGTCGCTGCGCCGCGAGCTGGACGAGGCCGAAGCCACGACCTGAGCGCCTGGGAGGGCGCTCCCGGGTACGCGACAGCCCGCAGAGGTTGTGCTACCTGTGGAGTAGCTGGCGTCTTTGCGTTTCTCCCATTCCGCCCCGTCTGACCTCCACGGCAACCGCCGCGCCCATAGCGCATGAAATGGCCCCGCCTGCAGCCTGACCCGACGGGACCGCCCCGGCCGGTGACGATGGCAGTGGTCGGCGTGGCCGTGTTCGCGTCGGCCTTCGGCGTCGCCCGCGCCGCCGGAGGCGAGGACGGGGCCGACATCCGGGCCGGGACTCAGAGCCGTGCGCTCCAGCTGCGCACCGCATCCGCGCTGCCCACCCTGAACGTCGAGGAGGTTGACGCAGAGGCGCAACGCGAGCGGGCGCGAGAGCGCGCGCGCAAGCGGCGGCGCGCCGAGCGCGAGAAGAGGGAGGCCGCCGAGAAGCGCGCTGCGCGCAAGGAGCGCCGCCGCCTGAGGGCCGAGCGCCGGGAGCAGCGAGAGGCCGAGGCGGAGGCCGAGCGGCAGGCGGAGGCCGAGCGGCAGGCCGAGGCGGAGCGGCAAGCCGAAGCAGAGCTCAGGCGCAAGGAGCGCGAGCGGCAGGAGCAGGAGCAGGCGCCTGAGCAGCCGCAGGAGCAGGCGCCCGGGCAGCCGCAGGAGACGCCCCCCGAGCAGCCGCCCACGACCACGACTCCTCCGCCCGCCGAGCCGCCCGCCGGATCGGGATGATCAGGGAGACGGAAGAGCCGATCCGCGACGCGGTCCCCGAGCGGATGCTGTCGGGGTACCGGCTCGACGATTCGCCGCGGAGGCGGGAGGGTGGCAGCCTTCTCTTCTCGGCACTGGCTTCTGATGGCGGCCAGGTCACGGTCCAGGTGGCCGCGGAGGTGCCCGCGAATCGGCGCGGCCGCGCCCGCTTCCGCCGGCTCGCGCGGACCCGGGCAGAGCTGGAGCACCCGGGCCTCCTCGGCGTCCGGGAGGTCGGGGAGGAGCACGGACGTCCGTTCATTGTCGCCGACCGGTTTCCGCTGCGCTCGCTCAGCGATGTCCTTCGTGACGGGCCGATCCGCCCGGCCACGGCGCTGGCGCTGCTCAAGCCCGTCGCGGACGCGTTGGACGCCGCCCACGCCGAGGGGCTCGTCCACCGGACGCTGAGCGCCGAAAGCGTGCTGCTGCTCGAGGGCGATCTGCCCAAGCTCGACCTGTTCGGGCTCTTCGCGATCTTCGGCCAGGCGTCTTCGGGCGGCGTCGTGCGGAGCGACGCGCATCTGCATTACGAGTCGCCGGAGGTCGTGCGGGGCGATGAGCCCGATCCGGCGAGCAACGTGTACTCGCTGACCGCCCTGCTCTTCCACGCGCTCACGGGCCGGCAGCCGTTCGCGCACCACGACCCGCTGATGATCTCCTACGCCCACGTCTCCCAGCCGCCGCCCGGGCCGAGCGAGCACAGGCCCGAACTGCCCGCCGTGCTCGATGGTCTGGTTCAGCGCGGGATGGCCAAGGAGCCGGGCGAGCGGCCGGAGTCCGCCGGAGTACTCATCGCACGTGCCGCGACGCTGCTGCGAACGGTCGAGGCCACCACCCCCGACGCAATGCCGGTGCCGAAGCCCGCGCCAACGCCGGAGCCGTCGACACCACCGGCGCCGTCGACACCACCGGCGCCTGTCGCGGCCGCCGCGGCCGCGAAGGTTCCTCCACGGCGGCGGAGGGCGCCGCTCGCGCAGAGGCTCGCCCCCATGTGGCCCCTGCCGGTTGTCGTGCTGGTAGCCGCCGCCTTCGGGGCGCTGCTGGGCATGCCCGGCGCGGACTCCTCGCGGACGGCCGCCACGGCCCGCTCGCCCCAGCAGGCCGCGGTGGCGCGGCTCGACGAGGTCCGCTACCGGCTCCGGGACGAGCTCGCCCTCGCGGCCACCGCGTCCGAGCAGGCCGACGCGGCCGACCGGCTCGCCATGGCGTATGGCCGCACCGCGGATGCTCTGACCGCGCCCGAGGTGGTCGCCGCGGCCCAGCGCGCCTCTACCGCATACGCCCGTCTCGCGGAAGCGGCCCGCGATGGCGAGCAGCACGACTACGACACGGCGCGCGGGGACGTGGCGGTCGCCGAGTCGCAGTTCGGCACGCAGCTAAGGTAGGCGACGATGGTTCCCGCCCGCAGGCGCGCCGGACGCGCGCTCATCGCCGCCTTGGTGCTTCTCGCGCTCGCCTCGCCGCCGGCCGTGGCGGACGTCGAGGGCAAGGCTGTGGCCGTGCAGTCCCTCGCCGGCGGCGCGAAGCGGATCAAGTACAAGATCGGCCCGTTCGACATCGTGCCCGGGCAGAACGAGATCGGCTTCGCGCCGATCCTCGAACGGCCGCAGCGCGACGGCTGGTTTACGCGCATCCGCCCGGACCTCACGTACCTCGGCGGCCGGGTGCCGGGGGTCGACGTGATCCACCTGCACCACGGGGTGTGGCTGAACACGTCGCGCAGATCCGCCACCTCGCCGCTGCCGGTGGAGCCGTTCTTCGCGGCGGGCGAGGAGAAGACGATCCTGCGGCTCCCCAGGGGCTACGGCTACCCCATCAAGCGGAGCGACGGCCTGTTGCTCAACCACATGATCCACAACCTGACCCCGGTGCCGACGAAGGTCTGGATGGTCTACGAGGTGGACTTCGTGCCGAAGGGCTCGCGCGCCGCGCGCGGGATGCGCAACGTCCGCCCGATTTGGATGGACGTCCAGAACGGCAGCCTCTATCCGGTCTTCAACGTGAAGAAGGGATCGGGCGGGAACGGCCGCTACACCTATCCCGACGAGGCCAGGAATCCATATCGGGGCGGGCCGAGGAGGAACGAGTGGAAGGTGGACAAGCCGGGCGTGCTCGTCGCGACCGCGGGCCACCTGCACCCGGGCGGCCTCTACACGGACCTGAAGGTGCGCCGACGCGGGAAGACGGCGCCGCTGTTTCGCTCGAGGGCGAAGTACTTCGAGCCGGCCGGCGCGGTCTCCTGGGACGTCGCGATGACCGGCACCCCGCTCGACTGGCGCGTGAAGCTGCGGAAGGGCGACGTGCTCTCCACGAGCGCGACCTATGACACCTCGCGCGGCGCGTGGTGGGAGTCGATGGGGATCATGGTCGCGTACATGGCCCGCGGCGTGCCGGGCCAGAACCCGTTCATCACGAAGGTCAACCGCAGGGGCTCCGTGACCCACGGCCACCTGCCGGAGAACGACAACCACGGCGGTGGGCGCACAGGCCTGCCCGACCCGCGGACGCTGCCGGACGGCCCCGAGAACCCCGGCTTCGTTGACCTCCTGGACTTCAAGTACCGGCTCGGCGACCTCAGCCTTGCGGACCCGCAGCGCAACCCGCCGGTGATCCGCTCGGGCCAGACGCTCACGTTCCGCGACGCGGGCGACAACGCGAAGAAGATCTACCACTCGATCACCTCGTGCAAGCCGCCCTGCAACCGCTCGACGGGCATCGCGTACCCGCTTGCGGACAGCAACGTGCAGTTCGAGTCCGGCACGCTCGGGACGGCGAGCCCGCCCGCCACCGGCGCGCTCCAGTGGACCACGCCGAGCAACCTCGGCCCGGGCACCTACACGTACTTCTGCCGCATCCATCCGTTCATGCGCGGCGCCTTCCGGGTCAAGCAGTAGATGGCCTGTACGCTCCCGAGGGTGAGCCCGGGGAGCGAGAGGGGATCGTCGGCCGCGGCGGCGGCCGAGCGAGTGCGCGCGGTGCTGGAGGCCGCCGAGCAGAGCGCCGCGGAGCTGCGCGCGGAGGCCGCCCGCGAGATAGAGACGCAGCTCGAGCGCGCGGAGAAGGTAACCGAGCGCCTCTCCGCCCGTGCCGAGCAGATCGAGCGAGCCCTCGAGAGCCTCACGACGACCGTGACCGGCGAGCTGAACGCGCTCAGGGCGGACCTGGAGGAGCTGCGCGCGGTGAGCGAGAGCGCCGACGAGTCGGCGGATTCGCCCGCCCCAGAGCCGGCGGATTCGCCCGCCCCAGAGCCCGTCACCGAGGTGCAGTCTCCGGTGGAGGCGGGGGTGGAGGAGCCGGAGGCCGGAACGGAGGAGCCGGAGTCCGCTGAGCCGGAGCCCGCTCAGGCCGCGGACGCGGACACCCCTGCCGAGCCCGCGCACTCCCCGTCTGCGCCGCCCACACCCGCCGGCGACGGCCACGAGGGCGCCCGGGTGATCGCGCTGAACATGGCCCTGAACGGCTCCTCGCGCGAGGAGACCGCCCGCTACCTCTCCGAGAACTTCGAGCTCGAGGACCCCGAGGCGCTGCTCGACGAGGTCTACGCCCGCGTCGACTAGCCGGGTGAAGCGATCTCGACGAGATTTCCGTCGGGATCGCGCACGTAGGCCACGTCCTGACCCCACGGCTTCGTCTGCGGCGGGCTCACCGACTCGGCGCCCTCCTCGACGGCCCGGTCGAAGGCCGCCTGCACGTTCCGGGTCACGAAGCAGACCTCGAACGCCGGCCGCTCGCCGCGCTGCTCGGAGGGCCCGTACACACCCGGCACGTTCGCCGCGGCCAGCTCGTGCGCGGCGAGCGCGAGCGCAGTGTCGCCCGTGTCCAGTTCCGCGTACTGGCCGCTCTCGTGCAGGAAGCGCCTCCGCTGGCCGAGGGCGCGCTCGTAGAAGTCGAGGCTCGCCGTGACATCGTCGACGTAGAGGATCGTGTAGCCGAACCGCACCGCCCGCCACACTAGCCGCAACCCCGCAATCTGCGGAAAACGAACGCGTGTTCGATCCGGAAACGGCTCTACACTCGTTATCCGAGTGAGCATGGGTGGCGAGATAGTCGTCTCAGGCGCTCGCGAGCACAATCTCAGGGACCTTCACCTGAGGCTGCCGCGGAACGCCCTGATCGTGATCACGGGCCTGTCCGGGTCCGGGAAGTCGAGCCTCGCCTTCGACACGATCTACGCGGAGGGCCAGCGGCGCTATGTCGAGTCGCTGTCCGCGTACGCGCGCCAGTTCCTCGGCCAGATGGACAAGCCGGATGTGGACTCGATCGAGGGCCTCAGCCCGGCCATCTCGATCGACCAGAAGACCACGTCGCGGAACCCGCGGTCGACGGTGGGGACGGTCACCGAGATATACGACTACCTGCGGTTGCTGTGGGCGCGGGTCGGCCATCCGCACTGCTACAACTGCGGCCGCCCGATCGAGGCGCAGTCGGCCGAGCAGATCATCGATCAGGTCATGATGCTGCCGGAGGGCGCGAAGTTCATGGTGCTGGCGCCTGTGGTGCGCGGCCGAAAAGGGGAGTACGGCAAGCTCTTCGAAGAGCTGCGAAGCGACGGCTTTACGCGCGTGAAGGTCGACGGCGAGCTGCGCCGGCTCGAGGAGGACATCTCCCTCGACAAGAAGTACAAGCACGACATCTCGGTCGTGATCGACCGCCTCGTGATGCGCCCGGACCTCCGCAAGCGGCTCGCGGACTCGATCGAGACGGCCGTGGCGCGCGCCGAGGGGATCGTCGACATCGAGAACGTCGAGACGGACGAGGTCACCACCTACTCGGAGCGCTTCATGTGCCTCCACTGCGGCACCTCGATGCCCGAGCTCGAGCCGCGGATGTTCTCGTTCAACTCGCCGCACGGCGCCTGCCCGCGCTGCACCGGGCTCGGCTCGCAGATGGAGATCGACCCCGAGCTGATCGTGCCGGACCCGTCGCTGTCGCTGAACGACGGGGCGATCCTGCCCTGGTCCACGAGCGCCTCGAACTACTACGAGCAGATGACGCAGGCGATCGCGGACAAGTGGGAGGTCGACATGGACCGCCCGTGGGAGGACCTCGACGAGGAGGTCAAGCGCTGCTTCCTGTACGGCACGAACGGCGACCGGATCTACATCTCGTACCGGAACCGTTACGGGCGCCGGCGCTCGTACACGACGACCTTCGAGGGGATCGTCCCGAACCTCGAGCGCCGTTACCGCGAGACGGACTCGGACTGGTCGCGCGAGAAGATCGAGGAGTACATGACGCTGCGGCCGTGCCCGGAGTGCCACGGCGCGCGGCTGCGGCCCGAGTCGCTGGCGGTGAGGGTTGGCGGCCTCGGGATCGACCAGTTCACGAAGATGTCGGCACGGCGCGCGATCGAGTGGCTCGAGGGCCTCGAGCTCTCGGAGACCGAGCGTCAGATCGCGCGGATGATCCTGCGCGAGATCGACGAGCGCCTGCGCTTCCTCGACAACGTGGGCGTGGGCTACCTGTCGCTGGAGCGCGCGGCCGCGACGCTGTCGGGCGGCGAGGCGCAGCGCATCCGGCTGGCCACGCAGATCGGCTCGTCGCTCGTGGGCGTGCTCTACATCCTCGACGAGCCGTCGATCGGGCTGCACCAGCGCGACAACGAGCGGCTGATCGCCACGCTGGAGCGCCTCCGTGACCTCGGCAACACCGTGATCGTGGTGGAGCACGACGAGGGCACGATGCGTGCGGCGGACCACCTCGTGGACCTCGGCCCGGGTGCCGGCGAGCACGGTGGGCACTTGGTCGCCGAGGGCACCCCCGCCGACGTGCTCCGCTCCCCGGACTCCCTGACGGGCAAGTACCTGTCCGGCAAGCTGTCGATCCCGATTCCCGAGAAGCGGCGCAGGCCATCGGGCTACATCGAGGTCAAGGGCGCCTCCCAGCACAACCTCAAGGACATCGACGTGAAGGTCCCGCTCGGGGTCTTCTGCTCCGTCACGGGCGTGTCGGGGTCCGGCAAGTCGACCTTCGTCAACGAGGTGCTCTACAAGGCGGTCGCGAACCGCCTCCACCGGGCGAAGCAGCGCCCGGGCGCCCACAAGCGCATCAGCGGGCTGGACCAGGTCGACAAGATCATCAACATCGACCAGTCGCCAATCGGGCGGACGCCGCGCTCCAACCCGGCCACCTACATCGGGCTGTTCGACCACATCCGCGACCTCTACTCGCGCACGCAGGAGGCCCGGGCGCGGGGCTACAAGCCGGGCCGCTTCTCGTTCAACGTCAAGGGCGGCCGCTGCGAGGTGTGCCGCGGCGACGGCCAGATCAAGATCGAGATGCACTTTCTCCCGGACGTCTACGTGCCGTGCGAGCAGTGCCACGGCAAGCGCTACAACCGCGAGACGCTCGAGGTGCGCTTCAAGGGGAGGACGATCGCCGACGTGCTCGACATGACGGTCGAGGAGGCGGTCGACTTCTTCGCCCACATCCCAAAGATCAAGCGCCGCCTCCAGGCGCTGCACGACGTGGGGCTCGACTACATCCGCCTCGGCCAGCCGGCCACGACGCTGTCAGGCGGAGAGGCGCAGCGCGTGAAGCTGGCGAGCGAGCTCTCGAAGGTGGCCACGGGCCGGACGCTCTACATCCTCGACGAGCCCACCACCGGCCTGCACTTCGCCGACGTCCAGCGCCTGCTCGAGATGCTGAACCGGCTGGTGGACCAGGGCAACACCGTCGTGGTGATCGAGCACAACCTGGACGTCATCAAGACCTCGGACCGGATCATCGACCTCGGCCCGGAGGGCGGCGAGGAGGGCGGCAGACTCGTGGCCCAGGGCACGCCCGAGCAGGTGGCCGCCACCAAGGGCTCGCACACCGGCCGCTTCCTGGCGGGGATCGTGAAGCCGCCGCCATCGTCGCGCCGGCGGCGGCCGCGGGCGAAGCTCGCGACCGCCGCCTAGCGGCTCATGGCAAGGATCGTGCTGAGGGACGCGTCGCGCCGACGCGGCGGCCGCTTCGTCGCCGCGTGAGCCCTCCAAGCCGGAGCGCCGCCCAAGGGCAACGCCGCCGCCCGGTCTGGATCGTCACGCGGTCGCCGTTGCGGAGCCGGCGGCAAGGAGAGGGGGTCCGGGTGGGCCCCCTCTCTCGACGCGGTGCTTCCTGCTAGCCCCCGAGCGCGTTGCCGTAGAACGAGCAGTCCGGGTTGTTTGGCGTCCCGCCGCCCGTCTCGCCGGCGAACGTCATCGAAACCACGCTACCCGTGTCGTTCGCGTATGTCAGAACGCCCTCGAGCGAATCCGAGAGGGTGTTGACGCTTGTTGGAACAAGCTGGAACGTGTCCCCGCCGCCGAACGTGTCGTCCTCGGCCTCGTCCTCCTCGTTGATCAGCGAATGGATGAACGAATCCGTGTTCCCGCTCGACGCCTCGACCGTGAGGACCCCCGCCGGACAGCTCGCGGTCAGGACGAGCCCTCCGAAGTCGAGGATTGTCTGAGCCGCGCTGTCCGTAGCCGCGTTGTAGAACACCTTCGCGGCGCTCTGCCCGTCCACGGAGTTCGCGTTCTCCGCGGAGTTGGCGGTATTCGCCGAGTTCGCCGTGTTGGCGCTGCCCGCCGTGTTAGCGGAGTTCGCTGAGGGCACCTGCCCGAGCGTTGACTCATTGATGTCGAGACCGGTCAGCGAGTCGTTTCGGACGTCCGTCCCAGTGAGAGACCCGTTGCGGACGTCAGCGCCGCGAACGTTGTTGTTCCTGATGTCCTTGCTCCGGACGGCATTGTTCTTGATGTCGCCGGAGTCGACGCTGCTCGTGCCGGGCAAAGCGATCGCGGTTCCCGACAGCGCCGCCAACAGCGCGACGAACGCAACTGCCATGGCTGGCGATGGCCGGCTCGCGAATATTCTTCGCATGGTGGGGGCCTCCTTGTTGGTTGCGAGCCCAGGGCCTTGGGCCTATTTGCGATCCTCTGTGACCCGCCGTACCAAGTCAACCCCAGAATGGGTCGCGGGCAGGTTCAGGGTGCGAACCTGCTCACGGGCGGCGGACGACTAGGCCGGGCCGGTTGCCTCGGCGCCGCCGTCGCGGTGGCGCCGGAGCTTGCGCACGGTCTGGATGACCTCCATGCGGCGGTGCGCCTTCGCGGCCGCCTGCAGGAGCGTCGCCTCCTCGATGGTGTCGGCGAGCCCGATCGAGCAGGTGACCGGTGCCGCGGGGTGCGCCGCCGAGGCCTCCTGGAGCGCGTCCTCGTAGCGATCGGCCCAGACGCTCGCGCGGCGCGTGTCGGTGGCGTGGAGGAGTACCGCGAACTCGTCGGGCCCGGTGCGGGCGATCTCGTCCACGGCGCGTAGGGTGGCCCGCAGCGTGGCGACGCAGAGCCGCAGCGCCTCACTGCCGGCACCGGCGCCGTGGTGCCTGTTCACCCTGCGCAAGCCGTCGATGTCGAGCATCGCGACGGCGAGCGACTCGCCCGTGCGCGCACGGCGAAGCTCCTCACGGGCGAGGAGCGCCTCGAAGTCGTCGGCGCCGGGGAGTTCGACAAGCGGATCCATCCCAATAGTCATCGGCTATCGGCGGCGGATTCTGAGATCACGCGATCGGCCCACCGCTTCACCGCGCCCGGTATCGGCCTGCCGAGCGCGCTCCGGTGGTCGGCCACCCAGCGGTACGCCCGGTCGGCCGGTCCGGGGAAGCGGTCCGTGAGCCGCGCCAGCGGCGCGCCTCCCGGGAGCAGCCGGAACAGCGGTGGGAAGGCCGCCCCGGCGGAGAGCGCGGTGCCGTCCGGGAGGACCAGCTGCCACGAGTCGAGGTTCTCGCCGGGGACGGGCCGAAGCCGGCTCTCTCTATCCCAGCGGAGCACAACCGCCACGCACACCCGGCAGAAGCCGCAGTCCGGGTCGTACAGGATGGGGGTGGCCGTCATGTCTGAAAAGCTCCGCTCGTGGAGGATGCCCGGCTCTGGTTCCAGAAGTGGCGCTGGTACGAGCGGAACTCGCTCCCGTGGAACCGCGCGCTCATCCATCGCGAGCTCGCGCGCCGCCGCGCCTTCGCCCGCTGGCCGCTCCACGGGAACGTGCTCGAGGCGTTTCGCGACGGCCGGCTGGAGATCGGCGAGGGGACGCTGCTGGAGCCGCACGTCTGGCTGACCGCGCCGGGGGACGCGCGGATCCGCATCGGCGAGGGCACGTTCCTCAACATCGCCACGATGGTGGCGTCGCAGGAGCTCGTCGAGATCGGCGACCACTGCATGTTCGCCAACGGCTGCTTCGTGACCGACTCGAATCACCGCTTCGACGACCCCGACAAGCCGATCACCTGGCAGGGGTTCGCGAGCAAGGGCCCGACGCGGATCGGCGACAACGTCTGGTGCGGCGCGAACGTTGTGGTCACGAGCGGCGTGACCGTCGGCGAGCGCAGCGTGATCGGCGCGAACAGCGTCGTGACGCAGGACATCCCGCCGTTCTCGATCGCGGCCGGAGCACCCGCGAAGGTGCTCCGCCGCGTCGAGTACGGGTCCGCCTCAGCAGAGGACGAGTAGGTGGAACGGCTTGTTGGCGTCGTTGCCGTCCGCGCCGGTCGTCCGGACGTCCACGCCGTTGACGTTCGAGCCGAGTGAGCTCACGGTGATCTGGCCGTTCTGCGGAGGCGCCGCCGCGGTCGGGCCGCCGATCGTGGCGTGGTAGCCGCAGCCGCGCACGTCGGTCTCGAAGAGCACCTGGTAGCGCCCCTCGGCGGTGCGCGCCGCGGAGGCGTTCCGGCCGCGGACCAGCTGACCGCCCGCGTTCACGACCGCGAACCGCTGGGATCCATGGGCGATGAACGCGCTGGGGACGGTGCCGAGCGTGGACTCCTTGATCGCGCCGCCGCCTACGCCGTTGGCGCGGAAGTCCTTGCCGAGCAGGGCTCCGTTGCGAACGTCCGCGGTACGGATCGTGTTGTTCTTGATCTCACGGCCGTCGATCGCTCCGGTGGCGAGGCCGTAGGAGACGCCGCCGAGCGACAGAAACAGCGCTGTCATCGCGACGACCATGGCAGGGGAGGGCATGAAACGACGGAATCGGGTCATGCGCCCCACAACCCCCGGGACGCCCGGGGGTTGCGCTCAGAGCGAGAAGCCGCCCGTGAACGGCTCGCCGGTCTGCTCGCGCACCAGCTCGTGCAGCCGCGCGATCTCGTCGGGGGCCATCGTGTAGCCGTGCTCCTCCTCGGGGTAGCGGCGCGCCCGCACCTCGTCCGCGAAGGCCGAGACGCCCTTGACCATCTCCTCCCGAACGGTGGCGTAGCGCTTCACGAAGCGCGCCACGTGCCCGTCGTAGATCCCGAGCAGGTCGTGGAACACGAGCACCTGGCCGTCGGTGTTGCCGCCGGCGCCGATGCCGATCACCGGGATCTCCATACGCGGCATGATCGCCTCGGTGAGCGCGCTCGGGATCGCCTCGAAGACGATCGCGAAGCAGCCGGCCTCCTGGAGCGCCAGCGCGTCGTGGAGCACCTTCAGCGCCCGCTCGGCGGTGCGGCCCTGGGAGCGGTAGCCGCCGAGCGCCGTCGCCGTCTGGGGCGTGAGGCCCACGTGGCCCATCACCGGGATGCCGGCGTCGACCATCGCCTTCGCCCGCTCTACCGAGGTGCCACCGCGCTCGATCTTGACGGCGTCGCAGCCGGCCTCCTTGATGAAGCGCTGCGCGCTGCGGATCGCCTCCTCGTTCGACGCCTCGTACGAGCCGAACGGCAGGTCGCCGATCATCAGCGGCGTCTTCAGCCCGCGGCGCACGGCCTGGGCGAGCATCAGGAGCTCCTCGGTGGTGACCGGGACCGTGGACGGGTGCCCGAGCACCGTCATCGCGCCCGAGTCGCCCACGAGCACGACGTCCACGCCGGCCTCCTCGGCCACCTGCGCCGACGGGTAGTCGTAGGCCGTGACCATGACGATCGGCTCGCCGAGCGCCTTCTTCTCCCCGAGGGTCGTGAGGCTGACGGCGGGGCGCTGGGTGGGGCGGTGGCTCATTTCTCGCCTCCGAGAATCGCGTTGTCGATGAGTCGGGCGCGCCCCACGCGGGCCGCCACGGCCAGCAGCGTCGAGCCGTTCACACGCTCGACGGGAGAGAGGTCCTTCGCGGAGCGCAGCTGAAGGTAGTCCGGCTGCACGCCCGCGCGGTCGAGCTCCCTGCGCGCCGCGGCGACCACCGCGGCGGCGTCCACGGCGCCGCCCTCCACGGCCGCCTGCGCGGCGCGCAGCGCGCGGCTCAGCGCGAGGGCGCGCTCGCGCTCCTCGGCGCTCAGGTACGCGTTCCGCGAGCTGAGCGCGAGGCCGTCCTCGTCGCGGATCGTCGGGCAGACCTCGATCCGCACCGGGATGTCGAGGTCGCGGACCAGCTTGCGGATCACGAGCGCCTGCTGAGCGTCCTTCTGGCCGAAGTACGCCACGTCCGGGGCGACCATGTTGAACAGCTTGGTCACGACGGTCGTGACGCCGGCGAAGTGCTCGGCTCCGCGCTGCGCCTCGTCGCCCTCGAGCGTCTCGGTCAGGCCGCCAACGGTGACCGTGGTGTCGAACCCGTCCGGGTAGACCTCCTCGACCGCCGGCACGAACAGCAGGTCCACGCCCTCCGCCTCGGCGAGCGCTGCGTCGCGGGCCTCGTCGCGCGGGTACGCCTCGAGGTCCTCGCGAGGGCCGAACTGCGTGGGGTTGACGAACAGGGAGACGACCAGAACGTCGTTGCCCGCCCGCGCTCGGCGCATCAGCGACAGGTGCCCCTCGTGGAAGTAGCCCATTGTCGGCACGAGGCCGATGCCGCGCCCGGCGCGCCGCTCGGGGGCGAGCGCGTCGCGGAGCTCGTCGACTGTCCGGACCGTCCTCAAACCGGACTCCTCTCGGCAGCGAGCGCCCGCGTCCGGGCGGCCAGCGCGTCGAACAGGGCGAGCAGCTCGGGCGCCGCCTCGGCGATGGCGGCTCGCTGCAGCTCGACGGTGGCCTCGTCGCCGCGCGCGATCGGCCCGGTGAGCGCCTCCTCCGGGCCGAGCGCCGCCACGTTCTCCACGGTCTGGCGGACGAGCGGCATCAGCAGTGCGCGCGCGTCGTCGCGGTCGAGTCCCGCGCCGGCCGCCACCCGCTCGGCGGCAGCCTGGAGCGTGACGACGAAGTTCGAGGCCATCGACGCGGCGGCGTGGTAGGCGGCGCGGCCCTCGTCGTCGATCTCGAACGGCGTCATGCCGAGCCGCTCGGCGAGCGCGGTGGCGAACCCCAGCGCCTCCGCGCTGGTACCCGCCACCGCGGCGCCGGCGCCGGCGAAGCTCACGCCGCGATGAGCGAACGATTGAAGCGGATGAAGCCCGAACGCGGGCACGCCGGCATGGGCGAGGACCGACAGCGGTGTGGCGCCGCTCGTGTGCCCGATCAGCGGAGCCGCCCCCGTCACGACCTCGGCCGCGGACGCGATCTCTGCATCGGGGACGCACAGGACGATCGCGTGGCAGCCCGCCGGGCTCGCGCCGCGGCCCACCGGCCCCTCGACCTCCACGCCGGCGTCGCGAAGTGCGCGCGCCAGCGCGGTGCCGACCCGGCCTGGGCCGACTATGCCCACCCGAAGCGGGCTCGGAAGACTCGTCTGATCTGGGTGCATTCCCCCGTCGGTCCACTCCGTCGTCGGTAGCGGCCGACGAGTCTGAGGATACCCATGACGCGTGCCGTCGACTCCAGGTCCTAGGCTTGGCGCATGCACTCACGCAGCGCCGAGGAGCGCCGCGCGGAGCTGGTCGAGCTGTACCGGGAGGCGCGGGCCTGCGCGCGCTGCCCGCTGTCCAAGACGCGGACCCGGGTGGTGTTCGGCTCGGGGAACGCCGACGCCGATCTGATGTTCGTAGGAGAGGCGCCCGGGATGCACGAGGACCAGCAGGGGCTCCCGTTCGTCGGGCGCGCCGGCCAGCTGCTGAACAAGCTGCTCGAGGAGATCGGGCTCACGCGCGAGGACGTTTTCATCGCGAACGTCCTCCAGTCGCGGCCGCCCGGCAACCGCGACCCGCAGCCGGACGAGATCGACGCCTGCAAGCCGTTTCTGCACCGCAAGGTCGAGCTGATCGAGCCGAGCGTCATCTGCACGCTGGGGAACTTCTCCACGAAGCTGCTCACCCGCTCGCAGCGCGGGATCACGAGCGTGCACGGGCGCCCGCAGGTGCACGAGCTGGGTGGGCGGCCGCTGAGGGTCTACCCGCTCTTCCACCCGGCCGCCGCGCTGCGGAGCACGAAGACGCTCGAGGAGCTGCGTGCAGACTTCGCGCGCCTGCCGGCGCTGCTAGAGGAGCCGCCGCCGGTGCCGATCGGCGCCGTGGCGCCGCTGGCCGCCGTGGCGGCCGCGCCGTCCGAGCAGCCGCCTCCCACGCTGTTCGACTGACAGGAAGGGGGGCGGGCGCCGGCCGGAACGGGGGAGACCCGGCCGGCGCCCAGGGGAAACTCAGGTCAGCAGAGCGGGCTGTCGGCGAGCGGCTGGCCGGCGATCTGGAGGATGCGGCCCATCCGCGTGCCCGCGATGTAGCTCGGCAGCCAATTCGTGTCGACCACGAGATGGGTCAGGTCGCCGGCGGCCTGCATGCCGGTGTTCACGCGTACCGCGCTGCCGGAGTCGCCCGGCGCGGCGGCGCCAGACCAGCCGAACGCGTCGGCCTGCCAGGTGAGCGCGAGGCCCGCGCGCGGCGTGCCGCCGGTGCCGACCGCGAGGCCGTGGCCGTAGTGGAAGACGGGCTCGGGCCCCGATCCGGTGTACGAGC
>DASSVP010000193.1:0-5610 GCA_035705985.1 Thermoleophilaceae bacterium
GCCCGGTGCGATCGTGACGGGCCTGAGCCTTTTCATCAGGCACCGCGAGATGGTCCGCATGCGGCCGTTCGCGCTGCCGGCCCTCAGAAGGAGGACATCGCAATGACGCCCACCATCGGCGACACCGCCCCGGACTTCGATGCCGAGACCACCGAGGGGACGATTCGCTTCCACGACTGGCTCGGCGACATGGCGAGCTGATCATCGGCCTCTCGGTGGATCCCCTGGACACCACGAGCGTCCATACATCCGGATCGTCTCCCAGCCGGACCGTCAGCCGGCGGGGTCGCGCGGCGCGTAGCGCCGGTGCAGCATAAGAGCGTTGCCGTCGGGATCGCTGAAGATCGCCATGTGGCAGACGCCCGTGTCGAGGATGTCGCCGTGGAAGCTGACTCCCCGGGCCTCCAGGGCCTCGCGGGCTGCGGCGACGTCCTCGACGTGCAGCGCGAGGTGGTTCGCGTTGGCCTTGAACTCGCCGATGCCCATCTTCTCCGGGTTGACCACGCTCAGCGTCACGGTCCCGGTCTCGAACTCCGCGAAGTTGCGCTCGGGCTTGTAGACGGACCGCTCGAGCCCGAGCGTCCCGCCGTAGAACTCGACGGCGCGCTCGAGGTCCTGGGTCGGGACCGAGACGAAGTCGACGCCGGTGACGGTCATGATGGGCGGAATCCCGAGCACACCACTCGCATCCAACATATGCGACCGTCGCGCTCCTCGACGTAGGCCTGCTGCTCGACGAGGAAGCGCCCGTCAGGGTTCTCGACGCTGAAGCGGTAGCCGACGCGCTCGCGGTCGGCGACCGCGTCGCTCTCGACGCTCTCCACGCCGACGATCTCGTCCTTGTCCGCGAACCACTCGTCCAACAGGAGCGACATGAGCTCGTCCCGGCCGTTCGCCTCCCAGGCCCGGCTCGGCGTCAGCCCGCAGAAGTCGATCTCGGGATGGACCAGCTCTCGCAGCCGGCCGGCGTCCTTCGCGCCGAGCGCCTTCGCGAACTCACGGCCGAGCGTTGCTTCCATCGGCGGATCGTAGCTCCGCGGCGCGCCGCTCCAGAAGGCGGCGCTCTGGCTCGGAGCGGACCAGCTCGAGCGCGCGCTCGTAGGCGGTGATCGCCGGGTCGTCGCGGCCGAGCCGGCGGAGCAGCTCCGCTCTCGTCGAATGCAGGTACGGATACGAATCGAGCTCGAGCGTGTCGACCAGCGCCAGGGCCGCCTCGGGGTCGCCCGCCTCGGCGATCGCGACGGCGCGGTTCAGCTCGGCGACAGGCGAGCCGGTGAGGCGGGCCAGCTCGCCGTACAGCTCCGCGATCTGCGGCCAGTCCTGCCGCTCCTCCGAGTGGAGGTCGGCGAGCGCGGCCTGCACCAGGTAGGGGCCGCGCCCGCCCAGCGCCAGCGCGCGCTCGAGACGGCCGCGGCCCTCGCGAAGCTGGTCGCTGTCCCAGCGCGAGCGATCCTGGTCCCTCAGCAGGACGAGCTCGCCGTCCGCGAAGCGCGCGTCGCGGCGCGCGTCGTTCAGGAGCATGAGCGCGAGCAGGCCGTGCACCTCGGGCTCGTCAGGCATCAGCTCGGCCAGCGCGCGGCCAAGCCGGATCGCCTCGCTCGCGAGCTCGCCGCGGCCGCCGTAGCCCTCGTTGAAGATCAGGTAGACGACCGCCAGCACCGCCGCGAGCCGGTCCGGGAGGAGGTGCGGCGCAGGCACGCGGAACGGGATGCCGGCAGCGCGAATCTTGTGCTTCGCGCGGACGAGCCGCTTCGCCATCGTGGGCTCCGGGACGAGGAAGGCGCGGGCGATCTCGTCGGTCGTCAGCCCGCCCAGCGTGCGCAGCGTGAGCGCCACCTGGGCGTCGAGCGCGAGCGCGGGGTGGCAGCAGGTGAAGATCAGCTCGAGGCGCTCGTCGGGGATGGTGGTGTCGTCCATGTCGTGCTCGGGGGCGGTCCCCGGGACCTCGAGCAGGCGCGTCTTCGCCGCGAGCGTGCGGTCGCGACGGATGCGGTCGATGGCCCGGTTGCGCGCCGTCGTCACCAGCCAGGCGCGTGGATTCTCCGGCGCACCCTCCTGCGGCCACCGCGCTGCGGCGATCGCGAAGGCCTCCTGCGCGGCCTCCTCCGCGAGCTCGAAGTCACCGAGGAGGCCGATGAGCGTCGCGAGGACGCGCCCCCACTCGTCGCGGAAGGCCTGATCGAGCGTGGCTACCACTCGGCGATCGGACGCACCTCGACCGCGCCGCCCAGGCGAGCGGCCGGAATGCGTGCGGCCAGTTCGATCGCCGCGTCGAGGTCGTCGGCCTCGAAGATGAGGTAGCCGCCGATTGCCTCCTTCACCGCGACGAATGGCCCGTCGGTGGTGAGTGTCTCGCCGTTCTCGACGCGCACGGTCGTGGCGGTCTCCGGATCCTGGAGCTGGAGCCCGGAGGTCACGCCCGCGGTCTCGTTGATCGCCTGGTAGTCGCGGTGGACGGCGTTCTGCTCGTCCTCGGACAGCTTCGACCAAGCATCCGGGTCGCGCGGGGTGGGCGCGTCGGCCTGATGGATCAGCAGCATGTACTTCATGGGGTTCCTCCTTTTGAATGGTCGCGTATGGGACGAACGGCGGGGGAAGAAATGGACACCGTCACGCAATCCATCGATCTGCCGCGCGGCGAGCTCCGCATCGAGCAGCCGGCCGAGGCCGCCGAACTGCCGGACTCCGGAGGCGTCGAGTGGGCACCGCTCGTGCCGTACTGGGCGGTGCTGTGGCGGAGCGGCGTGGCGCTGGCACGAGAGCTCGACTCGATGGAGCTCAGCGGCCGGCGCGTCGTGGAGCTGGGCTGCGGCCTGGCGGTGCCGAGCATCGCGGCCGCGCGCGAGAGCGCCGAGGTGCTTGCGACGGACACCGACGAGGAGGCCCTGGAGTTCGCGGAGCGCAACGCGTCCGCGAACGGCGTCAGTCTCGAGACCGCGCGCGTCGACTGGTCCTCGCCGGACGACCTCCTCGCGCGCGGCCCGTTCGACCTCGCGATCGCGGCCGACGTGCTCTACGAGCGCCAGGCGGTCGCGCAGCTGCTCGACCTCCTGCCCAGGCTGGCGCCGCGCGCGTGGGTCGCGGATCCCGGTCGCCCCGCCGCCGAGGCCTTCATGGAACTGGCGAAGAGCCGCGGCCGGCTCACGGAGATGCGCGTGCGGGGCGTGGTGAGGCTCTACGGGCTGAGTAGCGTTCGCCCCCATGGACCACCTGGCGATCCCGGTTCGTGACCAGGAGCGCTCCCGCCGCTTCTACGAGACCTATTTCGGGTTCGGCGCACGACCGGCGCGGCGCTACGACGGCGGGGTGCTGATGCTCTACGACGCGGACGGGTTCGCACTCGCCCTCGGGCCGTCGGACCAACCGCTGGACCCGCCGCCCTGGATGCACTTCGGCGTCGGCCTGCCCGACCGAGACGCCGTGCTCGCGCTGCGCGAGCGCCTCGCGGCGGACGGCGTCGAGCTGGTCGAGGAGTGGGACGAGCCCGACTACGTCAGCGTCAAGTGCCGGGACCCCGACGGCTACATCGTCGAGGCGGCCTGGGAGCCGCGGGTCTGAACGCCGGACCGCTCGCGCGGTCCGCGCCGTACTACGGGCATGCCGATCGCCGCGCTCGTCGTCGTCGTCGCTGCCCTGTTCGCCCTGCTGCCCGCCTCGGCCGCCGCCGACGGCCTGCCGGCTGTGGGGGTCGACGCGAACCCGGTCTCGAATCCGGGTGGTCAGGTGGAGTATCAGACGGAGAAGGCCGGAAGGTCGACGCGCGTGGTCGAGAGCGCGCGCTACGGCGGCGTGCTGCAAGAGCGGCTCGTGCGCGGCGTCTACGCAATCCCGGCGGTGGCCTACGACGGCTCGCCGAGCGGGCTCTCCGCAGACGGCCGCACGCTGGTGCTGATCAACCCGCGTGTGCGCTTCCCGCGCGCGCGGACCACCTTCGCCGTGGTCGACACGCGAACGCTCCGGGTCCGCCGGACGATTGCGCTCCGCGGCGACTTCTCGTTCGACGCGATCTCGCCCAACGGACGGGTGATGTACGTCATCGAATACCTGAGCCCGCGGGACTTCACCGAGTACGCGGTGCGGGCCTACAACATCCGCACGCAGCGGCTGTACCAGCGCCCGGTCGTGGATCCGAACGAGGCCGGCGAGGACATGTACGGGATCCCGGTCAGCCGCGTATCGAGCCGGGACGGCCGCTGGCACTACACGCTGTACGAGGCGCGCAAGCATCCGTTCGTGCACGCGCTGGACACGGTGGGGCGGACCGCCGTCTGCATCGACATCGAGGGCGGCGTGAAGAGCGTCTGGAACGCGACCATCTCGCCGCGCGGGCCCCGGCTCGAGGTCGTGGACCGGTCGGGCCGGACGCTCGCCCAGGTCGACACGAGGACCAACGAGGTGGTGTGGGAGCGGCCGCCGGCCGAGCCGGCGAAGCCGAAGGCAGGCCGGGCCCCGGCGCCATCGCGGGACGCGAGCACCTCCTGGCTGCCGATAGCGGCGCCCATCGCCGCGCTGCTGCTGCTGCTGCTGCTGCTGCTTGCGGCGGCCACCCGCCGACCCGCCCGCTCAAAGCAGCGCGCCTCCGAACCGATGACCGAGGAGTGGGAAGTGAGCTCGGACCGACACGCCCCGATCGCCTCACCATCTGGCCCGTCGAGGGCGACCAGTTCGGAATCGACGTCCGCTGGGGCGGAGCGGCGGGAAACCGCCGGGCAACCGTCGTAGCGCGCCTGCTGTCCGGCGCCGGGATCCGCGGCCGCCTGACCCAGGCCGTGGACGGCGCGTGGGAGGTCCGGCTGGGCCCGGTGCCCGGCGCGGACGTGGCCCGGGTGATTGACGAGTTCGTCTGGTAGCCCGCTCGAGACCTCCGCATTCCGCGCACAAAGCGACACTCGCGCAGTGCGGTGCTGAGGGGCGAATGCAGGCGATTGTGGAACGCCAAGGCCTGAGAGGGGAGCGGGCGCGGCCGGTCAGAGCACCCATGCTCTGCCTGTGCCAAAAGGCGGCGCCAGAAGGGCATGGCCGCGCGAATGCTTCTCACCCGTTGCGATTCGCGGCCGCCGCGGCTATCGGCATCTCACATTCACGCACTGGCGCGGATCTCCGTTCCCGCTGGCCCGGTTTCCACCGCGGTCCCTGACGTCTTCGACGGCCTCGATGCCGAGATCGTCATTGCCTACGGCCCGGTTCCTGGCGAGTTTCGTCGAGCTGCTCTCGACGTCGAAGCCGTCGTCTCCCGACCGCGTTGCGACATTGCGTTTCAGGAGGCCGTGGTTGTCCTTCCTCCTGATATCGAACCCATCCTCGCCGCTCCGCCTGACCACGTTTCGGCGAACGACGTTCTCGGCGCCTCCGATCGGAGGATCGTCGAGGCCAAGGTAAATGCCGTCCTTTCGAGCGTCGAGAACGACGTTGAGCGCAACCAGGTTGTCGCGTCCGTTCTCGATCGCGATGCCGTCTCCGTCTCGCGAGAAGCGGTTGCGGGCGATCACGTTTCGGTTCCCCCCGCCGAGGAGGACGCCGGCTCCGTTTCGAACGAAGCGGTTGCCGCGTACCTGGTTGCGGTCCGCCCGGTCCGCCCTGCTTTCGCCCCCGAGCAGGATCGCGGGCGAG
>DASSVP010000194.1:0-3822 GCA_035705985.1 Thermoleophilaceae bacterium
TGCGAGGTGATCGACGAGTGCCTCCAGATCCACGGCGGCGCCGGCTACATGAAGGAGTACGGGATCGAGCGCGCCTGGCGAGACATGCGCCTCAACCGGATCGGCGCCGGCACCGACGAGGTGATGCTCGACGTGATAGGCCGCTCGTACGGCCTTTAGCGGGAGATTCGTGAGCGACTTCGGAAAGACCATCGCCGAGGCGTACGCAGCCGAAGGCGCCGCGATCGACCTCGGCCGCGGCGTGCATGAGGAGAAGCTCGCCGCGGCCGCGGTCGTGCAGGTTCCGCTGCGGATGATGAACCGCCACGGGCTGATCGCGGGCGCCACGGGCACGGGCAAGACGATCACGCTGCAGACGATTGCCGAGCAGCTCTCCGCCGCGGGCGTGGCCGTGTTCGCGGCCGACGTCAAGGGTGACGTTTCGGGCGTCTCCGCCCCCGGTGAGCCCGGAGGGCCCGCCGAGAAGCGCATGAAGGAGCTCGGCCTCCCGTTCGAAGCGAAGGGCTTTCCGGTCGAGTACCTGTCGCTCGGCGGCATTGGCCCCGGCGTTCCCGTGCGGGCGACGGTGTCGGACTTCGGCCCCCAGCTGCTGGCCAAGATCCTGGAGGCGAATGAGACGCAGGAGCAGAGCCTTCAGCTCGTCTTCCACTACGCCGACCAGAAGGGCCTCGCCCTGCTCGACCTGTCGGACCTGCGGGCGCTCCTCACCTTCCTCGAATCCGACGAGGGCAAGCCGGAGCTGGAGGGGATCGGGGGACTGGCGTCGTCGACCGTGGGCGTGCTCCTGCGCGCGCTGGTAGGCCTCGAGACCGGCGGCGGCAACGAGTTCTTCGGCGAGCCTCAGCTCGAGGCTGCCGACCTGCTCCGGACCGCGCCCGATGGCCGCGGAGTGATCTCGGTGCTCGAGCTGCCGGCCGTCCAGGACAAGCCGAAGCTCTTCTCGACCGCGCTCATGTGGCTGCTCGCCGAGTTGTTCGAGCAGCTGCCCGAGGCCGGCGACCTGGACGAGCCCAAGCTCGTCTTCTTCTTCGACGAGGCGCACCTGCTATTCGATGGCGCCACGGACGCGTTCCTCGACGCCGTGGTCCAGACGGTGCGCCTGATCCGCTCGAAGGGGGTTGGCGTCTTCTTCGTGACGCAGGTGCCCGATGACGTGCCGGGCGAGGTCCTCGGCCAGCTCGGCAACCGCGTACAGCACGCGCTGCGGGCGTTCACGCCAGACGATGCCAAGGCGCTCAAGGCGGCCGCCTCGACGTACCCGACCTCGGACTTCTACGACGTCGAGAAGCTCCTCACGTCTATGGGGATCGGCGAGGCCGCGGTCACGATCCTCTCGGACGACGGAGTACCCACTCCGGTGGTTCACGCGCGCCTGCGCGCGCCGTACTCCCGCATCGGCCCTGCGGACGACGTCGAGAGCGCCGCCAAGGCGTCGCCGCTGTTCGCCAAGTACGGCACTCGGCTCGAGGCCGACAGCGCCCGGGAGAAGCTGGCCGGGCGGGTCGCCGAGGCTGAGGCGGTGGCCGAGGCCGCGCCCACGCGTGCTCCGAAGCGAAAGCGCGGCCGCGGGGAAGCCCCCGCCCCGCCCCCCGGCGGCCTGGACAAGGTTGGCGACTTCCTGGGGTCACGCGAGGGCAAGGCGCTGCAACGGAAGGTCGCCCGCGGCCTGTTCGGGATGCTCAAGAAGCGGCTTTGAACGCTCCGGTTCCTCCGTTCGACGAGAGCCACGAGAAGCTCAGAGCCGAGATCCGGCGCTTCGTTGCCGAGGAGCTTCGCCCGCATGCCGACGAGTGGGAGGCCGCGCGCTGGTTCCCGAACGAGGTGTTTCACCGCATGGCGGAGCTCGGGCTGCTCGGGATCAAGTACCCGGTGGAATACGGCGGGCGCGGCGCCGGCTACGTCGAGGACGCGATCCTGAGCGAGGAGCTCGGCCGCTGCGGGTCGGGTGGCCTCGCCGCCGGGATCGGCGCGCACGTGGGCATCGCCACTCCGCCGGTCTGGAAGTTCGGCACCGACGACCAGAAGCAGCGCTTCCTCGCGCCCGCCATCCGCGGTGAGCGGATCGCCGCGCTCGGCATCACGGAACCGGGCGCCGGGTCCGACGTCGCCGGGATACGCACGTTTGCGCGGAAGGTCGACGGCGGCTACGTCGTGAACGGCTCGAAGACGTTCATCACGAACGGCGTGCGAGCGGACTTCGTCGTCACGGCCGTCAAGACGACCGAGGAGGGCGGGCACCGGGGTCTCTCGTTCCTGATCCTCGAACGCGAGATGGAGGGCTTCGAGCCGTCGAAGAAGCTCGAGAAGCTCGGCTGGCACGCGTCCGACACGGGCGAGCTCGCGTTCAGCGACGTGTTCGTGCCTGACGAGAACCTGCTCGGCGAGGAGAACAAGGGCTTCGGGCTGATCATGGCCAACTTCCAGTGGGAGCGGCTCCTGATGGCGCTCGGCGCGGTTGCGTCGATGGCGGCAGTGCTCGAGAAGGTCGTCGACTCGGAACCCGGCCCCGAGTGGCGGCACCTCGTCGCCGAGATGGCGGTGAAGGAGGAGGCCGGTCGATGCCTGACCTATCACGCCCTCCGGCTGTTCGCGGAAGACGGGAACGCGGTGCGTGAGGTGACCGAGGCGAAGCTTCTGTCACAACGCTTCGCCTTCGAGGTTGCGGAGATGGCGTGGCGAGTGACGCAGGGAGATCCCGTGGTCGGCCGCGTGATGCGCGACACCCGCCTGGGCCCCATCGGCGGCGGCACCGACGAGGTGATGAAGGAGATCCTGGCGAAGCAGCTCGGGCTCTAGTCCGGCCAGCGCCCGTGCTCGTCGAAGTAGGCCCGGGCGCGGTCCTCCTTGTCGCGGTCCCTGTCGCCCTCCACGCCCATCCGGTGGAGCACGTTCAGCAGCAGCACGGCCGTCGCGGCGCTGAAGAAGAGCGCGGCGGCCGCCAGGCTGTCCGTGACCGCGCCCACCACGACGCCCGCGATGAACAGGACGAGCGGGATCCCGTAGCGGATTGCGTGGAGCGCCATGCACCTATGATGCCCGGCGCTCAACCAGCTAAGGAGAATCAATGGGAGTCCTGGATGGAAAGGCGGCGATCGTCACCGGTTCCGCCCGCGGCATCGGCCGCGCGACCGCCGAGCTGCTCGCCGAGCAGGGCGCGCGGGTGCTCATCAACGACCTCGACGCCGACGTCGCCGAGCAGGCCGCCTCGGAGATCAGCGGCGAGACGACCGTATTCGGCGGCGACCTCACCAAGGAGGGCGTCCCGGACGAGCTGATCCAGAAGGCCGTCGACGAGTTCGGCCAGATCGACATCATCGTGAACAACGCGGGCTACACCCGCGACGGCGTCGCGCACAAGATGACCGACGACCAGTTCCAGGCGATGCTCGACATCCACACGGTCGTGCCGTTCCGCATCCTCCGCGCCGCAGCCCCCCATCTGCGCGACCCCGCCAAGCAGGAGAAGGAGGAGGGCCGGGAGGTCTTCCGCAAGGTCGTGAACATCAGCTCGATCTCCGGCACGATGGGCAACGCCGGGCAGGTGAACTACTCGGCGGGCAAGGCGGCCGTGGTGGGCCTCACGAAGACGCTCGCCAAGGAATGGGGCCAGTTCAAGATCAACGTGAACGCGGTGGCGTTCGGGTTCGTCGAGACGCGCCTCACCGCCGCCAAGGAGTCCGGCAACGTGATGACGAAGGACGGCGAGGAGATCCAGCTCGGAATCCCCGAGCAGATGCGCCAGATGGCGGCGATGATCATCCCGCTCGGGCGCCCGGCGTCACCCGAGGAGGCCGCCGGCCCGGTGTTCTTCCTCTGCTCGCC
>DASSVP010000195.1:0-3293 GCA_035705985.1 Thermoleophilaceae bacterium
GTCGCCGTCGGCCTCGATCTGCTCCTTGCGGACCTCCTCCGAGACCCGCGCCTCGTCGGTGACCGACTCCTTCTCCATCCGCACCCGCTCCTTCGGCACGGCCCTCTTCTCCACCACCGGCTGCTCCTCGTGCAGCACCAGCTCGTGCTCCTCCTCCGAGATCGCCGGCCCATCGAGCGCGTCATCGACGTTGCCGTCCGTGATCGGCTCACGCTCCACGCGAACCTCCTCACGACGCACCGGCACCGTCTGCTCGACCTGCTCCGTCACGACGTACTTGCGCAGCCGCGCACGCCCGCGCTCCAGCTCCGCCTTCCCGACACGCAACTCCTCCTCCGAGCGCGTCATCGCCTCATCGGCCGCCGGGCCGCTCGTGTCACGGCCAACCGCACCGACGCCACCCTCGGGCAGCCCGCTGTCCGAGCGCCGCTCGCCGTACTCCATCCCGTAGTGCGAGTAGAGCTCGGCCTCCTCCTCCTGGGAGAGCTGGCCGTCTGAGTCGTCGATCTTCGGGGCGTCCTTGATCTGCGACTTCGAGAACGGAACCCGAACGCTCTCGCCGGTCGGCTCAGCATCCCGGATCGGGACGAACGACAGCTTCGTGCCGAAGAGCCCGGTCCGGACTGCCGCCCACTCAGGCTCGTTCGTGTCCTCGTCGCGGAACAGCTCCTCGACCGTCCCGACCTTGTCTCCGTCGGTGTCGACGAGCTCGCGCCCGCGCCAGTCATATGCGTGTGTGAGCTGTGTCATCTGCCTCCGCTACCCGGGCGGTGGTAGCGGAAAATGGGCGGAGTACGTCCGACGGCGGATGCGCCGTCACAGCCGGCTCAGGTGCGGTTTTCGACCCTGTCCATGACGGCCACCGCGAAGTCGTGGAGCAGTTCCACGTCGGCCGCCTTCCATTGGCGCGGCTCGTGGTCGATCACGCAGAAGCTGCCGAGCGTGTTCCCCTCCGAGTCGTTCATCGGGACGCCGACGTAGGCGATCACGTCGAGGTCCTCGATGGCCCTGTTCCCCTGCACGAGCGGGTGCTTGCGCGCATCCGTCACCAGCAGCGGCCGGTTCGACACGACCACGTGCTGGCAGAACGAGTGAAGGAGGTCGGTTCCGCGGTCGGATGCCCACGGCTCGGGCAGGCCCCACGAGCTTGCGAAGAACTGCCGGTCCGCCGCCACGAACGAGAGGAGCGCCACCGGGGCGTCGAGCGAGCGCGCCGCGAGCCGCGTCAGCCGGTGGAGAACCGGGTCCTCCTTGACGCCGACCAGGCCGGTCTTCTCGATCGCCGCGAGCCGGACAGGGTCCTCCAGCTTCTGCCTGCGCTCCTCGGAGCTGAAGCGGCGACGCTCGCCGTCGGAGCGCGACGCAAGCTCGCCGATGGTGACGAGCCCGTTCTCGTCCCCGCGCGCGCCCGCGAGGTAGCCGACCCGCAGCAGTGCCGCGTCGCGAACGAACTGCGACACGCTGATCTCCTGGCGGGCCGCCTCCTCCTCGAGCAGCGTCCAGAGCTCCGGGCTCACGCGGATGGTGGCGGCCTTCAGCGGCACGGGTCTAGCGTAGCCTCACCGCCGTGGACGCGGCCCAGAGGACCTTCCAGGAGCTCGTCGCGCAACTCGACTATCCGATGTTCATCGCGACGGTCGCGACGGAGGCTGAGCGAGCGGGCTGCCTGATCGGCTTCGCCACGCAGTCCAGCATCCACCCGCCGCGCTTCCTCGCCGGCATCTCGGACAAGAACCGCACCTTCCGGGTCGCGCGCGGCGCCGATTCGATGGCGATCCACCTGGTTCCCGAACACGCGACGGAGCTGGCCGAGCTGTTCGGCGGCGAGACGGGTGACGACGTGGACAAGTTCGAGCGCTGCGAGTGGCAGCCAGGCCCCGGCGGGGTCCCGCTGCTCGACGCCTGCCCGAACCGCTTCGTCGGCCGGATACTCGAGCGGATCGACTTCGGCGATCACGTCGGCATGGTCCTCGAGCCCACGTTCGCCGAGGCCGACGAGGAGAGCGCGCAGCTCGGCTTCCACCGCGCGAGGCGCATCGAGCCGGGACACGAGGCCTGAGTGACGGGCACCGTCATCAACGTCGCCGCGATCCTCGCGGGCACGCTGATCGGCGTGCTCGTCGGCGGGCGGCTCCCGGAGGGCCTACAGCGGCGCGTGCTCGCCGGCCTCGGCCTCGTGACGCTCGTGATCGGCGTGGACCTGGCGCTCGCCTGGCGCGACACGAGCCCGCTGTACGTGCTCGGCGGCGTGCTGCTCGGCGGCCTGGCCGGCGAGGCGCTCAGGATCGAGGACCGGCTGGCGGCGCTGGGCGACACGATCCAGCGGCGCGTCAGCGCCGCGCGCGGCTCCACCTCGCGGGTGAGCGAGGCGTTCTTCGACGCGAGCCTGCTCTTCTGCGTCGGCCCGCTCGCGGTGGTGGGCGCGATCCAGGACGGCCTCACCGGCGACTACGAGGCGCTCGCGACGAAGGCCCTGCTCGACGGCTTCGCCTCGATCGCGCTCGCGGCGACGCTCGGCTGGGGGGTGGCGCTCGCCGCCGGCTCGGTGCTCGTCTACCAGGGTGCGCTGTCATTCGGCGCCACGCTGTTCGAGGACGTTCTCGAAGGCGAGGCGCTCGCCGCGCTCACCAGCGCGGGCGGCCTCCTCATCATCGGGATCTCGCTGAAGCTGCTCGAGCTGACCGACGTGAAGGTCGGGAACTTCCTCCCGGCGCTGATATTCGCGCCGGCCCTGGTCGGGCTGGTCTCGCTCCTGAGCTAGGGCTCGAAGAGCACCTTCACCGCGCCGTCATCACCTTCTCCGCCAGGGCGTCGGGCATCAGGCCCACGAGCTGCTGCGCGACCTTCGCGCCGGGCGAGCCGTGTGCCTCCATGCCGACCGGTCGGCTGCTCGATCGCGGGATCGGGCACTTCCTCGACCCGGACGTCGCGCTTGCCATGCCAGGTCAGGGCTTTCATCCGCGGCCCGTACCCGATTAGAGTCGCGCCATGCCGCTCGCCCGTGAGCACATGTCGCGCGACCTCCTCACCGTCGAGCCCGCAGAGCGGCTCGGGGAGGTCGCCGAGCGCATGGTGGACCGCGACGTCGGCGCGGCGCTCGTCACGGAGGGGGAGCGCCTGGTGGGCATCCTCACCGAGCGCGACGTGCTGCGCGCCGTGGCCAAGGGGATCCGCGAGGACACGACCGTCTCCGAGTGGATGACGCGCGACCCGGAGACGATGGCGCCCGACGAGCCGACCCTGCACGCCGCCGTCCTCATGATCCACGGCGGCTTCCGCCACCTGCCGCTGGT
>DASSVP010000196.1:0-12996 GCA_035705985.1 Thermoleophilaceae bacterium
GCGCCCGACGCGCCCGAGCGGGCGCTCCAGCAGGCCGACCGCGCCCTCGCCGAGACGATGGAGTACCACGCGCACGTGCGACTACGGCGCGTTGCCTGAGGGCATAGATTCCCGGCTGGTGGCCGACAAGCTCGTCTACGACTTCACCGAGGGCTCGCGCGACTTGCGGGACCTGCTCGGCGGCAAGGGCGCGAACGTCGCCGAGATGACGCGCGTGCTCGGCGCGGAGCGGGTGCCCGCCGGATTCACGCTCACCACCGAGGCGTGCATCGCCTACATGCGCGGCGACGGCCTGCCGGACTACTCGGACGCCCTCGCCCGCCTGGAGGAGAAGGCAGGCCGGGCGCTCGGGCAGCCGGACGATCCGCTTCTGGTGTCCGTGCGCAGCGGTGCTCGGGAGTCAATGCCCGGGATGCTGGACACAGTCCTCAATCTGGGCCTCAACGACGAGTCGGTCGAGGGCCTCGCTGAGCGCACCGGCAATGAGCGCTTCGCCTGGGACTCCTATCGCCGCTTCACCCAGATGTTCGGGAACGTATGCCGGGGGATCCCGGGAGACCGCTACGAGGACCTCATCACGGAGGAGAAGGAAGGCGCGGGCGTCACCGAGGACGTCGAGCTCGATGCAGAGCACCTCAAGAAGCTGACGGCCCGGTTCAAGGAGGTGTTCGAGAGCGAGACCGGCGAGCCGTTCCCCCAGGACCCGCAGGAGCAGCTCCGCCAGGCGATCAACGCGGTGTTCGGCTCGTGGACCGGCAGGCGCGCGGTCGAGTACCGCCGCATCAACCACATTCCGGACGACTGGGGCACGGCGGTGAACGTGCAGCAGATGGTGTTCGGGAACAAGGGCGACAGCTCGTGCTCGGGTGTGGCGTTCAGCCGCGACGAGATCACAGGCGAGCCCACGCCGTCCGGCGACTTCCTCCCGAACGCGCAGGGCGAGGACGTGGTCTCCGGTGTCCGCACGCCCCGCGACCTGCACGAGATGAAGGACTCGATGCCTGAGGCATACGAGGACCTGCTGGAGATCCTCAGGACGCTCGAGCGCCACTACGGCGACATGCAGGACACCGAGTTCACGGTGGAGGAGGGCAGCCTCTACATGCTGCAGACGCGGAGCGCGAAGCGGCCGGCCCAGGCCGCGGTGCGCTTTGCGGTGGACGCCGTGGAGGAGGGGCTGCTCGACATGGCGGGCGCGATTGCCACGATCGACGCCAACCGGCTCGACGCGCTGCTCCACCCGGGCTTCAAGCCCGACGCCGACTTCGCCGTGCTGGCCGAGGGCGTTGCGGCGTCGCCCGGCGCCGCGAAGGGCGCGATCGTCTTCACCGCCGACGACGCCGTGCGCGCCGCGGAGGACGGGCGGGACGTGATCCTCGTGCGTCCCTTCACGGAGGCCGACGACGTGGCCGGCTTCCACGCCGCCAAGGGGATCCTCACCGCGGAGGGCGGCAAGGCGAGCCACGCCGCGCTTGTCGCGAGGGGGATGGGCAAGCCGTGCGTCTCGGGCGCCGCCGCGCTCGAGATCGACCTGCACGCCAAGACGCTCAGCGTTAACGGAACCCAGCTCGGCGAGGGCGACATGATCGCCATCGACGGGAGCGCGGGCGTGGTCACAGCCGACGACGTGCCGCTCGAGGAGCCGGAGGTGTCGGAGCACTTCGCGACCGTCCTGAAGTGGGCCGACGAGCTCCGCACGCTGGGGGTGCGGACGAACGCGGACACGGCCGAGGACGCCCGCCGGGCGCGCGAGTTCGGGGCCGAGGGGATCGGCCTGTGCCGGACCGAGCACATGTTCATGGCCGCGGACCGCCAGCCGAAGATGCGCGCGATGATCATGGCCGAGAGCGAGGAGGACCGGCGCGCCGCGCTCGACGCGCTGCTGCCGCTCCAGCAGGCGGACTTCGAGGGCCTCTTCCGCGAGATGGAGGGCCTGCCGGTCACGATCCGCCTGCTCGATCCGCCGCTCCACGAGTTCATGCCGCAGGCGGAGGAGGTCGCCCAGGACGTGGAGCGCGCCCGCATCGAGCAGACGGACAACCTCGAGGAGCTCGAGCACACGCTCGACCGCATCCACTCGCTCTCCGAGACGAACCCGATGCTCGGCACGCGCGGCGTCCGCCTAGGGGTTCTGCACCCCGAGATCTACGAGATGCAGATCCGCGCGATCTTCCGCGCCGCGCTCGCCACGCCCCAGCCGCCGCGGCTCGAGATCATGATTCCGCTCGTCGCGTACGAGCGCGAGATCGAGCTGATGCGCGGGCTCGTGCTGCGGGTGGCCGGGGAGGAGGGGGCGGCGGACCTCGAGTTCAGCGTCGGCACCATGATCGAACTGCCGCGGGCCTGCTTCGTGGCGGATCGGATCGCCGAGCACGCCGACTTCTTCTCGTTCGGCACCAACGACCTCACGCAGACGGCGCTCGGCTTCTCACGGGACGACGTGGAGGGCCGCTTCCTCAACCGCTACGTGGAAACGAAGATCGTGGACCGCAGTCCGTTCGAGACGATCGACCAGCCCGGCGTGGGCTGGCTCGTCCGCCTGGCGGCCTGGACCGGGAGGGAGGCGAAGCCCGATCTGAAGCTCGGCGTCTGCGGTGAGCACGGCGGCGACCCGGCGTCGATCGCCTTCTTTCAGATGGCCGGCCTCGACTACGTGAGCTGCTCTCCCTACCGGGTGCCGATCGCGCGCGTCGCCGGTGCACAGGCTCAACAAGAAGCTGCTCGGGCGCTGCAAGTTCCGCTCGATCCAGACGCGGCGGCCTTCAAGTCGCTCGCCGAGTGAACTGCCACAATCGACCGGCGCATGGCCCAGCTCGCCCGAACCTCGTTCAGGGAGCGGATCGAGCGGCTCGAGGACGAGTCGCTGTCCCCGCTCGCGACCCGCTCGTACCCGGCGGTGCGGCAGGAGGATGAGCCGGACTCGGACCACCGGACGCCGTTCCAGCGCGACCGCGACCGGATCGTGCACTCGAAGGCGTTCCGGCGCCTGAAGCACAAGACCCAGGTCTTCATCGCACCGGAGGGCGACCACTACCGCACCCGCCTCACGCACACGCTCGAGGCCTGCGGCATCGCCCGGGGCGCGGCGCGCGCGCTCGGGCTGAACGAGGACCTGACAGAGGCGATCGGCCTGGGCCACGACCTGGGTCACCCGCCCTTCGGGCATACCGGCGAGGCGGTGCTCGACGCGTGCCTCCGCGAGCGCTGGGGGAGCGGGTTCCGGCACAACGAGCATTCACTTCGTGTGGTGGACGTCATCGAGCGCCTCAACCTCACCGCGCCGGTTCGCGAGGGCATCCTGCGCCACACCGGACCGGAGCCGCCCGACACGCTCGAGGGCCGAATCGTCCGGCTGGTGGACCGCGTGGCTTACATCAACCACGACATCGACGATGCGATCCGCGCGGGCGTGCTGCGCTTCGAGGATCTGCCGCCAGCCGAGATCGAGCTGCTCGGCTCGACCGGCTCGGAGCGCATCGAGACGCTGGTGGTGGACCTCCTGCGCCACTCTGAGGAGGCGGCCGACATCGTCCAGGGCGAGGAGGTCGGCAGCGCGATGCTCCGGCTACGCGAGTTCATGTTCGAGCGCGTGTACCTCGGGCCGGGCGCCCAGGCCGAGCGTCCGCGCATCGAGCGGATGCTGAGGGCCCTCTTCGAGCACTACGCCGACGAGCTCGGTGACGAGCAGCAGGTGATTGACTGGCTCGCGGGGATGACCGACCGCTACGCGATCCGCGAGTTCGAGAAGCTGTCGGTGCCGCAGGGCTTTTGATGGCGCTTTTCACGAAGGACACGATCGACCGGGTTCGGGACGCGGTGGACATGGTCCAGCTCGTGGGTGAGAAGACGGACCTGCGGCGCGTGGGCACGCGCTGGACCGGGCTCTGCCCCTTCCACGACGAGCGCACGCCGTCGTTCTCCGTGAACGCCGAGGAGAAGCTCTACTACTGCTTCGGCTGCGGCGAGGGGGGCGACGCTTTCAAGTTCGTCCAGCAGACCGAGGCGCTGGAGTTCCAGGAGGCGGTGGAGCTGCTGGCTGAGCGCTCGGGCGTGCGCGTGGAACGGGAAGAGGACGACCCGCGGGCGGAGCAGCGGCGGCGGCGCCGCGAGCGTCTGCACTCCCTCCTCGACCGCGCGACCCGCTTCTACGTCTCCTACCTGCGCGAGTCCGCCGAGGCCGGCCCGGCGCGCTCGTACCTCGCCTCACGCGGCCTGTCCGAGGAGGTCCTCGCCGAGTTCCGCGTGGGCTACTCGCCCAGCAAGTGGGACCGGATGATCATCGGCGCCCGCCAGAGCGGGTTCTCCGAGGAGGAGCTGATCGCGGCCGGGCTCGCGCAGCGCGGCAGGAACGGCGGCCTGTACGACCGCTTCCGCGGGCGCATCATGTTCCCGCTCGCCGACGCCCGCGGGCGGGTGCTCGGCTTCGGAGCGAGGCAGATGGAGGAGGGGCGCGGGCCGAAGTACCTCAACACCTCCGAAAACGACCTCTACCACAAGGGCCGCCAGCTTTTCGGCATCGACGTGGCGCGGAAAGAGGCGATGAAGACCGGTCGGTTCGTCGTTGTCGAGGGTTACACCGATGTGCTTGCGCTTCACCAGACGGGGGTCCGCGAGGCCGTGGCCATCATGGGCACGGCCATGACGCAGGACCAGCTCGCCGAGCTCGCGAAGGTCGGCGACTCCGGGCGGCGCGGCGTGATCTATCTAGCCCTCGACGCGGATCGCGCGGGCCGCGAGGCGATGCTGCGGGCGGCGCGGCTCGCCGAGGACCGGGGCGTCGACCTGAGGGTGGTCGACATGCCGGAGGGCAAGGACCCCGCCGATCTCGCAAGTGAAGGGGGGTCCGCTGCGTTTCAGGAGCGGATGGAACGGGCGGCGCCGATGATCGAGTTTCAGGTGCGTCGTGTACTTGCCGATGCAGACCTGGACACTCCTTTGGGCAGGGACAGAGCTCTGGAGGAGGCTAGGAAGCTGATCTCCGCAGTACCGGAACGCACCGCAACGAGGGACGCGCTGGTCCGCGAAGCCGCGGACCGCTTGGACGTTCCGCCGGATTACGTGCTGGCGCCGGCGGCGCCGGAGCGTGCCCCTGTCGCCACCGCGCCCGCTCAGGTCTCGCCCGGCGAGCTCGCTTTGCGCGCAGAGCGCGAGTTTCTTACGCGCTGCCTGTCGAGCGGAGGGCTCGGACACGACTATCTTGCTCGGCCTGCGGATGACCAGTTCTCCTCGGACCTGCTTCGGCGCGCGCGCGACCACCTGGTCGCCCACTTCGACGACCCGTTGCCCGGGCTGCCCGAGGACGACCCCGCGCTCGGCGCGCTCGTCACGGACGTCGCTCTGGCGGCGCAGGAGCGCCCGCCCACCGAGGAGCTGGTGCTCCGAATGAGCATGCTGCAGCTCGAGCAGCGCACGATCGAGCGCGAGATCCGCCGCGCGTCACAGGACGGGGACCACACGCGGAAGAGCGAGCTCGCAGCCGCCGAGCAGAGGGTGCGTGACGAGCTGGGCACCGTGATGGGGCAGACGGCATGAGCGAGCGGATCTTCGGCGTGAACGGCGACGACGACCGCGAGCTCGAGCCGGCGGTGGCCGCCAACGGGCAGGCCGCCGAGCCCGACGAGGACGACGAGCCCACCGCGGCCGACCTCTACGACGAGGGCGGCGTGGTCACCGCCGGCCTGATCGTCGCCCCGCCCGAGCAGGGGGCGGAGGACGCGGTGCGGCTGTACCTGCGCTCGATCGGACGTGTGCCCCTGCTGACGCGCGAGGACGAGGTCCGGCTCGCGAAGCGGATCGAGATGAACGACATGGCCGCGAAGAACTCGCTGATCGAGGCGAACCTGCGGCTGGTGGTCTCGATCGCGAAGCGCTACACGGGGCGCGGGCTGACGCTGCTCGACCTGATCCAGGAGGGCAACCTGGGGCTGATCCGCGCGGTGGAGAAGTTCGACTGGCGCCGCGGCTTCAAGTTCTCCACGTACGCGACCTGGTGGATCCGCCAGGCGATCACGCGCGCGCTGGCGGACCAGTCGCGCACGATCCGGATCCCGGTGCACATGGTGGAGCGGATGAACCGCGTGGCGCGCGCCAAGCGGGCGCTGATCCAGAAGCACAACCGCGAGCCGACGCCCGAGGAGATCGGCGAACTGGTGGAGATGCCGGCGAAGAAGGTCGAGGAGATCCTGAAGCTGGGCCAGGAGCCGGTCTCGCTGGAGGCGCCCGTCGGCGGCGAGGAGGGCGACGCGTCGCTGGGCGACTTCATCGAGGACGCCGCCACCGACCGCCCGCTCGAGATCGTGGCGAACCGGATCCGCGACGCGGACCTCCAAAAGGTGCTCGACTCGCTGCCCTGGCGCGAGCGCCGCGTGATCGAGCTGCGCTACGGCCTGGGCGACAAGGGCCCGATGACCCTGGAGGACATCGGCCACGAAGTGGGCGTCACCAGGGAACGAGTGCGCCAGATCGAATCGAAGACACTGGCGATGCTGAAGAGCTCAGGCGGAGCCGACCGCCTCGCGGGAACAGCCGACGAGGCCTGACACTTCCGTCCGGCACACGAACTAGTGTTCGTGTGGTGGCAGGGAAGCTACCAAAGTTCGCGACGCGCGTCTGCGCCACGCACGGCAAGACCGAGTTCGTGCTCGAGGGACGCGGCTACTACCGCTGCAAGCGCTGTCGGCAGCAGCGCGTGATCGACTGGCGGCGCCGCGCAAGGCTGAAGCTTGTGGCGGAGGCTGGCGGCGCGTGTGTCGTCTGCGGTTATGACCGGTACGTCGGCGCGCTCCACTTCCATCACGTGGATCCCTCGGAGAAGGAGTTCGCGGTCTCGGGGAGGGGCTTCACGCGGTCGATCCAGAAGATGAGGGAGGAGGCCGCGAAGTGCGTCCTTCTGTGCTCGAATTGTCACGCCGAGGTGGAGGCCGGAATCGCTAACCTCCCTGACGCAACTGCGGCGTAGAGCCGCATCCGAAGTAGCTCAGTCCGGGGTAGCTCAATCGGCGGAGCAGCGCCCTGTTAAGGCGATGGTTGTGGGTTCGAGTCCCACCCCCGGAGCTACGAAAGCCGCCCGGAAGGCGGCTTTCGGCGTTCTCGGGGCCCGGCGTTCTAGAGAAACCGGGCCGGAACGTAAGCGAGACGCAGACTTCGCGCTTTGAGGTCCGTTCCAGTCGACCGAAGTCGACCTTCAACCGGGGCGAGCCTCACAACCTCTGGCTTCGCTCTTCGCGCTCCGTCTACGTCTCGAGAGGGAGTAGAACACTGGTTGGCGCTTCCGTCAAGCGGAGTTCGGAAATCAGCCCGCATTTTGCGGAGTTTTACGTCCGGTGGCGCGCTCCGCGAGCTCTTCCACCGCGTATGCGGCCGCCTGTGCGCCGTCGTTCTGCGCGGCCCAGTCGCGCAGCTCCTCGGCGCGGCGGCGGTAGACCGGGTCGCCCAGGAGGCGGCGCACCGCCAGCCGCACGCCGCGGGGCGTCACGAACCGGCGCGGTAGCGACACGCCCGCCCGCGCCCACCTGATCCGCGCCGCGTTCTCGGCCATGTCGCCGGCGTGCGGGCACGCCACCACCGGCACACCGCTCGCCAGCGAGCGCGCCACGGTGCCGTGGCCGGCGTGGCACACGACCGCGTCGCAGAGCGGCATGGTCCGCGCGTAGGAGAGCCAGTTCACGAGGCGCGCGTTCGGCGGGACGGGGATCGGCGGGCCCGTGCCGATCGCGTCCGCCGCGGGAGTGCCGCGCCGGTTCCTCGTCGCGAGCACGCGCACGGGCTCGTCCGCCAGGCCCTCGAGGGCAGCGCGGACCAGCCGGAAGTCGGGGTCCTGGGACGTGCTCGGCGCCACGAGCACGAGCGGAGCGTCGCCGGCCGGCAGCTCCACGTCGCCGAAGGGCTGCTCCCAAAGCAGCGGCCCGCTCACGCGCATCCCCGGCCAGCCGTGCTGCCGGCGATACTCGAGCTGCGGGAAGGTGGCCACGATCGCCAGGTCGCGCGAGATCCCGCCGTGCGTCTCCGGCAGCGGCGGCAGGCCCAGCCGCTCGCGTGCCCCGTTCAGCTCCACGCGGCCCTGCTCCTCGCCGGTCATCACGATCGGGCGCAGCCGGGCCCACATGCTCCTGCCGAGCGCCGTGCGCGGGTACACCGCGCCCACCGAGTAGATCGGGAAGCCCGGCTCGCCGGTCGGCATCACGTGCGGCACGAGCGTGGCCCATGCGCGGTCCTCCGCCTGCGCGGCGAGCGAGGCCGCCGACGTGATGATGTCGGCCACGACAACGTCGGGGTCGCACGATCGGATCACCTCGCGGGTGGACCCGGCCGCCCGCACGGCCGCGACGTACGGCTTCATCGGGGCATCGCGCGTGGGGAAGACCTCGTACTCGGGTGCGGCCGCGAAGCGCATCCCCTCGCGCTCAACCTGCTCCCGCCAGCGCGACCAGGTCTCGAGCGTCACCTCGTGCCCGCGCCGCGCGAGCTCCGCGCCGAGCGCGATCGCGGGGAAGGCGTGCCCGGGGTCCCCGAAGGCCGCGACGAGGAAGCGCCGGCTCAGAGCATCTTCGCCAGCTCGCGGACCATCCGGCGACGCTCGTCGGTGTCGCCCGACACCGGAACCACGATCAGCGAGCCCACGCCCGCCTCGCGGTACACGGCGAGCCGGTCGCGGACCTGCTCGCGCGGCCCTACGAGCGCGGTCGTGTCGATCAGCTCCGGCGGCACCGCGGCCGCCGCCTCGTCCTTCTTCCCGTCGAGGTACAGCTCCTGGATCTCGCGCGCCGCGTCCTCGAAGCCGTAGCGCTGCACCAGTTGGTTGTAGAAGTTCCGCTCCCGCGAGCCCATGCCGCCCACGTAGAGCGCGATGAAGTGCCGCATCTGATCGCGAGCGCGGTCCACGTCGTCGTCGATGCAGACGTTCACGCAGGGCGCGATGTCGAACCCGTCGTCGTTGAGCGACCGGTCCGCCCGCGCAGCGCCCGCGTCCAGCAGCTCGCGCGCCTGGCCGACGTGCTCGGGGGAGAAGAAGATCGGCAGCCAGCCGTCGGCGATCTCTCCCGTGAGCTCGGTATTCCGAGGCCCGATCGACGCGATGTAGATGGGAATCCGCTCCTGCACCGGCGCGATCGTCAGCTTCAGGGCCTTGCCGGGCCCGTCCGGAAGCGGCAGCTGGTACGTCTCGCCCTCGTACACGAGCCGCTCACGCGCCAGTGCCTTCCTCAGGATCTCCACGTACTCGCGCGTGCGCGAGAGCTGCTTCCCGAACCGCTGCCCGTGCCAGCCCTCCGCCACCTGCGGCCCCGACGTGCCGATCCCCAGCAGCATCCGACCGCCGGATAGCTGGTCCAGCGTCGCGGCCGTCATCGCCGTCATGGCGGGTGAGCGCGCAGGCATCTGGAAGATCGCGGAGCCGATCCTGATGCGCGACGTCTGCGCGGCCAGCCAGGCGAGCACGGTCGCGGCGTCGGACCCGTACGCCTCGGCGGCCCAGACGGAGTCATAGCCCGCGGCCTCCGCCTCCTTGACCAGCTCGAGCTGGTCCGCGGCGGTCATGCCGAGCCCCCAGTAGCCGACATTCAAACCGAGCCGCATTGCAAGTCCTCGTTCGTCGCTTGCCTCAGAACCGCCAGGAGACTAAAGACTCGACCATGCGACGCCGCCCGGCCCGCGACCTCCGCACGGCGATCGACTGCCTTCCGCTCCAGACGCGCAAGGCCATGCTCGAGGGCGTGGAGGCGAACCGCATCATCGTCGGCGCCTACACGGACCGCGACGGCGGTGTGTGCCCGATGCTCGCCGCGCACCGGAACGGCGGCCGCACGAGCCTCGCCAGCTTCGCGCGCGCCTGGGACGCCTACACGGGCGCACGGCGGCGCCGCGCGCGCACGGCCACGGAGCGCGAGCTGATCACGCTGAAGGCCATGCTCGGCGCGAGCATCGCGGTCGACGAGCTGCCCGGACTGGAGGACGTGGCGCGCGACCTCAAGAAGCGCCGGCTCGCCCGGCTTCGCGTGTTCCGTCGCTTCGCCGAGTACGAGCGCGCCGTCGCCGAGCTCGCGGTGTTCAGAGCTCAGAGTCGCCCGGGCGGACGAACTGAAGCTCCGGAACCACGCAGTTTCGCGTCGTCCTGAGCAGGAACCGGATCCCCTCCGCGATGTCCTCGGGCTGGATCATCTCCTCCTTCGGCACCTCGCCCTCGACCCAGTCCGTCATCGGCGTGGCGACGAAGCCGGGGCAGAGCGCCGTGACCTGCACGCCGTCGCGCGACAGCTCCTTGTGGAGCGCCTGGCTCAGCCCGACCACGCCGAACTTGGTCGCCGAGTAGGCCGCCAGCCAACCCTGGCCGTGCTTGCCGGCGTACGACGCCGTGTTCGCCATCAGCGCCTTCCCGTGCTCGGCGCCCGCCTCCTTGAGCATCGGGATGCATTCGCGAGCGAGCAGGTAGACCGCGCGCAGGTTGACGTTGAGCTGGAGATCGAGCTTCTTCGTCTCCGCCTCGGCTACCGCGCCGCCGATCCCGATGCCGGCGTTGTTGATGAGCACGTCGAGCCGGCCGCAGCGGTCCCGGTGCGCCGCCACCAGCTTGCCGATCTCGGCCTCGTCGGCCATGTTTGCAGGCACGGCCTCCACGTCGAGGCCCTCGCCGCGCAGCTCCTCCGCGGCCGCCTCCAGCTTGTCCGGGCGCCGGGCCGAGATCGTCAGCCGGTAGCCGTCCGCTCCGAGCGCCCGGGCTATCGCGAGCCCGATGCCGCTGGATCCTCCGGTTATGAGTGCCGCGCGGTCCATAGCGGCGGCCACTCTATTTCACTTCTCTAGCCTGCCGGTCCATGAGGTCCCTTCTCGTTCTGGCGGCGTTCGCGTGCCTGTTGGCGGGCTGTGGCGGCGACGACTCGTCCGGCGACGAGGCGCCTCCTGCCGCTCGGGCCGAGGACTTCCCGAAGGCCGACAGCCAGCGGCTGCAGGACCTGGTCGCGAACGCCGGCGGTGGACCGGTGCTCGCGCCGTCGAGCCAGGAGTTCCGGACCGGTCGGAACCGCTTCGGCTTCGCCCTCTTCAACGCCGACCGGTCGCAGATCGCCGACGCGAGCGTCGCGATCTACGTGGCCTCCGCCGGCGGCGGCCCGGCGCGCGGGCCCTACCTCGCGCGCTACGAGTCGCTCGACGTGAGGCCGCAGTTCCAGAGCCGGCAGACGTCCGCCGACCCGGACGCGGCGAAGTCGATCTACACCGCGGAGATCCCGTTCGACGCGCCCGGCCGCTATCAGGTGGTTGGGGTCGCGCGCCGCGGCGGCGAGCTCGTCGCCGCCACGCCGGCGACACCCGGGATCCGGGTGCGTGAGCGCGCGAACGACCCGATCCCGGCCGTGGGGCAGTCGCCTCCGCGGATCCACACGCCCACGGAGGACGACGCCGCCGGCAACATCGCCTCGATCGACACCCGCCTTCCGCCGTCCTCGATGCACGAGGCCGACTTCGCCGACGTCCTCGGCAAGAAGCCGGTGGTGCTCCTGTTCGCCACGCCGCAGCTCTGCCAGAGCCGCGTGTGCGGGCCGGTGGTGGACATCGCCGAGCAGGTGAAGGCGGAGAGCGGCGGCGACGTGGAGTTCATCCACATGGAGGTCTTCCGGGACAACCGGATCGACCGCGGGATCCGGCCGCAGATGGCGGCCTTCAAGCTGCGCAGCGAGCCGTGGGTCTTCACGTTCGACCGCTCCGGCAAGGTCGCCGCGCGGATCGAGGGCGCCTACTCCGAGCGGGAGCTCGAGGACGCGATCGCCCAGGCGACCGGCTAGCGGCGCTAGCGGCGCTTCGCCTTCGGCCGCTGACCGAGACCTTGCGCATAGGTCGAGACGCGGGCAGGCGATGCCGCACCGGCGCGACGCTCGTGCCACTGGTGCCGCTGCCGCCCGTGCCTCCGTCGGTCTCATCCTTCGCTCAGGAGAACATCACGGTCGCGCAGCTCGCCACTCCTGAACGCGGCGCGCGTCCCGGAAGCGTGAGAACACTTAGGCATCTGCCTAAGTGTTCGCTACGATGCGGCCCATGCCGTCCACCGACGCAGCACTGCTCGACCGGGCGTTCCACGCGCTCGCCGACGAGAGCCGCCGCGCGATGGTCGTCCGCCTCTCGCGCGGCGCGGCGTCCGTGAGCGAGCTCGCCGCACCGCTGGACATGTCGCTCCCTTCCGTCATGCAGCACCTCGACGTGCTGCAGCGCAGCGGCCTCGTGCGCTCGGAGAAGGTCGGCCGCGTCCGGAGGTGCCGGCTCGAGCCCGCCCCGATGCGCACGCTCGAACGGTGGATCGCCGAGCACCGCGCGATCTGGGAGAGGCACCTCGACCGCCTCTCCGACGTCCTCAACGACGCCTTTCCCCCCGGCCAAGGAGACCGCCGATGAGCATCCGCCAGCACGACTTCACGATCGAGCGCCGGTTCCGCCAGACCCCGGCGCAGGCGTTCCGCGCGTTCGCGGACCCGGAGCTCAAGCAGCGCTGGTTCGGCGCGCCCGAGGGCTGGACCGACGCCACTTGGGAGCTCGACTTCCGTGTCGGCGGCAGCGAGGTGAGCTTGGGACGCGATCCGCGCGGGGCGCTGCACGAGTTCCGCAGCCGGTACCACGACATCGTCGACGGTGAGCGGATCGTCTTCGCCTACGACCTCCTGCTCGACGGGCGGCTCATCTCCGTGTCGCTAACGACCGTCGAGCTGCGGCCCGACGGCGAAGGCACGCGGCTCGTCTTCACCGAGCACGGCGCGTTCCTTGACGACCTCGAGGATCCGGCGGAGCGCGAGCACGGCACCGGCCTGCTGCGCGACGGGCTCGCCGCCTTCCTCGCTGAGCAGGTGGCCGCGTGATGTCGGACACCACGTGCCACATGTCGATCTCGCTCGACGGCTTCGTCGCGGGGCCGGATCAGAGCCGCGACAACCCGCTTGGGATACGCGGGCGGGAATTGCATCTCTGGCACCTCGGGGACGAGCGCGCGAACGAGGCCGACGAGCAGGCGGCGAATTG
>DASSVP010000197.1:0-9227 GCA_035705985.1 Thermoleophilaceae bacterium
GGGGAGACGCTCGCGTCGGGCACCGGCGCCACCGGCGCGGCCGTGGCCGCGACGCTGCGAGGGGTCGAGAGCCCGGTCACGGTCTCGCTCGACGGCGGCGAGCTGGTCGTCGACGTCAGCGAGGACATGCAGGTGGAGATGACCGGCTGGGCGCGGCCCGTTTACGCCGGCACGCTGAGTGAGGAATTCGTGAAGGAGCTGAATGCAACCGAGTAGCCGACTGGACCGTCTGCCCCCGTACCTGTTCGCGGAGCTCGAGCGGAAGATCCGCGAGAAGAGGGCGGCGGGCGTCGACGTGATCAGCCTGGGCATCGGCGACCCCGACACGCCGACGCCGCAGCCGGTGATCGCGGCGCTGGCCGCGGGGGCGAGCGACCCCAGCACCCACCAGTACCCGTCGAACCGCGGCCGCCCCGAGCTCCGCGAGGCGTACGCGCGCTTCTACGAGCGGCGCTTCGGCGTGACGCTCGACCCCGAGACCGAGGTCATCCCCGCGCTCGGGGCGAAGGAGTGCGTGTTCAACCTGAACCTGGCCTTCCTCGACCCGGACAGCGTCGCGCTGGCGGCCGACCCGGGCTACCCCGTCTACACGGGCGGCCCGCTGCTCGCGGGCGCCGAGCCGGTGCTGATGCCGCTGGTGCCGGAGCGCGGGTTCGCGCCGGACCTCGACGCGATCGGTGGCGAAGTGGCGCGGCGCGCGCGGCTCATGTACCTGAACTACCCGAACAACCCGACCGGGGCGATCGTGCCGGACGGGCTCTTCGAGCGCGCGGTGGAGTTCGCGCGCGAGCACGACGTGCTGGTGGTGCACGACGCCTCCTACACAGAGACGACCTTCGACGGCTATGTGGCGCCGAGCTTCCTCGAGACGCCCGGCGCCAAGGAGGTAGGGGTGGAGGTGTTCTCGCTCTCGAAGGGCTGGAACATGACCGGCTGGCGCACCGCCGCGATCATCGGGAACGCGGACGCCGTGGCGGCGTACTGGAAGCTGAAGACCAACATCGACTCGGGGATGTTCGAGGCGGTGCAGCTCGCCACGGTCGCGGCGCTCGACGCGGGCCCGCCGTCCGAGATGATCGAGGTCTACCAGCGCCGGCGCGACCTGGTGTGCGACGCGCTCGCGGAGATCGGAGTCGACGTGACCCCGCCGAAGGGCACCATCTACGTCTGGGCGCCGGTGCCGGAGGGGCACACGTCCGCGTCGTACTGCGAGCTCGTGCTCGAGGAGTCGGGCGTCGTGGTCTCGCCGGGCGGGTCGTACGGGGTGAGCGGCGAGGGCTTCTTCCGGATCTCGCTCACGGTTCCCGACGAGCGCCTCGCCGAGGCGGTGGAGCGCCTGCGCGGGAGCCTCGGGGGCTAGGCGTGCACTACTGCGGCGTGGTCACGATGCAGCGCGGCGTCCAGCTCGCGCTGCTCGAGGAGGTGCGCGACCCGGAGCCGCCGATCCGCCTGAGCGCGCTGTTCTACGAGCCCGGGTCCGCCGAGCAGGTGGCGGAAGAGCTGCGGACGCTCGGCGACGTGGTGGTGGCCATCGGCCCCGGCGCCGAGCCGGTGGCCGAGGCGGCCGGGATGCCGTTCTTCCACCCGGAGGAGGACGGGGAGGTGCCTGAGGGCGCCTACAGCGAGACACCCCTGTTCCCGACCGATCCGGACCGCGTCTTCTGGGCCCTCCAGGGCCGGCGCCTGCCGGCGAAGCGCCATCCGTACGGGATCCAGCTCAGGATCGAGGAGCTCCTCGGCGACCGGATCGCCGACGAGGGCGGCGACCTCAGGCACCGCCGCATCGAGGAGATCGACGCCCTGGCGTGCGCGCTGTGCGCCCACCGCTTCGCGGTCGGGCACGCGTCGGTCCTGGACGGCGTCGTGCTGCCCGGAACCAGCCTGCCCGCTGAGTTCTCGACCCGTGGCGTGATGCCGCCGGTCGAGCGGATCACGCTGCCCGGATCGTCTCCCTGAGCCCCGTATCGAGGTCGCGCGGTGCGTAGCCGAGCTCGCGGCGCGCCTTGTCGTCCTTGGCCCAGTACGTCACGTTGTGCGCCGCCGAGATCATCTCGCGGAAGTTCGGGGGGAGACCCATCGCCGGTCCTACGAAGCGGCCCACCGGGATCATCGCCTTCAGCAGGAGCGGGGGGACCTTCATCCGCGGCGGCTTCTGCCCGCCGATCTCCGCCGCCTTGTCGATCAGGTCCCCCTGCGTGGTGATCTCGCCCCCCAGGACGTACGACTCGCCGGCCTGGCCCTTGTCGTGAGCGAGCAGGATCCCGTCGGCCACGTCGTCGACGTGGACCATGTTGAGGCCCAGCTCGGGGAAGGCCTTGGCCGGCATCTTGCCGGTGCTCGCCTGCTCGATCATCTGGCCCACGAGGGCGCGGTCGCCGGGACCGTAGACGGAGCCCGGCTGCACGATCACGATCGGCGCACCCCGCGCCGCGCGCTCCTGGGCGATCCTGTGGGCGCGATACTTGGTCTCGTCGTAGGTCGACACGAAGCCGTCCGCCTCGTCACGGTCGTAAGACTCGTCGACGATCCGCCCGTTCGTGTTGCCGAAGATGTTGATCGTCGAGACGTAGACGATGCGATCGACACCCGCGTCCGACGCGGCGTCGAGGACCCGCTCGGTCCCGCGCACGTTCGAGTCGCGCATGGATTCGCGCTTCGACGCGGCCATCCCCACCCGGTAGTCCGCCGCGATGTGGAAGACCGCCTGGCAGCCCTCGACCCCGCGGCGGATCGCGTCCGCGTCGCCGAGCTCGCCCGCGACGATCTCCGCGTCGAGCCCGGACGCCTTCTCGGGCCGCCGGGCGAGCACCACCACGTCGTCGCCCCGGTCCCTCAAGCGCTTGACCACGCGCGACCCGATGAACCCCGTTCCACCCGTCACGAAAGCTCTCACGGCGCGATCGTATCCCTGTTACAGCGCCCGGAAGGGGCCGCTGCCATCCGGACGCGGGCAGCGATGCCCGCGGAGCTATCCTCAAGCAGGTGCAGCAGCCTCAGAACGGCGACAGCAGGCGGGCGCGCCAGCGCGCGCTGACGATCGGCGTCTCGCCCGGCGAGCCCGATCTCTCGGAGCTCCGCGAGCTGCTCCGGACGGCGGGTGTGGCGGTCACCGGCGAGCTCGTCCAGCGCCGCGACCGGCCGGATCCCGACCGCTACTTCGGCCGCGGCAAGCTCGTCGAGCTGAAGCAGGCCGTGAAGGAGGCGGACGCGAACCTCGTGGCTGTCGACGACGAGCTGCTCCCGCGACAGGAGCGGAATCTCGAGGAGGAGCTCGGCCTGCCGGTGATCGACCGCACGGCCATCATCCTCGACATCTTCGCCGACCACGCCCGCTCGGCCGAGGGCAAGCTCCAGGTGGAGCTCGCGCAGCTCGAGTACAACCTCGCCCGCATGCGCGGCCTCTGGACCCACCTCGAGCGCCTCGGCGCGGGCCGCATGGACGGCGGCATCGGCACCAGGGGCCCGGGCGAGTCGCAGATCGAGACCGACCGGCGCCTCGCTCGCAACCGCATCTCCGCCCTGCGCCGCAGGCTGAGCGAGGCGAAGGCCACCCGCGAGACGATGCGCCGCGAGCGCGAGCGCGCGGCGCTGCCGACGGTCGCGCTCGCCGGCTACACGAACGCGGGCAAGTCGACGCTCCTGAACGCGATGACCGGCGCCGACGTGGGCGTGCGGGAGCGGCTTTTCCACACGCTCGACCCCACCACGCGCGCGTTCGAGATCTCCGGCCGCCGGTACCTGCTGACCGACACCGTCGGCTTCATCCGCAAGCTCCCGCACCAGCTCGTGGAGGCGTTCTCCGCGACGCTCGAGGAGGCGCTCGGCGCCGACCTCATCCTGAACGTGGTGGACGCCTCCGTGCCGGAGGAGGAGATGCACGCGATGATGGCCGCCGTCGACGACGTGCTCGACGAGATCGGCGCCGGCGACACGCCGCGGCTGCTCGCGCTCAACAAGGTCGATCTGCTCGGAGCGCATCGCTCCGGCGCGGACGCCGCCGCGCCCTCGCGCGCGGCGGAGCGCCGCCGCGAGCTGTCGTTCCGCTTCCCGGAGGCGGTGCAGGTGTCGGGCGCGACGGGCTTCGGGCTCGACGAGCTGCGCGAGGCGATCGAGGCGCGCTTCCTGGCAACGCTCCGCCCGATGGAGCTGCTCGTGCCGTACGAGGAGGGCGGAAGCCTGTCCGAGCTGCACGACCTGGCGGGCGAGCTGGAGCGCGAGGACACCGCCGAGGGCGTGCGGATCCGCGCGCGCGTTCCGGCATCCGCCGCGCCGCGCTTCGAGCGCTTCTCGGAGAACGGCGACGGTGCCGGACCGTCTGTTTGACCTTGAGTTCCGCCGCTTCCGATTCCGGTCCCAAAGTGGTGCAATAGCACCAACCCAGGTGCTTTGAGCTGCCCCGGATGGGAGGGTCGCGGCCATGCAGACCCATGGTTCTGAGAGCTACTTCGTAGTCGGCGAGGGACTCCTCGCGGAGAGCGTCGGAGGCCGCGACGGCGATGAGCCGATGGTCCTGGCGGCATCGAGCGTGGGCGGCGCCGCACCGCCCTTCCTGTTCTCGAGGATGGGACCGAAGGGCGTCGGCAAGCAGATCGGCGAGGGCGCGCGCAAGCGGCTCGGCGCGGCGATGGCGGTGCCGGGCGGAGGCTCGTCGCAGATTCCGGCCGGGTACACCTACCTCGGCCAGTTCATCGACCACGACCTGACCTTCGACAAGACGCAGGTCATGCTCGGCCAGAACATCACGCCGGCGCAGATGCTGCAGGGGCGCTCGCCGTCGCTCGACCTCGACTCGCTCTACGGAGCCGGGCCGCAGGACCCGGGGTCCGCGAAGTTCTACGCCGCCGACGGGCTCCACCTGAAGATGGGCAAGACGACCGATCCGGTGCAGAACGGGTTCGACCTGCCGCGCGGCGCGGGCACCACGAACGCCCAGAAGCGCAAGGCGATCATCCCGGACCCGCGGAACGACGAGAACCTCGCCGTCGCCCAGCATCACCTGGCGATGATCCGCTTCCACAACCGCGTCGTCGACACGAAGCTCGGCGGCGTCCCGGACGCGCAGAAGTTCGCGACCGCGCGCGAGATCGTCACGAAGCACTACCAGTGGATGGTCCGGACGGACTACCTGACGCGGATCTGCAAGCCGGTGATCGTCAACAACGTGTTCTCGGGTGGGCGCAAGGCGTTCGAGGTGGGGGTCACGCCGACCGACATCCCCACGATGCCGATCGAGTTCTCGATCGCGGGCTTCCGGCTGGGCCACGCGATGGTGCGGGCGGGCTACAACTGGAACGCGATCTTCGACAACGGCGGCGGCACGCTCGAGCTCCTGTTCACGTTCTCGGGCCTGGGAGGGTCGCTCGGCGGGGACACGCGCCTCGCGAGCATCTGGATCGCGGACTTCCGCCGCCTCTACGACTTCGGCGAGGCCGGCAAGCAGAACCTCACGGTCCCGGCGGGCAAGTTCAACCGCGCTATGCGGATCGACACGCGCATCGTCGACCCGCTCCAGCACCTTCCGCCGAAGGCGGTCGGGCTCCCGAGCAGCACCGGCTTCAACGACCCGCGGCGCAACCTCGCGTTCCGCAACCTGGAGCGGGCGAAGATGGTGAAGCTGGCGACCGGGCAGCAGATGGCGAGCTTCCTGAAGAACAAGGGCGTCAACCTCACGAAGCTGACCAAGGCGCAGATCCGGGACGGCAACAACGGCGCAAACCTCGGCAACCTCACCCAGACCCAGCGGCAGGCGGTGCTCACGGACACGCCGCTCTGGTTCTACGTGCTGCGCGAGGCCGAGCTGAACGGCGGGAGGATGAGCGGGGTGGGGGGCCGCATCGTCGCGGAGACGTTCCACCGCGCGATCGAGGGCAGCGAGCATTCGATCATCCGCGACCCCGGCTTCACGCCGTCGCTCGGCCCGAACTCGAGCACCTTCCGGATGGTGGACCTGCTCTTCTTCGCGTTCGAGGGCAAGAAGACGCTGCTCGCGCCGAACGGCTAGCGCGTGTCGCCGCTGCCCTGAAGCACGTTGCGCTCCTTGCGCGAGAGCAGCTTGACGAGGTTTTCCTCGGCGATCTCGTCGAGGTCGAGGCCCGCCTCCGAGGCGAGCTGCGCCACGTACCAGAGCACGTCCCCGAGCTCGGCGGCGAGCGCGGCCCGGCGCTCGTCCGTCAGCACACCGCCGTCGTCGCGCATCGCCTTCTTGACCTTCTCCGCCGCCTCGCCTGCCTCGCCGCAGAGGCCGAGGGCCGGATAGGCCAGGTTGTCGCCGGCGTCCGGGTAGACGGCCGTGGCTCGCGAGCGCTGCTGGTAGTCGGATAGCTCCACGCCGACGACCGTAGCGCGTCACGAGGACGTAGGAATACATAGACTGCCGCGTGCCGTGACGCCGCTCCAAGTCGAGCGGACCCGCGTTGATGGACTGGACGTCCTGGTGGTGGAGGGCGAACTCGACATCGCGACGGCTCCGCGCATGATCTCTGCGCTGAACGAAGCGCTTGCCGAGGGGGATGATCCCCTCGTCGTCGACCTCTCCGAGGTCCTCTTCATGGACTCCACGGGGCTTGCCCTGCTGATCAACGCGAGGCGGCGCGCGCTGCGCTCCAAGCGGGGCTTCGCGATCGTCTGCCCGGGTGGCCCGATCTCGCGCGTGTTCGAGATCGCGGACATGGTCGAGAGCCTCCGCGTGTGCCCGGATCGGGAGAGCGCCCGGCGGGCTGCCACCCAAACCGCGAGAGCTTGAACTAAACCGGCTCGCTGCCGATAGGAGTGGGGTATGGAAGCTCAGGCTGCCTCCGCTGGGCCGTTCCCCGTTCCGGGCCTCGTCCCGCCCACGAAGCGCACCGGTGTCAAGCGGCGCATCGGAGACGTCATCGTGCAGCTCGGCTTCGCCGAGCGGGAGCTCGTCGAGCAGGTGGTGGAGCGCGGGCGGGGCGCCGGCATGCCGCTCGGGCGGGCGCTGATCGACGCCGGCATCGTCAACTCCGGGCAGCTCGCGCAGGCGCTGGCCGAGCGCAACGGGCTCGACTACGTGGACCTCAACGTCTTCGACGTCGACAAGGGCGCCGCCAGCCTCCTCGACGGCGAGAAGGCGCGCCGCTACCAAACCATCCCGATCGCCTTCATGGCGGAGCGCACGCTGCTGGTGGCCACCGCGGACCCCGCGAACCTGCTCGCGCTCGACGACATCACGATGGCCACGGGCTACGAGGTGCGCCGCGCGGTCGCCTCGCCGGAGGACATCGACGCCCTGGTCGAGCAGCTCGGCACGCTGGCCGGGGCGGTGAGCGAGGTGGAGGAAGAGGACTCCGAGGCGCAGGTCATCGAGCTGCGCGAGTCGGCCGACGAGGCGCCGGTCGTGAAGCTCGTCCACGCGGTCATGGCCGATGCGGTCCGCCGCGGCGCCTCCGATGTGCACTTCGAGCCGCGCGGGCAGGACATGCGCGTGCGCTTCCGGGTCGACGGCGTGGTGTTCGATTCGACCACCGTGCCGCGCCATCTCGTGCCCGGCCTCGTGTCGCGGATCAAGATCATGGCCGAGCTCGACATCGCGGAGAAGCGCCTGCCTCAGGACGGGCGCATCGGCCTGTCGGTGGACGGCAACTACGTGGACCTACGCGTGGCGACACTGCCGGTGGTCCGCGGCGAGGCGGTCGTGATGCGGATCCTCGACTCGCGCAAGCTCGTCATGACGCTTGACAGCCTCGGGATGGAAGCGGGCGCGCGCAGGCGCGTCGAGAGCGCGATCGCCGCCACCCACGGCGCGATCCTGGTCACAGGGCCCACCGGCTCCGGCAAGACCACCACCCTCTACGCCGCGCTGACCGAGCTGAACACGCCGAACCGCACGATCATCACGGTCGAGGACCCGGTCGAGTACGAGCTCGAGGGCGTGAAGCAGGTGCAGGTGAACCCTCGCACCGGGCTGACGTTCGCGTCGGGGCTGCGGGCGATGGTTCGCGCCGACCCGGACGTGATCATGGTCGGCGAGGTGCGTGACACCGAGACCGCGCAGATCGCCACGGAGTCGGCGCTCACCGGGCACCTCGTGCTCACGACGCTGCACGCGAACGACGCGCCGCTCGCCGCCGCCCGCCTGATCGACATGGGCATCGAGCGGTTCCTCGTGACCTCGAGCGTCGAGTGCGTGGTCGCGCAGCGCCTCGTCCGGCGCCTGTGCGAGTGCAAGCAGCCGGTGAAGCTCACGCGCGCGAGGCTCGCCGAGAACGGCTTCGAGGTCCCGCGCGGCCTGACCGCATTCGAGCCGGGCGGCTGCGTCCGCTGCGGCCACTCCGGCTACAAGGGCCGCACCGGCCTCTACGAGGTCATGGCGATGACGGACTCGCTGCGCAAGCTGATTCTCGACGGCGCCGGGCACGAGGCGTTGCGCGAGCAGGCGCGCGCCGAGGGCATGGGCACGCTGCACGAGGACGGCCTCGCGAAGGTACGCGAGGGCGTCACCTCCGTGCCCGAGGTGCTGCGCGTGCTCGGCGAAGCGCGCGGGACCTAGACGCCCGCCGCGCGGCGCGCCGAGGCGTGGGCCGCATCCTCGAGCTCGTCGTCCTCGAGCGGCTCCAGATCCACGCCGAGGGCCAGCTCGATGAGGCGGTCGGCGAGCCAGACGTTCTTCGGCAGCAGCGGGCCGTGGAGGTAGGTGCCGATGACGTTGCCGCGGTGCACGCCCTCGAAGCCGTCCCTGCCGTTGTTGCCGTGGCCGCTGAGCACGCGGCCCAGCGGCTTCTCGTCCGGGCCGAGATAGGTCCGGCCGCCGTGGTTCTCGAATCCCGCGATCACCCGCGGTCCCGTGCCGAGGTCGGACTCGATCGCGCAGTTGCCGATCAGCCGCTCGCCCGGTTCGCGCACGGTGCGCAGGTCCACGAGCCCGACGCCGGGGAGCTCCTCACCGCCCATCTCGTAGGAGTGGCCGAGCAGCTGGTATCCGCCGCAGACGGCGAGCACGACTGCGCCGCGCTCGGCCGCGCGGTGGAGCGCGTCGCGCTTCGTCCTCGCCATGTCGTGGGCCACCGCGGCCTGGTCGCGGTCCTGGCCGCCGCCCATGTAGAAGAGGTCGTGCGCGGCGTGGTCGAAGGACTCCTCCAGGCTGGAGGCGGCGTGCTCGAAGCCGAGCCCGCGCCACTCGCAGCGCGCCCGCAGCACCGCGATGTTGCCGCGGTCCGCGTAGATGTTCATGAGCTCGGGGTAGAGCGAGTGGACCCTCAGCCGCAACT
>DASSVP010000198.1:0-11336 GCA_035705985.1 Thermoleophilaceae bacterium
CCGCGCGAGCGGCGAGTCCCAGACGGAGGTCGCGTGCGTGACCTGCATGATCTACTGCCTCCGCGAGTGCGGCGAGTGGCCGGACGCTCTCAGACTGGGGCGGGAGCTGATCTCTTCGGGCACGGCGGTCTGGGTCGCGGAGGGACTGCTCGGGGTTATCCATGCTCTCCAGGGCAAGCTCAGCTCGGCGCGCCGGCTCCTCTCCTCGTCGCACGCCTCGGCGGCTCAGCTCCGTCACTACAACATGTACGTGGACACCGCGGCCGGATTGGCACGTGTGGCGGCCGCGGAGGACTCGGCCGGAGAGGCGGCCGAGCGCTGCCGCTCCATGCTGGAGCGCTGGCACGAGAGCGAGGACCACCACTACGCCGTCAAGGGTCTGCGCTGGGGCGCCTCCTTCTTCGCGCGGACCGGCGACCGCGGCGGCGCCCACGCTTGTGCCGAGGCTCTCACGCGGATCTCCTCCGAGACGGGGCATGCGGACGCGCTTGCCGCGCTGGCGCACGCAATCGGCGAGGCGGCCCTGGCAGACGGCGACGCCGACACCGCCGCCGAACAGCTCGGCCACGCCACCCAACTGCATGCCGGCCTCGATCTCCCGTTCGAGCGCGCCGAGATCAACCTGCGCGCCGGCGTGGCGCTTGCCGCCGCCGGCGACCGCGACCTCGCGCTCGAGCGCCTCCGGGACGCATACCGGACCGCACGCAAGCTCGGCGCCAGGCCGCTCGCCGCCGAGGCGGCCCGCGAGGTGGCCGAGCTTGGCGAATCCGTGGTGAGGCGCCTCGGCCGGCGTGCGGCCGCGGAGGCGAACGGCGCGGGCCTGTCGGGCCGCGAGCTCGAGGTGTTGCGACTCGTGGCGGTGGGCCACACCAACCGCGAGATCGCCGGCCAGTTGTTCCTCAGTCCGCGCACCGTCGACATGCACGTGCGCAACATCCTCCGCAAGCTCTCCTGCCGCTCGCGCGTCGAGGCGGCTCACGCGGCCGCCGAGTTGGGCCTCCTCGGTTGAGGATCACGTCGAGGCCTGGTCGACCATGTGGCGCTCCGGCCGGCCCCAGGCCTACCACGCCGAACGAGCGCGCCAGACCGAGTGGCTCGTCGAGCAGCTCGGGCTTCACAGGTCCTGATCGCGCAGGCGCCCGACTTGATCGTCGAACGTCACGCGGCTAGCGTCGCAGTGCCGGGGCAATTCGCCATTCTGAGGAGGTCGTCGTGGCTGGTGTAGAGGCGCTGGATTTCGACTCACCGGACGAGACGCGTACGCCCGACAAGACTCGCGTCGACGTGATCAGGGTGGGGGGCACAACCGCTGCCCGGATGACGTTCGAACCGGGGTGGAAGTGGTCCGAGTGCGTGAAGCCGGTCGCGGGCACGGACAGCTGCCAGGTCCGACACGTGGGCGTCGCTCAGTCCGGCAGGCTCCACGTCACGCATGAGGACGGCACCGAGGCGGAGGTTGGCCCTGGCGAGGCGTACGTGATCGAGCCGGGTCATGACGCCTGGGTCGTAGGCGACGAGCGCTTCGTCGGCTTCGAGTTTGAGGCGCGCTCGGCGGAGGAGTACGCACGCTCGTAGACTCGAATCAAGCGCGGCCTGAGGCTGTTTGCTGAGGCGCCGCCGCGCTTCTCAGGTTCTCGAGCGAGCTCTCCAGCCAGGAGTGCATGAAGCGTCGCCCGGTGACGGCGCCGAGCACTTTCATGCCGATGCTGTTCGGCTCGATCGTGAAGCAGCCCTCCACGAAAGTGCCGCCCTGAGCGTCGGTCAGAACGAAGCGGGTGGTGACGCCCGTTCCGTCGCAGGAGATCGAGACCTCACGGCAGTCCTCGAACCGATCGACCACCAGGTCATGCGCGGATGCCCTGAAGGGGCCTCTCACCACGCCGCGGTAGCGGCACCCCTCCTTCAGATCCGCGCACTCGATCTCGAGCATCTCCGGCCACCACTCCGGATGGCGGTTCGGGTCACCCACCAGCTCCCACACCCGCTCGACCGGCGCCTCGATGAACGCCTGCTGGGTGCTCGAACGCTGCATGGCTCGCCTTCCTACTCGGGGCGCCGCGCGAGCAGCGAGATGCTCGTGACGCCGTACTTGCGCACCGCGTTGTCGGCACGCTCGGACACGAATCGGTATCGCTGATTCTCCCGCCACTCAACGATCTCGAGCCCGGCGCCCTCGATCGCGGCGCGGTAGCCGTCGCGCTGCATCGCCCCGCCGATGCAGGCGGCCCAGAGGGACGCGTCGCAGGTGACGCCGTCGGGCAGCTGCTCGCTCGTGACGATGTCCGCGAGCGCGAGCCGGCCGCCCGGACGCAGCGCCCGCGCGACCGCGGCGAAGACGGCAGGCTTGTCGGGGGAGAGGTTGATCACGCCATTCGAGATCGCACAGTCGAAGGTCTCAGCATCCACCGGCGGGTCCTCGATGTAGCCCTCGCGGAAATCGACGGTGTCGATTCCGGCACCGCTCGCGAGCCGCCGTGCCTTCGCGAGCTGCTCCCCGGTCATATCGACGCCGACGACGTGCCCTTCGCGCCCGACTGCGAGCGCGGCCAGGAAGCTGTCCATTCCCGACCCGCTGCCGAGGTCGAGCACCGCCTCGCCGGCCTCGATCGCGGCGAGGTCGAGGAAGTGGCCGACGCCCGCGAAGGAGTCGATCGCCGGCCCAGGGATTCGGTCGAGAGCCTCAGATGGGTAGCCGAGCCTCTCCGCCAGAGGGCGGCCGGTCTCGAAGTGGAAGTCCGCGTCGGGGTCGCGCGCGACCTCCTCGTACATGTGCTTGACGCGCTGCTCGAGCTCCTGTGTATCCAGCATTCTTGCCGACGGTGTGCTCATGCCGAGTCTCCTTCCGGGTGGGATCACGTCAACGCCTCCTCCGCGAGCCGCCATTCGGGCCAGCCCCCTTCCAACCGACGTGCCGAGCGCCCGCGGGCGCGGAGGGTGCGGACCGCCTCGTGGGCGTAGGCGCAGAGGGCGCCGCGGCAGTAGGCAACGATTTCGCTGTCCGCCGGGAGCTCGGCCAGCCGCTCGTCGAGTTCGTCGAGCGGGATCGACACGGCGCCGTCTATGTGGCCGGCGTCGAACTCCTCCGCCGGGCGCACGTCGATCAGCACGACGTCGCTGTGCCGGAGCCGCTTGAGCAACTCGTCGCGGCTGATTGCCGCGACCTCGCCCCCCAGATAGTTGCGAGCGGCTCGCTCCACCTCCGCGACACGGGTTGCCGATGCGTTGCGCAGCTCGAGCCACAGCTCCAGCACGTCCGGGCCTGCCAGCGAGTAGTTCACGCGCGTGCCGTCGCGCTCGCGGGTCACGACACCGGCGGCGTGCAGGGCCTGAAGATGCTGTGAGGCGTTCGCAACCGACTGGCCGCTCGCGCGCGCCAGCTGCTCCACGCCACGCGCCCCCTGCGCGAGCAGGTCGATCAGCTCGAGCCGGCGTGGGCTCGCGAACGCCTTGCCCATGACGGCGATCGCCTCGAAGAGCGCGTCCTTTGTCTGCCTCGTGCTCATCATTTGCTATTCAAGCGAACGCTTGATAATTTCGCAAGCGTGTTCTTCCGCCAGCTTCTGAACGACAGCTCCGCCTGCGCGTCGTATCTGTTCGGCTGCAAGACGAAGGCGCGCTTCGCCGTCGTCGATCCACACGTCGACCTTGTCGACGAATACGGGCGCATCGCCGAGGAGCAGGGAATCCCGATCGTCGCGGTGCTCGAGACGCACGTGCAGGCGGACCACGTCTCCGGCCTGCCGGGGGTGGTCGAGCGGACCGGCGCGACCGCCTACCTGCCCGAGGGCGCCGGCGTCGATTTCGACCACATCGCGCTCCAGGACGGTGACACCGTGGAACTTGGGAACACCGAGCTGCGGGCGATCGCGACACCGGGCCATGCGACGGCCCACCACGCCTACGTCGTCACCGACCACACCCGCGGCGAGGAGCCGTGGTTCGTGCTGACCGGTGACGCCCTGCTGGTCGGGGACGCGGGCCGGCCCGACCTCCACGCTCATGGCGACCAGACCGTGGACGCGATGGCGCGCACGCTCTACCGCTCACTCACCGAGCGGCTCCTGACCCTGCCCGACGATCTGCTCCTGTACCCCGCGCACTACTCCGGCTCCGTCTGCGGCCGCGGCCTCTCCGCCAATCCCGCCTCGACGATCGGGTTCGAGCGCCGCCACAACAAGGCGCTTCAGTTCGACTCCGAGGACGCATTCGCCGACGCGCTCGTGAAGGACATCCCGCCGACGCCGCCGCAACAGGCAGAGATCATCGCGGCCAACCGCGCCGGCCGCTCGCTCGCAGAGCACCGGTGACGACGCAGGGCGTCCGGCTCGGATTGCGCGAGAACGTCGCGCAGTTCTCGCTGCTGGTCGCGGTCAACGCGTTTGTGGGGGCGATGGTGGGGCTCGAGCGCTCGACGCTGCCGCTGATCGGAGAGCAGGAGTTCGGACTCGGATCGAGCACCGCGGTGCTGTCGTTCATCGTCGCGTTCGGTCTGTCGAAGGCCTTCACCAATCTGGGCGCAGGAGCGTTCGCCGCGCGGCTCGGCCGCCGGCGGCTGCTGATCCTTGGCTGGGCGGTCGCGCTGCCGGTGCCGCTGCTGATCGCGGTGGCGCCGAACTGGGGCTGGGTGGTCGCGGCCAACCTGCTGCTCGGCGTGAACCAGGGCCTCGCCTGGTCGATGACCGTCGTCATGAAGATCGACCTCGTCGGGCCGAAGCGGCGCGGGCTCGCGCTCGGGCTGAACGAGTCCGCCGGCTACGGCGGCGTCGCGCTCGCGGCGATAGCCAGCGGCTGGCTCGCGTCCGAGTACGCCGCGCGCGACGTGCTCGTCGCCGGCGGCGCCGTCGTCGCGCTCGTCGCGCTCCTGCTGTCGGTCCTGTTCGTACGCGACACCGCCGAGCACGTCGCGCTCGAGCAGGCAGACGCCGAGCACCCCGATCACGGCGCACCGCCGCTTCGCCGCGCCTTCGCCGACGCGACCTTCCGCGACCCCGCGCTCCGGTCGTGCTCGCAGGCCGGCTTCACGAACAACCTGAACGACGCGCTCGCCTGGGGCATCGTCCCGCTCTTCCTCGCCGCCCACGGCGCCTCCGCCGCCGAGGTCGGGCTCGTCGCCGGTCTCTACCCGGCCGTCTGGGGCGCCGCTCAAATCTGGACCGGCCACTGGTCCGACCGCGTCGGCCGCAAGCCGCTGATCGCCGCCGGCATGCTCCTCCAGGCTGCAGCGCTCGCACTGCTCGCCGCCTTCGACGGCGCCATCGCCACCGCGGCCATCGCGGCGACCGCCCTCGGCATCGGCACGGCGCTCGTCTACCCGACTTTGATCGCCGCGATCTCGGACGCCGTCACCCCGGTCGCGCGCCCGCCCGCGGTCGGCATCTACCGCTTCTGGCGCGACATGGGCTACGTCGCCGGCGGCCTCATCGCCGGTGTCGCCGCCGACGCGATCGACTACGGCGGCGCCATCGCGCTCGTCGCGGCGCTCACCGCCGCATCCGGTCTCTTGGTCATACTCGACATGCCCGTCTCGGGCGCAACCACGCGACGCGGAGCAGCAGCAGCCGCCACGGACCGAGCTGTCGGATGATGAACGTTGTCCGAGGTCGCCCAGTCCTGAACGATCTCCCCATCCTCGATGGCGACCCAGCGCGACGCGGCGCGCTCGCCCTCACTGACCTGGTCGTCGACACGGATGCGCAGGTAGCCATTGGTGAAGGCGAGCTGGTTCAGGTCGAGCGACTGACGGATCCCCTCGTGCCCGGGGTATTCGCTCGCGTCACGTGGTTGTGGAAGTCCTGGCTGCGCAGCCGGCAGCCGCCGACGGGCCGCTGCCCGAGCGGACCTGCTCGAGCGCATGACGGGCCAGCTCCGCGCGGTCCTCAACGGACGCCGTCCAGGACCGTCTCGGGCTCCGGGACCGACTCCCAGCGAACGGCCCTGCCGTCCACGACCGTCCACACGTGCGCGATGCGCGTCCCTACGTGCACACCGCTCGACCGCCCCGCTCCCGTCTGGCGTACGACCGCCACCAGCCGATCGCCGCGCTGGACGACCCGCTCGGGCTCTACCCGGAACTCCTCGAAGCTCTCCACCCAGCCGCGAAGGAAGCGCTCAAAGCTGTCGCGCCCGCGATGCGTGCCAGCCTCGGGGCTCCAACCTGGCTCGTGCCACTCGATGTCGGCATCGAGCAGCTCGAGCACGACGGAGAGATCACCGCGATTCAGCGCGGCGTACCCGCGTTCGAGCGCCTCGACATCCGCGTGCGCCATGCGGTCAGTACATCAGGTTGGCTGCTCCATGATCCAGGCCTGACCATGGACATCCTCGAGTTCGTCAGAGTCCATCTGCCCCCTGCGCCGTCACGCATACTGGAGGTCGGATGCGGCGATGGCCGGCTCGCGGAAGCGCTGGACGATCTGGGCCACCGAGTCGTCGCGATCGACCCGGCCGCCCCCGACGGCGCAATCTTTCAGGCCGTCTCGCTCGAGGAATTCGCCGACCCGGCGCGCTTCGACGCAGTCGTCGCAAGCCGGTCGCTGCATCACATTCACGATCTCGCCGGGGCGCTTTCGAAGCTGCGGCGCCTGCTCGTGCCAGGCGGCCGGTTGATCCTTGTCGAGCACGCCTTCGAGCGATTCGACGAGGCGACTGCTGGCTGGTACCTCGACAAACGCCGCAGGGAGGGCCATCACGCTGCGCGCTCGCCACAGGAGTGTCTGGCCGAGTGGGAAGCGGACCACGCGGGCCTGCACAGCTCCAGCGCGATGCGACGGGCGCTAGACCAGCGTTTCAGGGAGCGCTGGTTTGCCTGGACGCCCTCCCTCTACCTGGAGTTGGGGACGGCGCTGGAGCAGGAGGAGCGCATGCTGATCGAGGCGGGCTCGATCCGGGCCACGGGCTTCCTGTACGTGGGGGACCTCAGTCCTTCGCCAGCTCGCTGAACCTCTGCAGGTAGAGCGGCCAGCCGCCCTCGCCGCCGACTCCGTCACGCTCGCTCTCCCAGCCGTCGCCGTGGCGGTCGAGCCTGCGGTGCTCGAGCTCGACCCGGGTGCGGTCGGGAGTCTCGGAGATGAACCGGACCTCGACCTCGCTCGTCTTGGCGTGGTCGGTTTCGATCTGCCACCGCGGGCTGATGTCCCAGCTGAACACGACCCGGTCCGGCGGCTCGTAGGCGAGCACGCGGGCCCAATGGCATTCGCTGCCGTCGACGCCGCGATCGTAGATCCGCCCACCCTCGCGGGGCTCGAACACAGTCTCGGCTATGTCGACCCCGAGCATGTTGTGCTCGCGCGGCTTGATGCTGTCGAACTGCTCGGTGAAGACGGCGAACGCGCGATCGATCGGCACGTCGACGACGGTCTGCGTCCGTACGGATGTGTCCTGCGCCTGCGTGGTCATGAGACCTCCTCTGGTCGTTGCTCGGCGACTGCCTTGTAGTTGGCCAGTGCCCGAGTCCAGAAACGGTCGAGCTGCGCTCGAAGGGACTCGAGTCCGGCTGGGTCGAGCTGGTAGATGCGGCGCGTGCCGTCGGGGCGGTCGGACACCAGTCCCGCTTCCTTCAGCACCCTGAGATGCTGCGAGACGGCGGGTCGGCTGACCGGGAGCTCGCGGGCGAGTTCGCCCACCGCCTGCGGCCGCTCGGCGATGCGCTCGAAGATCGCGCGCCTGGTCGGATCGCCGAGCGCGATCCATCCATCAGTTCGGTAAGTCGCCACTAACGGTAAGCTTACACTAACGCATCAGCGCTCGGGTACCTTCGATGTGTGTCCGAGGCAGCGGTGTCCGGGCAGGAGCGCATCTCTGCGGCCGAGGTGATCGCCGCGCTGTCGCTGGCGACCGATCTCAGCATCGGGTTCGACTTCGAGCACGGATTGCGCAGCACACTCGTCGCGGTGCGCCTGGCCGAGCGCCTGGATGTCGATCATGAGACCGCCGCTCAGAGCTACTACGCGTGCCTGCTGCAGCACGTCGGCTGCACCGCGGACATCCACGTGAGGGCGCAGATCATTGGTGACACGGCGGCGGCGGTCAGGAATCACCTCATGCCCGTGTGGTTCGGGGAGCCGCGAGAGATCATCGCGGCGATCGCGCGCTCAGTGGCTCCGGAGGCAGCCCTGCCCGTGCGTGCCCTCGAGGTCGCACGCAAGGTTCCACGGGCCGCGCTCGTCATGCCGCGCGCGGACGTGGCCTGCCGCGAGGTGGCTCGGATGCTGATCGAGAGGCTAGGTCTGCCGGCTTCCATCGGCGGGCTGTTCGCCTACGTCGATGAGCGCTGGGACGGGAAGGGCGCGACAGGGGCCAAGGGCGAGGAGATCCCGCTGGCGATGCGGATCGCCCACGTGGCTCGCGACATCGATGTTCAGCGCGTGCTGGGCGGGGCCGAGCTCGCGGCCTCGGTCGTCGGTGCTCGAGCCGGCAGCGCCCTCGATCCGGAGGTAGCCGGCCGCTTCGTGCGAGACGCGGAGGACTTCCTCGCCGTGGACGAGGAGGGGTCGGCATGGGATCAGGCGCTCGGGTGTGAGCCGGCGCGTGGATTCACCCTCGAAGGGGTCGGAATCGATCGGGCCCTGTCCGCGATGGGCGACTTCGCCGACCTCGTCTCCCCGTCCCTTGCCGGCCACTCCGCCGGAGTGGCGAAGCTGGCGGGCGCGGCGGCGCAAGCATGCGGCTTCGCCGGCGGCGAGCTCATCCAGATCCGACGCGCGGCGCTGGTCCAGGACCTCGGCCGGGTCGCGGTGCCGGTACCGATCTGGCAGAAGCGGGCGGCGCTCACGGCCGGCGAGTGGGAGCGGGTCAGGCTGCACCCCTACTACACCGAGCGCGTCCTGAGTCGCTCGCCGTTTCTCGCCGCTCTGGCCCCGGTCGCGACGGCCCATCACGAGCGGCTCGATGGCTCGGGATACCACCGCGGCGTGCGGGGCGAATCGCTGACCCGCAGCGCGCGCCTGCTCGGAGCGGCCGATGCTTACCAGGCGATGACCGAGCCGCGTGCGCATCGCGAGGCGCTCCCACCCACACGGGCCGCGGAGGCAATTGCCGAGGAGGCCAGCGCCGGGCGGCTCGACGCCGAGGCGGTTGGCGCGGTGCTGGAGGCGGCTGGGCAGTCCGCGCCGGCGATCACGCGTCCAGCGGACCTGACCGAGCGGGAGGTCGAGGTCGTGGCGCTGCTGGCGCGTGGTATGCAAACGAAACAGGTCGCGCATGCACTCGGCATCTCGACGAAGACGGCCGATCGCCACGTTCAGAACGCCTACCGCAAGATCGGCGTATCGACGCGCGCCGCGGTGGCGGTGTTCGCGATGGAACATGGGCTGACGGCATGGGGAGAACTCCCGATTGGCAGCCGCGCCGGTCGCCCGTAGCGTCGCTCCATTCCACGCGAGTAGCGGCGATTGGAGGGACGATGAACTACGAGCTGGCCTACAGGGTCGGATTCCATCCCTGGGAGGATCTCGCCGAGCATCCGCCATTCTCGACCAAGCTCCTCGAGCTGGTGGCGCGCGAGGAGGAAGGGCGCGTGCCGCCGTTCGGTTCGGCGCTCGACCTCGGCTGCGGCAGCGCCGTCTGGGGTGTTCGGCTCGCGCAGCGTGGCTGGGAGGTGACCGGCGTCGACATGGTCGAGAAGGCCCTGCGCCGCGCCGGGGAGCGGATCGCCGAGGCGGGCGTTCAGATGCGGCTGGTGCACGGCGACGTGACGGCGCTCCGGGAGTCAGACGTCGGCTCCGGTTTCCGTCTCCTGGTCGACACCGGAACCTTCCACGGCCTCACGGATGCCCAGCGCGAGGCGATGGGCCGCGAGGTCACCGCAATCGCGGCGTCCGATGCCACGCTGCTGCTCGATTGCTTCGCCCCCCGCCGTAGGGGCCCGCTGCCGCGCGGCGCGAGCCGCGCCGATGTCCAAAGAGCATTCCCGGGGTGGGAGGTGACCGACATCGAAGTCGCGGACACCGAGCCGGACCCCCTCGCACGGCTCTTCAAGTTCGAGGAGCGCTTCTATCGACTGCGCCGAGACGGCAGTACGCGGTAGGCCTGCCGAACCGTCCATGCGCCCAGGGAGATTCGGGCGGAGGATCTCGTAGCGCTCGCCGAGCTGCTCCGGCGCCGTGGTCCGCGAGCTGCTCGGCCCGCGCGACCTTACCTACACCGAGGTCGCGGTGGCGGTCGTCGAGGCGATCGGCAGCCGGACCTCCAGTATTTGCGGCTGCCGGACGAAGAGTTGGTGGCGGTCCTCACCGGCACGCCGGGTTCTCCCCCGGCTTCGCTGCGCTGTTCGTCGAGTTCAACGAGGCGCCGAGCGAAGGCCGGCTGCACTCACTCGAGGGTCGCAACGAGGGCAGCACGACCCCGACCGAGTTCGAGGAGTTCGCCGTTGAGCTCACAGGTGCCTACGCGGCGACGGGGTGACGCGATCGACCGGCCGGAGGCCGTCCCCGTCCGAGTTCGCAGGTCGTGCCCGCTGATCCCGGCTCCGCCGGCGTCCGGAGCGGTAACGAGCTCGTCACGACCGGTTCACGTCAGCGTCACCTCCGAACGCGGGCGGTCAAGGACGATCGGTGCGTGAACCCTTTGCCCATCTTTCGGCAAGTCCTCCGCTTGATGCAGAACCCGGCAGGCCCGGCGTGCTTCGTGTGCCGTGGCCGCATCCTCCCCTCCGACGAGCGCCTGCGGCTCCGTGGTGACACGGTTGTGCACCGCCGCTGCGCTACCTACAGAGTTCGGACACGCGCGACCTCAGGCTCGCGCGTCGGCTTCCCCGGCTGACCGAGTCGGTGCAGGCCGGCTTCCGCGCGGTGATCACGACGTAGGCTGCCCCCGGGCGGGCGCCCGATGTCGCCGAGCGGTGACGAGGACCGAAACGGCCGCGGCGAGGGCCGCTCGTCACGCGATCTTGACGAGCAGTCCCTCGAGCCTGTTGCCGGCGTGGTGGCAGGCGTCGATGGCGGCCTCGAGCCGCTCGTAGATGTCCTTCCAGCGGATGACCACCATCGGGTCGATGCCACCGTCGAACAGCGTGGTCAATGCGTCGCGCTCGAGTCGATCGCCTTCGTGCTCCAGGTCGTGGAGTGTGACGATGCGCGGGCGCAGCTCTCGGGGCCGTTTGAGTGAGCTCAGCGCCGCGGCGAGCTCGTGGCCGGCCCGCTTCAGCACATCCGCGAGCGCGATCGCCTGCTCGGTCGCCGCCTCGATCCGGTAGAGGCCCATGAAATCGGCGACCTCCTCGGCGAGGTCGACCACGTCGTCGACATCCGATACGAGCGCGTGCGCGTCCGCGACGGCAAAGGGGGTCGCGGCCTTCACGTTCAGGTGGTGGATCAGGTCGTGCGTGATCCGGTCGCCTC
>DASSVP010000199.1:0-30279 GCA_035705985.1 Thermoleophilaceae bacterium
CACCGAACAGCTCGTCGTTCCGGCCAAACTCGTTCAAGTCGGCCAGGGCGTCGTCGGGCCTGCCTTGCGCCAGCCGCAGCAGGCCGCGTGCCTCGAGCAGCGCATTGCTGGCCATGCCTGCCGCGATGTCGTGGGCGTGGCCGCCGTCAGCAAGCGCGCGCTCAGCCTCGTCGAGCTCGCCTCGTTCGATCAGCGCCTCGATCAGTCCGGCGACGGCGAAGCGCGTGCCGAGCCGGATGTCGTGTTCGGTGAGCAGCTCGAGCCCGGTACGGGCGTCGGCCTCGGCGCGTGCGACGGAGCCGCGCCGCAACTCGACCCACGCCCGGTGTACGAGGACGAATGCCTCCGCCGGGATCGACGCGCGCGCCCGCGCGTCCACCAGCATCGCGTCGAGATGGCTCGCGGCGGCCTCGAGCGAGTCGGTCGAAATCAACCCGAGCACGAGCAGATACAGGGTTCCGGAGACGTCGGTCTCCTGCTCGCCGAGCAGCCGGCCGCCGGCGAGCGCGCCCTCGATCAGCGTGGAGGCCTCCATCGCCGTGCCGGCCGCCCGGGAGCGCTCGAACGCGAGGCTCGCCAGCACAAGGCGCTCAGCGGGCGTCTCGCCCGCGAGATCGGCATAGCGCTCGAGGCGCTCCGCCGCGGGCGCGCGCGTCTCGAGGCTCCCCTGCTGCGCGTACGCCGACCGCTCCGCTTCCAGCAGCAGCGCAAGCTCGCGGTCGCTGTCCTCGAGCGCGTCGATCGCGTGCCCGATCACGTCGACCGCGCGGTCCGCGTCGCCGGACCACGTGAGCGCGCCGCCGAGCAACCGAACGGCTGTCGCGAGCAGCTGCGGCGCGGCGACCAGCCGCGCGGCTGCGTGGAGTTGGTCCACGGCCGCCTCGGGCGCCCCGAGCCGTAGCTCGGCCGCGCTCAGCTCGAGCACAACCTCGCCCTCGAGTCCCTCCGGCGGGGGCTCCGCGAGCGCGCGGCGAAGCCACGCCACCGCGGCTGCGGGCGCGCCGCGCCCCAGTGCGTCCGCCGCGACGCGGCGGAGGAGCTGCACGCGGCGCGGCTCACCGGCCGGTTCCGCCGCGGCGATCTGAGCCGCGATGCGCTCCTCCGGAGCACCGGCCGCCGCCAGCAGCTCCGCAGCCCGCGCGTGGGCGAGCGCGCGCTCCGCTGCGCCGATGTCGGCGTAGATCGCCTCGCGGACGATCGGATGGGCGAACTCGAGCCGCTCGGCGGGGCGCAGGATCGCAAGCGCAACCAGCATGTCGGCGGCGCGTGCCGTCTCCGCGACGGACAGGCCGGCGAGGTCGGCGGCTTCCGTGACGCTCGCGCCGTCGCCGAGAACCGCCACCGCCCGCACGAGCGCGGTCGCGGTCGGCGGGCGCGACGAGAGGCGCAGCACGATGGCGCGTGCCACGGCCGCCGGACCGCTACCGCTCACCCGCAGCGCGCCCTCCGGCCCAGTCGGGAAATCCTGCTCGACAGCCTCGTGAAGCAGGGCTTCCAGCAGGAATGGGTTGCCGGCGGTCGCGTCGCGGCAAGCCCCGGCGAACTCAAGCGACACGGCGGTGCCGAATACCCGCTCGCAGACGGTCACGGTCGCCTGGGCGCTCAGCGGCGCCGGACGCAGCAGCGACGTCTCGGGCGCGGCGGCAAGCCTGCTCAGCTGGTCTGACGCCTCCTCGCCGGGCCGCGTCGCCGCCACTATCGCGACGGCGATCCCGTCGAGCCGCGGCGCGAGGAAGTTCAGGAAGCGAAGCGACTCGGTGTCCGCCCAGTGGAGGTCGTCGAGGCAGAGCGCCACCGGCGCTACGTCGGCGACGTTGTTCACGAGCCAGTAGAGGCCGTGCAACATCGCGAACGCGCCGCCCGACGGGCCGGACGTAAGCGGCATCGGGGCGAAAAGGCAGCTGGACATCCCCGCGGCCCCGGCGAAGGCGCGCTCGTGCTCGGCATCCGACAGCCGCGCGACCAGCGGATCGAGCAGCTGGCGGACGCAGCCATACGCGAAGTCGCGCTCCAAGTCGCTCGCACGAGCGCGCAACACCGTCATGCCGGTGTCGCGCGCGAGCCCGGTCGCGGCAGCCAGCAGGCTGGTCTTCCCAAGCCCGGCCGGAGCCTCGATCAAAGCCGCGCGGCCACTGCCGGCCCGAGCGTCCTCCAAAACCTGAGCGAGCTCCGCGAGCTCTCGCTCGCGCTCGAGAAGCGTCAGTTCGGACTCGACCGCCACCGTGCCTCCGGGTCCCGCGATCACCGCCCAGCCTACTCCGGCTGGACTCCGGCACGGATCACCCTTCGGCCTGCGAGGCAGCGGCCTTACGCGGCAGCGAGGGCTCGACCCTGAGCAGGCGCGCCGGCCAGCGCGGCAACCACCAGTTCCAACGCCCCATCAGCGCGATGACAGCGGGGACTATGAGCGCGCGGATCACCGTCGCATCGAGCAGGATGCCGGCCGCCAGGCCCGTGGCCATCATCTTCACATCGGTCTCCGGTGCCGACGCCATCGATGTGAACGCGAGGAACAGGATCAGCGCGGCGCTCGTGACGAGCCGCCCCGTCCGCCCGATTCCGCGTATGACGGCCGTCTCGGTGGAGCCGGTGTTGTCGAACTCCTCCCGCATTCGGGCGAGGATGAACACCTCGTAGTCCATCGATAGGCCGAACAGGAACGCGAAGATCATCAGCGGCATCCACGAGGGAATCGACCCGGTCGCCTCAATGCCCCAGATCGCCTCGGAGCCGTAGCCGTGCTGCCATACCAGCACGAGCACGCCCCACGCGGCCGCGATGCTCAGCACGTTCAAGACGATCGCCTTGGCGGGCAGCAGCAGCGACCGGAACGCCCGCGCCAGCAGGATGAATGTCGTTGCCGCGATCAGCGCGATCATGAGCGGGAAGCTGCCGTAGACGGCGTCGATGAAGTCCGCGTTCGCGGCCGGCTGCCCGCCCAGGCGCACACCCGTGCCGAACGAGTGAGTGGCCTCGCGCACGCCCTCGAGCGTCGCCTCGCCGTCGCCCGAGCCGCTATCCGGGATCGGGATCGCCTCCACGAGCGCCGTGCCGTCGGCGCGCCAGGTACCGCCCGCGGGCGCGACGGCGCCGTGGATCCCCTCGACCTGTGCGACCTCCGCCGCGACCTCGCGCGGGTCGGTCCCGCGCCCCACGAGGATCTCGTGTGGAAGGAGCGAGCCCTCGCCGATACCAGACTCCTCGAGCGCCACGAGCCCGTCCTTGGCGTCGCCGGACTTCGCAACCGTGTCGGCGTCGGACGTCCCGAGCTGGAGGTCCGTCGCGGCGAACGCGAGCGCGAGGACCACCGCCATGCCGGCAGCGGCGGCGACCCAGCGCCGTCTGGCGACCAGCTCCGCCCAGCGCGTCCAGGCTCGGCTCGCCTTGTCGTCCGTGCGACGGTGCGGCCAGTCGAGCCGGTGGCCGAACTTCGCGATCACCACAGGCAGTAGCGTGATCGCGACGAGCGTGGAGACGAGCGGGATCAGCATTCCGCCGTACCCCATCGAGCGCAGGAACGGCAGTGGCAGGGCGATCAGCGCGAGCAGGCCGATTGCCACGGTGATGCCGCTGAACACGACGGCTCGCCCCGCGGTCTCCATGGCCTTCTGAACCGCCTCGTCGCCCGAGCGGCCGTGAGCGCGCTCCTCGCGCCAGCGCGAGGCGACGATCAGCGAATAGTCGATTGCGACTCCGAGCCCGATCAGCGCGATCAGGAACTGCACGATCGGCGAGACCGACGTGAACTGCGTCAGGCCGTACAGCAGCAGGAACGTGGTCATGATCGAGACGAACGCCATGAGGAGCGGGACGAACGCGAGCAGCGACGCGAACACGAAAAGCAGCACGAGCAGCGCCCCGGCCCCGCCGAGCACAGCCTCCAGCAGCACGCCCGGCCCGTCGCCGCTACCCCCGCTGTCGTCCAGGAGCGCGTCGAAGCCGGTCAGGTGAACGGGCCGGCCGGCTACGTCCGACGCGCTGACGGCACGGCTTGCGGCCTCCTCGGCCTTGGGGTTCTCGCCGAAGATCGCGTCGGGGTCCGGGCGTGGGTATACAAGCGCGAACGTCGTGCGGCCGTCGTCCGAGACGAAGGTCTCGTCGCCGGTCGACGCATAGGAGGCGATGCGCGCACCCGGCAGCGCGGCCTCCAGGCGCGCGTCCAGGCGCTCGAGGTCGGCGCGAACCGCGGGGGAGCTCACGCTCTGACTCTCCGGCAGCTTCACGACTGGAAGCAGCGGAGCGGTTCCGTTCCGGTCCGCGCCATAACGCTCGGCGATCGCGACGTTCGTCTCCCAGCTCTCCTTCCCCGGCACCGAGAACTCGGCCTCGAGCGCGTCCGTGGCGGGGCCGGCGGCGGCGATCCCGGCGAACGTGAGCACGATCCACGTGACGACGACCGTGCGCTTGTGCGAGAGAACCCAGCGGGTCAGCGAAGTCATCAGGCGTTACCTCATGCGGCGGCCCGGCGCAGCGGGTCCGCGGAATCGGGGATTGCGAATGCGTGGGCGTGAGCCCTCGCCCACGCCTCGAAGGTCCATGGCCGGCGGCCGGTCAGCTCTTCGACCGTTGGCAGCACCTCGGACTCGTCAAGGTCGCCGTCGCCGAAGAAGCTGAAGAACGCGTTCACGTGGTCGAGCGGCTTCGTCGCCGCCATCTCCGCCCACGCCTCGACGTCGGACTGCTCCTCGAACCGGAGCGGCCGGCGCAGCACGCGCGCGAGGATCTCGACACGGTCCGAGGGCAGGAGCGCCTCGGGCCCGCTCAGCCGGTATGTGCGGCCCTCGTGCTCCCCCGAGGCCAGTGCGGCCGCGGCGACCTCGCCGACGTCGTCGTGATGGACGGCCGCGACGCGGGCGGCGCCGAACGGGGCGCGGACGACATCGCCCCGGCGCAACTGCGTGGCCCAGTCGAGCGTGTCCGACATGAAGCTGTTGGGTTGGAGGAAGGTCCATGCCAGCCCTGAGTCGCGAACCGCCCGCTCGGCCAGGATGTGGTGGCGCGCGACCGCGTTCGAGAGGTCGCCGCCCGGCACCGCGCTGCTCGACAGCAGGACGACGCGCGCGACGCCCGCCCCCTCCATGAGGTCGAGCGTGTCCCGCATCCCGTCGTAGCCGCTGAGCAGGAAGACGGCGTCCACGCCGCTCAGATGCGGCGCGAGCGTTTCGGGCCGGTTCAGGTCTCCGACCGCCACGTGGGTCCCGGCGGGCAGCCTTGCGGCGTCCGCGTCGGCGCGGATCAGCGCCCGGACCGGGTGTCCGGCGGCCGCCAGAGCGCGCGCCACGGCGCCGCCCGCATTGCCGGTCGCTCCGGTCACGAAGATCATGCAGCCACCGCCAACTCGTCCCACGCGCCACTCGCGGCCGCCTTCCGCGCGTACTCGGCGAACTCGCGAGCCTCCCTGCGGAGAGCGCGCCGCACGCCGTCGGTCGTCGCAACATTGCGGCCGTCCATGACCTCGCGGTAGAGGTATGGCAGCACCTCGATGAAGCCGGGGTCGACGCCATGGGCGACGAGGCTCGCCTCGTACTCGTCGAGTGTCACCGGGGTGTAGCGCAGCTCGCGCCCGATCGCGGCCGCGATCTCCGCGGCGATCTCCCGGTGCGTCAGCGAGCGCGGGCCGGTCAGCTCATGGAGCTGCCCGACGTGACGATCGTCGATGAGCGCGGCCACGGCGACGTCGGCGAGGTCGTCGGCATCGACGAACGGGGTCGGGACATCACCCGCCGGGAGCCGCAGCTCCCCGCCCACGACGTCGTGGCGCAGGTAGTCCTCGCTGAAGTTCTGCATGAACCACGTGCTGCGGACGATCGTGAGGGCCGCGCCGGTGCCCCGCACGGCCTCCTCCGCGCTCTCCGCCCGCGGCTCGCCGCGGGCGGAGAGCAGCACGATCCTCGAGGCGCCGCGCTGGACGGCCAGCTCGGCGAATGCCTCGGTCGCCTCCGCGGCGCCGGGGGCGGCGAGGTCCGGGTAGTACGTGAGGTAAACGGTTCGGACTCCCGCCAGAGCGGGCGCCCAGGTCGCGCGGTTCTCCCAGTCGAAGGGCGGATCGGCGAAGCGCGAGCCCACGCGCGTCGCGATGCCGCGCGCGCGAAGCCGCTCGACTACGCGCCGTCCGGTCTTGCCGGTGCCGCCGAGTACGAGGATCGGGCCGATCTCATGAGGACTGCCGTTCACGTTCTTCCTTTCGGTCGTCGCCGGCGCCGCCATCGGGCAGCGGCTGGTAGTCGAGTACGACCACCCGGTTGTCGAGGACCGTCGTGTCGACGAGCCTCAGACTGGTTCGGTCGTAGCCATCGAAGATCGCCCTGCCACCTGAAGCGCCGAGGACGACCGGCAGCATCTCGAGCTGCAGCCGGTCGAGCAGGCCCCGCGCCACGAGCGACGCCACCAGTTCCACGCTTCCCGCGACCGCGATGTCCCGGCCGGGCGCGCGCTTGAGCGCGCTGACCTCCTCGGCCAGGTCACCGCGCGCGACGCGGGTGTTCCGCCACGTGACGTCCTCGTCGCGCAGCGTCCGTGAGACGACGACCTTGGCGATGTCGTTCATGAGCGCCGCGAACTCGGGGTCGTCGTCGGCCGCGAGCGGCCAGTAGCGCGCGTACGCCTCGTACGTCACGCGCCCGAGCAAGAGCGTGTCGGCTGCTCGGAGCTGTGTCAGGCCGAACGCGCTCACATCGTCACCGATCTGGTCCGTGACCCAGCGCATGCGCTCGTCCGGCAAGTCGGAGGCGTACCCGTCCACCGACGCATACAGCGTGGCCACCACCCGCCTCACCGGATCTCGTTTCGCTTGAGCACCATGCTTCGACCGTACGGCCGGCGCGGCGGCTCCGCATCGGGGAGCCGCAGGTTCAGGGACCCTGAGATCAGGGCGAGGATCCGGAAGCTCCCCGATGTGCGGGCGCGCCGCGCCTCGTACGGTCGATGCATGACCAGACATCGCAGCCCGGAGCCCGGTCAGGACCCACCCGTCACGATTCGTATTGCCGGACCGGACGACGCGGCGGCGGTGCGCCGTTTGGCCGCACTGGACAGCGGGCGGGCGCCGAGCGGTCTTGTGCTCATGGCGGAGGAGGACGGCGACCCGGTGGCCGCCATCTCCCTCGAAACCGGCTCGGTCGTCTCGGACCCGTTCCGTTCGACCGCCGACGCGGTTCACCTCCTTCGGCTGAGGCGCGACCAGGTTCAAAGCGGGGGCCGTGACCTTGTGCGGGCGCGCTCGCTCCTCCGGCGCCTGCTCCCGGGCGCCGCGACTTAGCGGTGGAAAACGGCTGTCGCCGCGTCCGGCTTCGGTTCGACGCATATCTCGGTGACACGTCGCGACGGATAGATGTGACAGGCGACAGAGCCGTGTTCTCAACGCTGCAACGGCTGACGCTCGACCCGTGTGATCGTCGAACTGTGGGCGGAAGGTCGACCACGCGACGACACCGCTGTCGGTGCTCGTTGCCGACCGGCCCGACGACCGGCCGATTCCGCGCGTACGAGGTGCCGGCTCTGACTGACGGGTCAAAGCGCTGCGTCCTTCCATGCCGGGCCGATGGGACGTGGTCCTGACGGTCTTGCGCGGCGCTGAAGTTCAGACAGCTCCTCGCGTCGCGCGGGCGTTGCGGCGGGTACGAGCCCCTGTGGTCGCACCAGCATCACGATCACCAGAAGCGCGCCATAGATCCCGGAGCTGATGGCGGACAGGTCGAAGTCCAAGCCGATTTTGCGCGGAAGGTCGAACAGGACGTCCGGCAGCAGGTAGTTGTTGACCGCCGACAGCGCAACGGCCCCAACCACGACGCCCCAGATCGATCCGAGGCCGCCCAGCACGATCATCGCCAGGATGAAGATCGAGAAGGAGAACTGGAACTGGGTGGGATTGACGAAGCCGAAGTACGAGGCGAAGTAGGCGCCCGCGACCCCCCCGAACGCGCCGCCCGTCCCGTATGCGAGAAGCTTGGTACGTACGATCGGGATCCCGGCGCACGCGGCGGCCGACTCGTCAGCCCGGATCGCTACCCAGGCCCTCCCGATCCTGGAGTCGCGCAGGTTCACGGTCGCGAGCAGCGCCAATGCGGCGAGGGCGAGCGCAAACCAGTACCACGGGCGTAGGTCCAGCGCCTCGAAGCCTCCGATCAGCGGAAGGTCGATACGGTCAATCGGTCCGATCCCGATCGGGCCAGACGTCAACGTGCCGCCGAATATCTCGATACCGCGCCCGTTCGCCACGATCTGCCCGGTGATCTCGCCGAAAGCGAGCGTGACGACCGCGATGTAGTCACCCCGCAACCGCAACGTCGGGACTCCGATGAAGGCGCCGACGAGCGCCGCGGTCGCGGCGGCCAGCCCGAGCACGAGCAGAAAGTTGAGATGGATGCCCCAGAAGCCCGACGCGAAGTAGGCGGCCGTGTACGCGCCGATCGCGAAGAACGCCACGTAGCCGAAGTCGAGCAACCCGGCGAAGCCGACGATCAAGTTCAGCCCGAGCGCCATCACGACGTAGACGGCTGCCAGGACCATGTTGTGGAGCAGGGTGCCGCCCGCGCTGAGGAACAGCGGTGCTACCGCGGCGAGGCCGAGCACCGCCACCGCTGAAGGGCGCGCGCCGGCGAGAAGGCGCATCACGCGAGCGCTCTCCGCCGATCGGCGGCTCGCGTCACCGGGCAGAGCCCCTCGTAGTGCCCGCAGGTGTGTGCGTCGCAGAGCCGGCACGTCTCCATCGCGGCACCCGTGTCGACTGTCGTCGCGTCGAGCAGCGCCGCGAGTAGCGCGTCGAGCTGGCGCAGAGCTCGGGAATCGAGCTCCGCAACGGCCGACAGCAGCACGCGCGAGCGGGCGTCGAGCGCCTGTTTGGCGAGTTCGCGACCCGCCGGCTCCAATCGCACCAGTGCACGGCGGCCGTCGGTGGGGTCCGGCTCGCGCCGCGCGAGGTCTGCCGCCTCGAGGCGGTCAACCACGCGCACGGCGCGGGAGTGCGACACGCGCATCGCGCGGGCCAGCACGTCGACCGACCTTCCGTCGGCCCACTCGTACAGCGATACCAGCGCGGCCGGGACGCCGCCCGACATCCCCGTCGCCCCCTCCGTCGCGTCGCGGATCGCGTCGCTCAGCGTCAGTGCCGCCGCGCCGAGACGGTTGGCGACCGGCGAGATATATGCCTCGGGCATGTATTTATGCTAGCGCGATCTCCGCCGGGGGTGCGCTCGGCGCTCCCCGGTCAACGGATACTTGCGGCGGCTTGGGCGCCGGCTAACGACTGAGTCCCGCAGCGCGAAGGGCGTCGGCAGGATCGCGGTAGCCGGCCACACGCACGACCCTTCGGTCGCGCGCCGTCCAGACGCTCGGGAGGCGTTGGTCTACCGGGAGACCGCTCTCCCGGCCCCGTCCGCTCGCTCGGATGAACGCCACGACCTTGTCACCGGCATCGAGAAGTTCCTCGATCTCGAATTCAACGCGCTCAAACGCCTCGAACCATGTCAGCCAGGCCTCCCGAACCTCATCGAACCCGCGTCTGGTGCCCCAGTTGCGGAGTGTTATCCCCGCGGTCGGGCGACGCCGTCGAGGATGAGTGAAACACGATCGCGCTCCCGCTCAGGCGGCGACCCGGTTCATGGTGCGGCCACCGGCTGAGGGCCCGCCGCCATTGCTCGGCCGGCACGTTCTCCCGTCACGGACTCGACTTAGTGAGCGTCCACGGGAAGCGGGTTTGGGAACCGGGGTGGTGAACAACCCGGGTCCGTTGCGCGTTGGCGCGAGTTCTGCTCTCCGGCTGAACGCGCCCGTCAGGATTCGAACCTGAGACCTTCGGTTCCGTAGACCGACGCTCTATCCAGCTGAGCTACGGGCGCCCGGTCCGAGAGGGTAGCGATCCCGGGGGCACCTGCGAACCTCGGAGGGGCCATGGAAATCGGCCTCTACACGTTCGCGGAACTCAGTCCCGATCCGGCAACCGGCCGCTCCATCAGCCCCGAGCAGCGCATGCGCGATCTGCTCGAGGAGATCGAGCTCGCGGAGCAGGTTGGGCTCGACGTGTTCGGCGTCGGGGAGCACCATCGGCCGGACTTCGTGGTCTCCTCGCCGGCGGTCGTGCTCGGCGCCGCCGCGGCTCGCACCGAGCGCATCCGGCTCTCCAGCGCCGTCACCGTCCTCTCCTCCGACGACCCGGTCCGCGTCTTCCAGGACTTCGCGACGCTCGACCTCCTCTCGGGCGGCCGCGCGGAGATCATGGCCGGCCGCGGCTCGTTCATCGAGTCGTTCCCGCTGTTCGGCTACGACCTCGATGACTACGACGAGCTGTTCGCCGAGAAGCTCGAACTGCTGCTCCGCATCCGGGAGGAGGAGATCGTCAGCTGGCGGGGCGAGCACCGCCAACCGCTCGACGACGCCGGCGTCTACCCGCGCCCGGTGCAGGACCCGCTGCCGGTCTGGCTGGCCGTGGGCGGCACTCCCAACTCCGCCGTTCGCGCCGCGTCCCTCGGCCTCCCGCTCGCGCTCGCCATCATCGGCGGCGCGCCGGAGCGCTTCGTGCCGCTCACCGACCTCTACCGCCGCGCCGCGCGCGAGGTCGGCCATCCCGTGCTCCCGCTCGGCATCAACTCGCACACCTACGTCGCCGACACCTCCCAGCAGGCGGCCGACGAGTTCTTCCCGGCGTACGCCGGCATGATGACCCGCATCGGCCGCGAGCGTGGCTGGGCTCCGATGACGCGCGCCCAGTTCGACCAGCTGCGCTCCCTGCGCGGGGCGCTCGTCGTGGGCAGCCCTGAAGAAATAACGGAGAAGATCCTCTTCCAGCACGAGCTGTTCGGACACGACCGCTTCCTCGCCCAGATCAGCGTCGGCCATCTGCCGCACTCGCAGGCGATGCGCTCGATCGAGCTGCTCGGCACGGAGGTCGTGCCCGCGGTGCGCGCCGAGCTGGATCGCCGGAATTCGGCGAAACTGGCCGGGTGAGCGAGCACTCGGGCGCGCAGCGTGACGTCCGCCTGATCGTCGGCGCCGTGGGCATCTCGGCGCTCGGCGACTTCCTGCTGTGGATCCCGCTCACGCTTCACCTCCAGGAGATGAGCGGCTCCGGCCTCGCGATCGCCGGCCTCTTCCTCGCGCTCTGGACGCCGGTCGTCGTGCTCGCCCCCGTTGCCGGGCTGGTGGTCGACCGGCTCGAGGCGCGCGGCGTCCTGCTCGTGGCCTCGCTCGCACAGGCGGCCATCGCGGCCGCCCTCCTGCTCGCGCTCGACTCGGTGGCCGCGATCCTCGCGCTCGCCGCCCTCCTCGGCACCGGCTTCGCCTTCGCGCAGCCCGCCGAGTTCGCGCTCGTGCCCGTGGTCGCGGGCGGGCGGCGGCTCACCGAGGTGAACGGCCTCGTCGAGACCGCCCGCTACGCGGGCATGACCGCCGGCCCGCTGCTCGGCGGCGTGCTCGCCGGGCTCGGCGGAACCGACGTGGCGATGCTCGTGAACGCCGGCACGTTCGCCGTCGTGGCGCTCGCGGCGGTCGTGCTCCACGCCCGCCGCCACCCTCAGGCGGTGCCCGAGGGCACGGAGCACGAGCGGGCACGCGACGGCATCGCGTACCTCTTCCGCGACCGCACGCTCGCGATCGCGATGAGCGTCCTGTTCGCGACGCTCCTGTTCATGACCGCCTCCGTGACGGCGGAGGTGTTCTTCCTGAAGGAGGACCTCGAGGTCTCGGACGCGGTCTACGGCCTCGTGTTCGGCTGCTGGACGGTCGGGATGATCGTGGGCGCCCTGGTCGTGTCCCGTCGCGTGGCGGCGCACGCCCTCGCGCTGGGCGTCCTCATCGCCACGCTGATCCAGGGCACCGGCCTCGGCCTGCCCACGGCCTGGCTCGTCGTGCCCTTCGCCGCCGCGATGTGGTTCTTCGGCGGCATCGGCCACGGGACGAAGAACACGCTCGCCCGCACGCTGATCCAGGAGCGCGTGCCGGACCGCCTGCACGGCCGCGCCTTCGCCGCCTACAACGCGATGCGAAACGGCGCCGAGCTGGTGGCGCTGGCCTGCGGCGGCCTGCTCGTCACCGTGCTCGGCGGCCGCGTGACGCTGGCATTGGCGGGCGGCATCTCGGTGGCGATCGCCCTCGTCGGCCTGGCGCTCTACCGGCGGCCGGCACCGGCGCCGACGCAGCCGGAGCCCGCCCACACTTGACTTGCCGAGTGTGCCGCGAGAGGCTCGCGCTCAGGATCCCTTATGCGATGCGCCTCGCACATGCGCGGCAGGCTCGCAACGCTCACCGTGGCGCTGTTGGTCCTGCTCGGCCTCGTCTCCGTCGCCGCGACCGCCGAGGGGACGCAGGGGGAGGCCTCGGCCGCACCGTACGGCCGGCTGATTCAGCCACGCGGACTGGACGCGTGCATCCACCGGACCGGCGTCAACCGCTGCACCCGCGGGCGCGCTGTGACGAGCCCCGAAGAGGTCGTCGTCAGCCCGGACGGCCGCCATGTCTACGTCGCCAGCCTCGGCAGTCATGCCGTGGCGGTCTTCAGACGGGACCGGAGGACCGGGCTGCTCGAACAGCTTTCGAGGCGGCGCGGATGCGTGCGCCAGGGACGGGGTGGCGGATGCGCTCCGGGCCGAGGGCTCGGCGCGCCGTCGGCGATCGACATCAGCCGGGACGGCCGCAACGTGTACGTGGCCGCCGCGGGCAGCGACGGGGTCAGCGTCTTCGCGCGCAACGCCCGCACCGGCGTGCTCACCCAGCTGCCCGGCGAGCGCGGCTGCATCCAGGAGCGTCCCGGCGACGGCTGCGCCGTGGGGCGCGCGCTGAACGAGCCCACCAGCGTTGCGGTGAGCCCCGACGGCGCGCGTGTATACGCGACCGGCCGGCGCTTCCCCAGCGGCGTCGCGATCCTCACCCGGGCGCCTGACGGCAGCCTCAGCCAGGCGTCCGACAGCTCGGGCTGCGTGAGCCACCGCGGCGGCCTCGGCTGCCTGGCCGCGCGCGGAATCAGCGCTCCCGAGGAGGTCCTCGTGACGCCGGACAGCCGCCATGTGCTCGTCGCGGGCTCGCGGAGCAACGCCGTCGCCGTCCTCCACAGCGGTCCGGCCGGGCTCACGCAGGCGGACGGCGAGGCGGGCTGCATCTCGCTCGCCGGGCGCGAGGGCTGCGCGACCGGCAAGGTGCTCGCCGGCGCGGTCGATCTGGCGATCAGCCGGGACGGGCGGAGCGTGTACACGGCGTCCTCGATCGCCGACGGGATCGCGATCCTCAGGCGCGACCGGGTGACCGGCGCGCTCACTCAGGCGACGGGGCGACGCGGCTGCATCAGCCAGGACGGCGGCGGCGGGCGCTGCGTCCCCGGGCGCGGCCTCGACGAGGTCTGGAGCGTCGCCGTAAGCCCGGACGGGCGCAACGCCTACTCCGTCTCGTCGAAGGTGAACATGCTCAGCGCGATGGCCCGGAGCGATGCGAGCGGCCGGCTCAGGCAGCTGCCCGGGAGGTACGCGTGCTTCATCCGCGCCGGCGGGCTCGGCTGCCCGAACGGACGAGGGCTGACGGTCGCGGTGTCGATCGTCGTGAGCCCGGACGGGCGGAACGTCTATGTCGCGTCCGAGGACTCCTACCTCGGCTCGGTGGCGGTCTTCAGAAGGCGCGTCCGGTGAGGCGGATCGCCGCGCTGGCAGCGGTCGCACTGCTGTCGCAGGCGGGCGCGGCGGCGGCGCAGGAGCCGACTCCCGGCGCTTCCGCGAGAGGACCGAACGTCGTCGTGATCATGACCGACGACCAGCGCTACGACGACATGGCCGTGCTGCCCCGGACACGAAGGCTGATCGGGGAGGCGGGCGTGACCTTCACGCGCGCGTTCGTGTCGTACCCGGTCTGCTGCCCCGCGCGCGCCACGTACCTCACCGGGCAGTACGCGCACAACCATCACGTGCTCTGCCTCTATCCGGAATGCGGCGGTGGCTACGGCAAGCTGAACCAGAGGGAGTACCTCCCCGTGTGGCTCGAGCGAGCCGGCTACGCCACCGCCCACATCGGGAAGTTCCTCAACGGCTACGGCAGCGAGAGGGACACCCCGATGAAGCCGAACGGCTGGACGGACTGGTACGGGCTGATCGACCCGTTCACGTACCGCATGTGGGGTTACAAGATCTTCGAGAACGATCACGTCGAGACCTACGGCGACGTGCGCCGGCGGGACGCGAGCATCTATCAGACCGATGTCCTGACCCGGAAGGCGGTCCGCTGGATCGAGCGCCGCTCACGCGACGACGCGCCCTTCTTCCTGTCGGTGGCCTACCTGGCGCCACACCACGAGTCAGGGAAGACGCAGGCGATCACCGGTCAGCTCGTGCGCCCAGCGCCCCGCCACCGCGGGACGTTCGCGAACCAGCCGGTGCCCAAGCCGCCGAGCTTCAACGAGACCGCCCTCGGCGACAAGCCGTGGTTCATACCGCGCTGGAACCGGCCCATCACCCCCCGGCGCGAGGCGGCGATCACCAAGCGCTTCCGTGAGCGGCGGGAGTCGTTGCTGGCGGTGGACGAAGGGGTGGAGAAGATCATCGACGAGCTGCGCGCCGGGGGCGAGCTCGACAACACGTACGTGATCTTCACCTCGGACCACGGCTTCATGCAGGGGGAGCATCGGATCCCGCAGGGAAAGATGGTGCCCTACGACCCGTCCACCCACGTTCCGCTCCTGGTCCGAGGGCCGGGGATTCCGCGCGGTCGGACGACGAGGGCGCTCGTGGGCGACGTGGACCTGGCGCCGACGATCCTCGACGCGGCGTCGGCCCGCGCTCGGCGAGTCCTCGACGGCAACTCGTACCTTCCCTTCGCCCGCAACGTGAGGCTCCGCCGGCTGCGGCCGTTGCTGCACACGACGGCGGGAAAGGGCGCCCGGAGGAAGACGAACACGCGCGAGGGAGGGACGCGCCGGACGCAGCCGCGCGTGCCCGCCTGGACCGCGCTGCGCACGACGCGCTGGCTCTACGTCGAGTACAAGGGCGGCCAGCGCGAGCTCTACAACATGAATCGCGACCCCTGGGAGCTCAACTCGCGGGCCGACGACCCGACCATCCGCCGCGAGCTGCGAACGCTGCGCCGCATCCTGGGCGACCTCCGCCGCTGCCGCGGCGCCTCGTGCTCGAGGATCGCGGACCCGTCCGTGCGCTAGGCCGGCCGAGCGCGAGGCGGGAGCGGAGAGGGAGGGATTCGAACCCTCGATGGAGGTTTCCCCCCATACTCGCTTAGCAGGCGAGTGCCTTCAGCCACTCGGCCACCTCTCCCGGGCAGTCGATGCTAGAGCAGCCTGCCTTCCAGGCGAAGCAGGAACTCCTTGCGCTCCAGGCCGCCCGTGTAGCCGCCGAGCTTCCCGCCGGTGCGCAGCACGCGGTGGCAGGGCACGACGACCGGCATGGGGTTGGCTCCGAGCGCGTTGCCGGCGGCGCGGACCGCGCGCGGGCTGCCCGCGGCCTCCGCGACGCCCGCGTAGGTCGAGACGTCGCCGAACGGGATCTTCGCCGTCGCCCTCAGCACCTCGCGCGTGAAGCCGGCGAGGTGCGACCAGTCGATTGCAAGGTCGAAGTCCCGGCGGCGGCCGTCGAAGTACTCGTCGAGCTCGCGGCGGACCGGGTCCAGCTTGGCCGGCGCCTCGAGTACGCGCGGCGACACGCGACGCGCGAGCTCCTCGAGCGTCTCGTCCTCGCCGCGGAACTGCGAGTACGAGACCCGCACCAGCCCCTCCGGCGTGGCAGCCACGAGCAGGGGCCCGAGCGGCGAGTCGACCGACGCGTACGCAACGTCGAGCAGCCCCTCGTCGGCCGCCCGCTCTGCAAGCGACGGCGTGTCGGCGGGCAGGTCCAGCGCCGCCTCGCGCAGCTTCAGTTCGATGTCGGTCATCAGCTCAACTCCTCCTTGAGGCGCTTAAGCCCCTCGTGCACGTTGCGGCGCGCCGCGTCCTCGCTCGACTCGAGCAGCACCGCCAGCTCGTCGTACGGCATGCCGAGCACCGAGCGGCAGAAGACCGCCGTGCGCTGCTTTGCCGGCAGCTCGCGGACGCGCGCCCACAGCTCCGGATCGTCATCGTCGACGGACGGCGAGGCGCCCTCCGGCACCACCGCCACCGGCACGGCCCTGCGGCCGCGCGCCCGGTGCGCGTCGATCGACTTGTTCTGCGCGATCCGGAACAGCCAGGCGCGGAGGTTGTCTCCGCTGCGGAGCTTCGGGTAGGCGCGCAACGCGGCGATCCAGGTCTCCTGGAAGCAATCGTCGGCGTCCGAGCGCCCCGCGGTCGCGACCAGGAAGCGGTACACGTCGGCGCGGTGCTCCTCGAGGAGCACTTGAAAGGGGGGCAGGTTCACGCTCACAGAACGAAGCGGCGCCGCCGTGCGTGAGATCAGGCCTTCACGAACAGCGGGGCGCCGAGCGGCATCGTGCGGATCAGCCAGCGCGCCTGGGCCGAGGTCACGCGCAGGCACCCGAGGCTCGCGGCCCGCCCGAGGCTCGAGAGCTCGTTCGTGGCGTGGACGGCGAGGCGGTCGCCGCCGGGCCAGCCGGCGGGCAGCCGCGTCTGGTGCCCGGTCACGGCGAGGACGCAACAGCCGTACGGCGAGCCGCGGTCGGTCACGCGCAGCTTGTCGGTCACCGCGAAGCGGCCTCTCGGCGTCGGGTTCCCCCTCCGGCCGATGGCGATGTCGAACCTGCGCACCGTCTCGCCGTCGCGCCGCACGTACAAGCGGCGCCGGGAGAGGTCCGCGTGCATCGACCAGCGGACGCAGTCGAGCCTCGCGCGGCTCGCCTCCATCCACGCCACCTCGCCGTTGGCGAGCTCGGGCGCCTGCACCGAGATCCAGTCGCCTCGCCGGCCGATCACGCCGAGCACTCGCGGCGAGCCCCATTCGGTCTTCGCCGAGAGGCGCAGCCGCCTGCGCCCACCGGGCCGGCGGTGGAGCGTCACGCGACGATTGATGCTCGCGGTCGAGAAGCACGACACCGGGCCGGGCTCGGCGGGGAAGGGCGCCTCGAGCGGGCCGCCCAGCGACGGCGCGAAGTGACGGGTGCCGTCATCGAACGAGACGGTCTCCGCCGAGCCGTCGTCACCCCACTCCGAGAACCCGACGAAGGCCGCGGCTCCTCCGATCACCGCGGCGACGAAACTGCCGAGCACGATCGCCCACAGGCGCGCCGGGCGCCATCCGGCCGGCGGCGCCTCCGCACGATCCGGTCCGCGCACACCCTCGCGCGCGGCGAGCATCTCGAGCACCGGCTCGCTCGACACGGGCACGACCGGCGCGGGTTCCTCGACGGCCACCGCGCCAGGCTGCTCCGATGGCTCCCCGCCGGGCGCCGCCTCGGGCTCCGCGGCGGGCGCTTCCGGCTCCTCCCCCGGATGGCCGTTGCCCGCCGCGGGCAGGTTCGGGGCGGCGGCGGGCTCGCCGTTCTCGGAATCGGCGTCGAGCTCGACCCAGGTGCCCTCGTCGAGCAGCGCCTGTAGCACCGCGCCGAGGTCCTCCCCGCGCTGGGCGCCGAGCTCGTCGGCGAGCCGCTCTATCGCACCCGCCCGGCGGCGCGCCACCTCGTGCGGAGCCACGTCGTACACGCGCGCGAGGGCGTCGTCGGGCACGCGCCTTCGGAGCGAAAGGGCGAGCAGCTCCCTCTCCCTCGGATCCAGGCGCTCGAGAGCACCGGCGAGCTGTTCGGGGGGGATCACGCGGCGGGTCCAGCGTACTGAGGGGTGCCGTCAACCCGCCGCGGTGGGGCGCGAACGGAGGGGGTGGGATTCGAACCCACGAGGGACCTGACGGCCCCTTCCGGCTTTCAAGGCCGGCGCATTCAACCGCTCTGCCACCCCTCCGGGTAGCGAGTCGATCTTAGGCCGAGGCGGGCTCGAGCCGCTCGGGCGCGCCGAACGGGTGCAGGATCGCCGGGATCTCCACACCGCCGTCGTCGCGCTGATGGTTCTCGACGATCGCGATGATGGTCCGCCCGACGGCAACCGCCGTGCCGTTCAGCGTGTGGACGTGCCGCACCGACTCGCGCTCGCCCGGCCGGTAGCGCACGTCGAGGCGGCGCGCCTGGAAGTCGGTCGTGTTCGAGCACGACGTGAGCTCCCGGAAGCGGCCCTGGCCGGGCAGCCAGGCCTCCAGGTCGTACTTCTTCGCGGCGGAGGCGCCGAGGTCCATGACCGAGATGTTCACCACCCGATACGGGAGCTCGAGCGCCTGGAGGATGTCCTCCTCGATCGCCAGCAGCCGCTCGTGCTCCGCGGGCGACTCGTCCGGCTCCACGAAGGCGAACATCTCGACCTTGTCGAACTGGTGCACCCGGAACAGGCCCTGCGTGTCCTTGCCAGCCGCTCCGGCCTCGCGCCGGAAGCACGGCGAGAAGCCGGCGTAGCGGCGCGGCAGGTCCTCGCCGGCGAGGATCTCGCCCGCGTGCAGGGACGCCAGCGGCACCTCCGACGTGCCGACGAGGTACAGCTCGTCGTCCGGCACGCGGTAGATCTGCTGCTCTGTGTCCGGCAGCATGCCCGTGCCGATCAGCGCGTGCTCGCGCACCAGCACCGGCGGGACCACCGGCGTGAAGCCCTGCGGCTCGAGCTTCGACATCGCCCACTGGACGAGCGCGAGCTCCAGCCTCACGAGCGGCCCCTTCAGGTACACGAAGCGCGAGCCCGAGACGCGCGCCGCGCGTTCCGTGTCGAGCCAGTCGCCGAGGAGCTCGACGTGGCTGCGGCCAGTCCTGCCGGAGTCACCTACCTCGCGGATCACCTCGTCCTCGGCCGCGGCCGTGGGATCGGCCAGGTTCGGCAGCGAGTGGATCACCGCCGTCCGGCGCTCCTCCACGGCGCGCAGCTCGTCATCGAGCTCCTTCTCGCGCGCGGACACGCCCTTCACCTCGGCGATCGCGTCCGAGGCGTCCTCCCCGCCCCGCTGGAGCTCGCCGATGCGCTTGCTCGCCTGGTTCTTGCGCGCACGCAGCTCCTCGAGCTCCGGCAGGAGGGCGCGGCGGCGCTCGTCCAGCTCGAGCGCCTCGTCGAGGATCGCCGGATCGACACCGCGGCGCGCCAGCGAGTCGCGCGCCGGCTGGGGGTTCTCGCGGATCAGCCTGAGGTCGAGCACGACCCCGCTCCGGCGCTATTCGCTCTGGCCGCCGGCCGTCGGGTCGTTCGTCCCGCCGTCCGCCTTGCCGGAGTACTTCTCGACGAAGTCCGCGACCGCCTCGGCCTCCTCGCCGGTCACGATGTTGGCGGGCATGATCGCTCCGGAGAAGCCGCCGTTGCGGATCGCGAACAGCACGTCCTCCCTGTTCTCCTTGCGCACGTCGAAGTTCGGGCCGTTCGTGCGCTCGCCGCCCTGAAGCTGTCCGGACGCCTTGGAGCCGTACGAGTTGGCCGCCTCGAAGGTGTGGCAGCCGGAGCAGCGCTCGTAGAACAGCTCGGCTCCGCGGCGCGCAGTCTGGTCGTCCTCCGGGACCTTCACCTCACCGCCGCAGCCGGCGAGGAGGGCGGCGGCGAGGGCGCAGCCGATGGCGATCGAGCGCGTCACGGCGGCGCATAGTATCCGCTCGTCTTGCGCCGCTTCGCTCTCACCCTCGGGCTCTGCCCGCTGCTCGCCCTGGGCTGCGGAGGCGACGACGCGCCCGAGCGAACGGTCACCGTGCCGGCCAACGGCAAGGTCACCGTGGTGGGTCGCGATTACTCCTTCGACCCGTCCGGGATCGTGGTGAAGGGCGCCGGGCGGCTGCGCATCACGCTTCGAAACGAGGGCTCGGTGGCGCACAACCTCAAGGTACGGAGGGGCGGCCAGCAGGTGGGTGGCACGCCGTCGTTTCCCGCCGGCGAGACGGAGTCGGCGCTCGTGATCCTGGAGCACGGCAACTACGAGCTCGTCTGCACGGTGGGAGATCACGCCGAGCTGGGCATGAAGGGCAAGCTGACGGTGCGCTAGCGAGTGATCCGGATTCGTCCGGGTCGCGCATAGAGGGTCAAGAGGAGGCTGAACCGGGCCACGGCCCCGCCTCCACAACTCTCCCAAGGAGGACTCGCAATGCGCAGGCTGCTGCTTGCCCCTGCAGCGATGGCCGCGATGGCGATCGCAGTTCCGCTCGCCCTCTCGTCGAGCCACCGCGAGGCGCCGGGCATCTCGCTCGACCCGTCCGCGGACAACACCGACACGTACGCGTGGACCGCGAAGGACGCGCCCGGCGCGCTCACCGTCGCGGCCAACTGGATCCCGGGCGAGGTGCCGGCCAACGGCCCGAACTTCCATTCGTTCGACGACCGGGCGCGCTACTACGTGCACGTCGACAACACGGGCGACGGGCGCCCGGACGTCTCGTACCGCTTCCGCTTCAGGACCAAGGTCCGCAACGAGGAGTCCTTCCTCTACGCGCTGCCCGGCGCGAGCGGCTACCGCGACCCGAAGCTGAACGTGATCCAGCGCTACTCCGTGGTGCGCGAGACGCACCGGTACGGCCGCGGCGGACACCGCGTCCGCGAGCGCACGGTCGCGCGCGGGCTCCCCGTCGCGCCTCCGAACATCGGGCCGAAGACCTTCCCGGACTACGGCGCGTTCGTGTCCGGGGCGATCCGCCCGCTGCGCGACGGCACCAAGGTGTTCGTCGGTCAGCGGGACGACCCGTTCTTCGTCGACCTCGGCGCGACCTTCGACGGACTGAACGTCCGGGAGCTGACCGGCAACAAGGGCGAGGGCAAGGACGACCTGAGTGGCTACAACGTCCACTCGGTGGTGCTCCAGCTGCCCGAGCGGCTCGTCACCCGGGACAAGCGTTCGGTGACCTCCGCGGATGCGTCGAACGCCGTGGTCGGAGTGTGGTCGACCACCGAGCGCAGACGTCTCCAGGTCACCGGTTCCGCGCGCGGGCGCGGCCGCTGGGTCCAGGTCTCGCGGCTCGGCAACCCGCTCGTGAACGAGGTCGTGATCCCGCTCGGTCAGAAGGACCGGTTCAACCGCACCACCCCGAACCGGGACGCGGCGCTGTACGGCAAGTACGTCGTCAAGCCGGAGCTCGCCGCGGTCCTCAACGCCCTGTTCGACATCGGCGCGCCGGAGGATGGCCGGACGGACATCGTGCAGGCCCTGCTCCAGGGCATCCCGGACCTGAACCAGCATCCCGGGATCGAGGGGCCGCCTGCGGTCGACACGATCAAGCTCAACCTGGGCGTGGCCCCCGCCGACACCGAGGACCGCTTCGGCGTGATCGGCGGCGACGTGGCCGGCTACCCGAACGGCCGCCGGCTGGGTGACGACGTGGTCGACATCGACCTCCAGGTCGTGGCCGGCTTCCTGAAGGACAACAAGGTGCCGCTGGGCGACGGCGTCGACCAGAACGACAAGGCGTTCCTGCCGGCGTTCCCGTACCTCGCGGCCCCGACCAGCGGGTTCGACTCAGCGCCATCGACGCGGACGGAGCCCGGGCACGCCCCGGTGCCGGCCGGAGGCTGACCCGATGACGGCGGTGCCGGCACCGGGCAGGTTCCTGCTCGCCCCGCTCGCCGTCTTCGGCGCGGTGCTGGCGGCGATGGTGGCGCTCAACCAGGGCGCCACCGCGCCGCCGGCGCTGTCCGCCGGCGGCGACATCGGGCGCCCCTCCGGGGACCCCGTCCGAGACGCGCGGGCCGCGGTGGAAGCCGCGCCCGGCAGCGCCGCCGCGCGCGCCGCGCTCGCCGGCGCCTACCTCGTGCGCGCGCGTGAGACCGGCGACGCCTCGCTGTACGAGCGCGCCGAACGTGCCGTATCGGCTGCGCTCAGGCGCGACCCGCGAAACGTGAACGCGCTCGTGAACGCCGCCACGCTGGCCGGGCTCCGCCACGACTTCCGCGGACAGCTCGGGTACGGCCTCGAGGCCCGGCGCGCCGCGCCCGAGCTGGCGAGCCCGCTGACCGTCGTCGCGGACGCGCAGCTCGAGCTGGGGCGCTATCCGGCTGCCGCCCGCACCGCGCAGCGGCTCGTCGACCTGAAGCCCGGGCTGCCCGCATACGCGCGCGTGTCCTACTACCGGGAGCTGACCGGCGACCCGGCCGGCGCTGTGCGCGCGATGCGGCTCGCCGCGTCCGCGGGCGGCAGCGCGCAGAGCGCCGCTTACGTGCGGGCGCTGGTCGGCGACCTCGAGCTCGCGCGCGGCCGAGTGGCGGCTGCGCGCTCGGCGTACATCGACGCGCTCCGCGACGTCCCGTCGTACCCGCAGGCCCTGACCGGGCTCGCCCGCATCGAGGCGGCGGACGGCGACCTCGACACCGCCGCGCGGCTCCTCCGCAGGTCGACGCGGCGGCTGCCGCTCACCACGTCGCTCACGCTGCTCGGCGAGGTCGAGCTGGCGGCGGGCCGCCGGAGCGCGGCGGCCCGCCACCTCGCCGCCGCGCGCGAGATGCACGCGGCCGACATCGCGGGCGGCGGGCTGCCCGACGCGGAGGCCGTGCTGTTCGAGGCCAACCACGGCTCACCGGCGAAGGCCGTCGAGCTCGGTCGAAGCGTGTTCAGGCGCGCGCCGAGCATCCGCTCGGCGGACGCCCTCGGCTGGGCGTACACACGGGCGGGCCGGCCCGAGAGGGGGCTCGAGTGGGCGCGGCGGGCGCTCCGCACCGGCTCGAAGGATCCGATGTTCCGTGCACACGCGGCCCTCGCGCGTAACAGGCGCGTTGCGCCGAGGGGTCAAGCGGCGCTGTCGCCGCTCTACGTGGACTTAAGCGTCCCGGCTAGGGCGCCGTAGAGAAGCACTAAGCAGGACGCTTACCTCCTTTCAGTTAGCGCGCGCTGACCTCAGCCGCCCGTCTGAAACGCGCGCAGCGCGAGCGTCACGATCAGCAGGGCGCCGACGGTCATCACGCCCATCTCGCCGAGCGCAACCCGCTTCGCCAGCGCGATCTGGTCGGAGCGCTCCAGCGCGTCCACGTCGTCGACGTCCTCCAGCTCGCGCTGCGCCACGGCCGCGCGCATGCCCTCGCTCACGAGCGAGATGAAGAGCGGCGCGATCCCGTAGGCGATGTGGAGGCCGTCCGGCGCGGAAGCCCCGCGGGCCACGAGGAGCAGCCCCACGACGGCCTCCACGACGACCGTCGCCTGCGCCACTCGGAGCAGCGGCCAGAACACGATCGAGGCACGCGCGTCCTTGCGGACCCAGCCCACCCCGCCCCACCCCGCGGCGACCAGGTTCGATGCCAGGACGGCGATCCCGACGACGGCGTGAAACCCGCTCATCGGGTGTCCTTCCGCACTATGTAGCTACCTCGCACAAGGGTGCGTTATACCTCCGGGTTGGCATGCTGAAGAGCTACCTGCCAGCGCTCGTCTTTCTGCTGCTTGGCATCGGGATCGGGACTGCCTTCACCCTGGCCAACAGCGCGCTCGGCCCGAAGCGGCCGATCGGCGTGAAGCGCGAGCCGTACGAGAGCGGCCTCCCGTCCGACGTGAAGAAGTCGTTCCGCTTCGGGATCAGCTTCTACCTGATCGCGATGCTCTTCATCCTGTTCGACATCGAAGTGGTGTTCCTCTATCCGGTCGCCATGAAGCTCGATGCGTTTGGCGTCTTCGCTCTCGTGGAAACCGGCATCTTCGTGGCGCTGCTGCTCGTGGCGCTCGCGTTCGTCTGGCGGAGGGGAGCGCTCGAGTGGAAGTGACGCGCACCAAGGTCGAGGGAAGCGACCTGAGGGTGCGGCAGATGAAGGCCCAGCAGCTCCTTCGCGGCGAGCTCGAGGGTGAGGACCTCGAGCGGGAGGTCGAGCAGCGGCTCCTGTTCACCAAGTTCGAGGAGGCCCAGAACTGGGCGCGGAAGAACGCGCTCTTCCCGCTCGGGTTCGGCCTCGCGTGCTGCGCGATCGAGATGATCACCGTGATCGGCTCGCCCCGGAACGACCTGTCGCGCTTCGGCGCCGAGGTGATCCGCTTCTCGCCGCGCCAGGCCGACCTGCTGATCCTGTCCGGCCGCGTCTCGATCAAGATGGCGCCGATCATCCGGCGGCTGTACGAGCAGATGCTCGAGCCGAAGTGGGTGATCGCGATGGGCGTGTGCTCGTCGAGCGCCGGCATGTTCAACAACTACGCGGTCGTCCAGGGCGCCGACAAGTTCCTGCCGGTGGACATCTACGTGCCGGGCTGTCCACCACGCCCCGAGGCGCTGATCTACGGGATCATGAAGCTCCAGGACCAGATCGCCGGCGACCCGGCGATGGGCTGGCGCGAGCGCTACCGCGCTTACGGCACCGAGGAGTCGCCCGACGGGGTCGACGTTGCCTGACGCGACCGGCCTCGAGCTGATCGCCCAGCGCGTTCGTGAGCGGATCGGCGAGGACGCCGTCACCGGCACGGTCTTCCACCGCCGGCGCGCGACGCTCGACGTGGCGCCCGGGAGCGTCCGCGACGTGATCGCCTACTTCCGCGACGAGGACGACGAGCCGTGGGAGCGGCTGATGAGCCTCCACGGCGTGGACTACCTCCCCGAGGAGCCCCGCCTCGGCGTGCACTACGAGCTGCTGTCGATGGAGCGCACCGACCGGCTCAACGTGCGCACGCGCGTGACCGCCGAGGACCCGCACGTGCCGACGGTCGTGGACCTCCACCCCACCGCCGACTTCCAGGAGCGCGAGGTCTACGACATGTTCGGCGTGGTCTTCGACGGCCACCCGGACATGCGCCGCATCCTCATGCCGGAGGACTACGAGGGCTATCCGCAGCGCCGCGACTTCCCGATCGGCGGCGAGCCGGTGATCTACACCTTCAACGAGCCGAAGCTGCCGCGCTGGTATGACTGAGCCGCTTCAGGTGCCGTACCGCGCCCGCGAGCGCTCGGTGACGATGGAGCCGATGGGCGAGGAGCACGACGAGCTCCTCACTATCAACATCGGTCCGCACCACCCCGCCACGCACGGCGTGCTGCGCCTGCTGACGACGCTCGAGGGCGAGACGGTCCGCGACGTCAAGCCGATCATCGGCTACGTCCACACCGGCATCGAGAAGAGCTGCGAGGACCACCAGTACTGGAAGGTGATCCCGTTCGTCGAGCGGATGGACTACCTCTCGTACTACTTCAACGCGATGGCCTTCTGCATGGCCGTCGAGCGGCTGCTCGACGAGGAGGTGCCCGAGCGCGCGCAGTGGCTGCGGGTGATCCACCTCGAGCTGAACCGCGTGGCCTCGCACCTGTTCTGGATCGCGACCGGGGCGCTCGACCTCGGGGCGATCACGATGCTCTGGTGGGGCTGCCGCGACCGCGACCTCGCCCTGGACCTGTTCGAGATGTCGGGCGGCCAGCGCTTCCACACTCGCTACTTCCAGGTCGGCGGCGTGGTGGAGGACATCCCGCCGGGGTTCGAGGAGATGACCCGCAAGTTCGTCAAGACGATGCGCGCGCGCATCCCCCAGTACCTGAACCTGCTCGACAAGAACGAGATCTGGCTCCAGCGGACGAAGAACACCGGCGTCGTCCCGGTGGAGAGGCTGCTCGAGCTGGGCGTGACGGGTCCGCTCCTGCGCGCGGCCGGTCATCCGTGGGACCTCCGGAAGGCGACGCCGTACTCCGGCTACGAGAACTTCGACTTCAAGGTGCCTGTGGGCACCGTGGGTGACAACTACGACCGCTTCCGCGTGCGGATCGACGAGATGACCGAGTCGCTCGACATCGTCGAGCAGGCGCTCGATGGCCTGCCCGAGGGCCCCTACATCACGACGAACCGCAAGGTCGCGCTGCCGCCGCGCCACGAGCTTGCGACCTCGATGGAGGCGCTGATCCACCACTTCAAGCTCGTGACCGAGGGCTTCCGGGTGCCACCGGGCGAGGCGTACGCCGCGATCGAGTCGCCCCGCGGCGAGCTCGGCTGCTTCGTGCGCGCGGACGGCTCCGCCAAGCCGGCGCGCGTGCACATGCGCGACCCGAGCTTCGTGAACCTCCAGGCGCTGCCCGACATGGCGCGTGACAACCTCCTGGCGGACTTCATCGCGTGCGTGGCGATGCTCGACCCGATCCTCGGCGGGGTGGACCGCTAGGTGGCTGATGGAAGGAATCCCTCCGTCACGGGCACGCCCGCGACCTCGGGCGCGGCGGAGGAGGTGCGCGACGAGGGCGCCGTGCGCGCGACTGCGCTTCCGCCGGGCTGGGATGAGGCGGTCGACCTGGATGCCGATCCCGCGACCGTTCCCGACCCGTCCGAGGTCGACGTCCCGGACTCGCTGCGAAGCGAGATCGATCGGCTGATGAGGCTGTATCCGGACCGCCACTCGGCCACGCTGCCCGCCCTCGGCGCTGCGCAGAGGGTGCACGGCTGGTGCTCGCCCGAGGCGCTGCGCCAGGTCGCCGCGGTGATGCAGGTGACGCCCGCTTACCTGTCGAGCGTCGCGACCTTCTACGACATGCTGCGCACCGAGCCGCTCGGCAGCCGCTACGTGTACGTGTGCACCAGCGTCGCCTGCCACCTACGCAACGCGCGGCGGGTGTACCAGGCGCTCGCGGAGGAGGCCGAGTCGCAGGGGCTCGAGGACGTGGACCTGCGCGAGTTCGAGTGCCTCGGCGCGTGCGACATGGCGCCGATGGCGTCCTTCGACGGCCGCTTCGTGGGCCCGCTCTCCACCGAGGACGCCGCCGAGGTGGTCGGTCAGCTGAAGGGGGGCCGCGAGGTGCTGCCCGGGCGCGGGCTCGGCGACGACGGCTTCAGGCTTCCGGAGACGGCGCCGCCGACCGAGGGCGAGCCCGCCCACCCGAAGCACGAGCCGGCCGGCGGCGACTGGCCGGACGCCCCGGAGCAGGCTCCGCCGCCCGCCGAGGGCCCGCCGCCGCATCGCCGCGCGATCCCCGAGCCGTTCGGTCCCGGAACGAGCCACGCAGGCGCCGAGCTCGACCCGCTCACGCGCGAGACGCGGGCCGAGGACGAGGAGGACGAGGAGTGACGGAAGAGACACGCGTCCTGCTCGCGAACATCGACGAGCCCGGGCTGAACACGATCGACGTCTACGAGCGCCTCGGCGGCTATCGCGCGATGCGCAAGGCGCTGCTGGACATGGACGCCCAGGCGGTGCTCCACGAGCTCGAGGAGTCGGGGCTGCGCGGGCGAGGCGGCGCTGGCTTCTCCATGGGGAAGAAGGCGAGCTTCATCCCCAAGGGCGCGATGGACAAGTACCTCTGCTGCAACGCCGACGAGTCGGAGCCGGGCACCTTCAAGGACCGCCTCCTGATGCAGAAGAACCCGCACCTGCTGATCGAGGGCTGCATCATCGGCTCCGTCGCCGCCGCGGCGAACAAGGGCTTCATCTTCATCCGCGGCGAGTACGAGCTCCAGGCCGGCATCCTCGAGACGGCGCTCGCGGAGGCCTACGACAAGGGCTACCTCGGCGAGCGCATCCTCGACTCTGACCACACGTTCGACCTGGTCCTGCATCGCGGGAAGGGCGCCTACATCTGCGGCGAGGAGACCGGGCTGCTGGACGCGCTGGAAGGCAAGCGCGGGAACCCGCGCCTCAAGCCGCCGTTTCCCGCGAACCAGGGTCTCTACCAGGGGCCGACGCTGATCAACAACGTCGAGACGCTCTGCAACGCGCCGATCATCATCGAGCGCGGGGCCGAGTGGTACAAGCAGTACGGCGAGGGCACCTCCACGGGCACGAAGGTCGTCTCGGTGTCCGGCAACGTGCAGCGGCCCGGCAACTACGAGATCGCGCTCGGCATGCCGGTGCGCGAGATCATCTTCGGGCTTGCCGGCGGGCCGCCCGAGGGCCGCGACATCAAGTGCTTCTTCCCCGGCGGCTCCTCCGCGCCGGTGCTCACGCAGGAGCACCTCGATCTGCCCTACACGTTCGAGGCGATGGCCGAGGCCGGCTCGATGCTCGGCTCCGGCGCGATCATCGTGGTGGACGACTCCGAGCCGCTCGTCCCGCTCGCGCTGCGCCTCGCCGAGTTCTACCGGCACGAGTCGTGCGGCAAGTGCGTTCCCTGCCGGGAGGGCACGAACTGGACCGTGAAGATGCTCGAGCGGATCGACGAGGGCGAGGGCACGCCGATGGACCTCGACATCCTCGAGCAGGTCCAGGGCAACATCATGGGCAACTGCCTGTGCGTGCTCGGCGACTCGATGGCGATGCCGGTGTCGTCGATGCTGGAGCACTTCCGGCCGGAGTTCGAGCGGCACATGGAGGAGGCGCGCGCCCGGCGCGACCTCCAGGACCACGAGCCGCTCGGCGCACCCGAGCTGGCGTCGGTCGCGGAAGCCGGGCAGGTCTAGCCCGCATGGCCCGCCCAGAGCAGAAGTTCATCACCTTCGAGATCGACGGCAAGCAGGTGCGCGCGCCCGAGGGCGCGATGCTGGTGGACGCCGCCAAGCACGGCGACGTCGAGATCCCCTACTTCTGTTACGAGCCGAAGCTGGGACAGCCGGTGGGCGCCTGCCGGATGTGCCTCGTGGAGATCGAGGGCATCCCGAAGCTTCAGACCTCCTGCTCCACCCCGGTGCGCGACGGCATGGTCGTGAACACCACGTCCGACCGCGTGAAGCAGGCGCAGAACGCGATCGTCGAGTTCCTGCTCGTGAACCACCCACTCGACTGCCCGGTGTGCGACAAGGGCGGCGAGTGCCCGCTCCAGGACATCTCGTTCGGCTGGGGCGCGGGGCGGTCGCGCTTCATCGAGCCGAAGCGGCACTTCAAGAAGCCGCTCGAGCTGTCGCCGCTCGTGGCGATCGACCGCGAGCGCTGCATCCTCTGCTACCGCTGCGTGCGCTTCTCCCAGGAGGTGGCGGAGGACCACCAGCTCGTGTTCCTCGATCGCGGCGACCACACCTTCGTGGGCACGCACGACGGCCGCCCGTACGTGGCGCCGTTCAGCGGCAACATCATCGAGCTGTGCCCCGTGGGCGCGCTGACCTCCACGGCATACCGCTTCCGCGCGCGGCCCTGGGACATCGAGGACTCGGGCACCGTGTGCACGTTCTGCCCCTCGCAGTGCAACGTGAAGCTGACGGTTCGCGACGACACGAAGGTCGTGCGCGTGCTCGCGCGTGACAACGACGAGGTGGACGACGGGTGGCTCTGCGACAAGGGGCGCTTCGGATACCAGTCGTTCTTCTCGGCCGAGCGGATCGCCACGCCGATGGCGCGCATCGGTGGCTTCCTGCGCGAGACGAGCTGGGAGCGGGCGATCGAGGAGGCGGCGTCGCTGCTCGAGCGGTCGGGCGCGTGCACGGCCGCGCGCGTGGGCGGGCAGGCGACGAACGAGGAGGGCTTCCTGGTGCAGCACCTGCTGCGGCAGGGGCTGGGCTCGGGCCGCCTCACCACGAGTGGGGGAGCGGCTGACGGCGCCCTCGCGCGCGCGCTCGCGCGCGTGGATCTGTCGGCCCGGGTCTCGGACATCGACCACGCCGACGCGATCCTCGTGCTGGACACCGAGCTCGTGGACGAGGCGCCGATCCTCGACCTGCGCGTGCGCAAGGCGGTGCGGCGCAACGGCGCGCGGCTCGTGGTGGCCTCGAGCCGCCCGTCGACGCTCGACAACGCGGCCTCCGCGGCGCTGCGCTTCGCGCCGGGCGCGGTAGAGGCCGCCCTCGGCGCCCTGGCGGCGGCGCTCGGGTCGTCGCGCGCGGGCTCCGCCTCCCTTGACGACCTCGGCCGAAGCGCCCGCGCGCAGCAGGGCTTCATCCCCGGCCGGCTGGAGCTCGCCCGCGGCGGGCCGGGCGCGACGAACGGCGCCGGGCCGTCCTCCGCGGCAGACGCCGTGCGCTCCGCTGCGCAGGTCCTGCGTGATGCGGGCGACGTCGTGGTCATCTGGGGCGAGCGCGTTCTGTCAGGTGGCCGCGGAAGTCACGCGGGGCAGGCCCTGCTCGCCGTCGCGGACGCGCTCGGCGTCGCCGCCAAGGAGGAGTCCGGCCTGATCGGCATCCCGGCGGAGACGAACGGCCGCGGGCTCCGGGAGGTCGGCTGCGTGCCCGGCCTGGGTCCGGGGCTTCAGGACTCCGAGGCACCGGGTGAGGATGCCGGCGGCGCTCTCCTGCTGCTCGAGGCCGAGGCGTCCGAGGCCGAGATGGCCGGGGCCGGCGCGGTCATCGCCTTCGCGAGCTTCCACTCGGAGGCGCTCGACTCACAGGCCGACGTGGTCTTCCCCGCCGAGGTCTACGCGGAGAAGGAGGGCACGGTCACCCACCCCGACGGGCGGATCCAGCGCGTGCGCCAGGCGATCGGCCACACGGGCGGCACGCGCGCCGGCTGGAGCGTCCTCGCCGAGCTGTGCGAGCGCCTCGGTGCCGGGCTCCAGGTGCTCAGCAGCTCGGCCGTCACCGCGGCGCTCACCGACGCCGTCCCCTTCTACGCGGGCCTCACGCTCGACGAGATCGGCGGC
>DASSVP010000200.1:0-8898 GCA_035705985.1 Thermoleophilaceae bacterium
GAGCACGGGTTCGACGCGTTGATCCGGCCCGACACCGGGCAGGTGTGCCACTCGTTGATGGTGGTGTCGTACTGGACGCCCGGATCGGCGCAGCGCCAGGCGGCATCGGCCAGCTGGTTCAGCAGGTCGCGGGCGTCGACCAGCTCGTTCGCGGCCTCGTCCACGCGCGCCTTCAGCTCCCACTCCTCGCCGCGCTCGGCGCGCTCCATGAACTCGTCGGTCACGCGCACGGAGTTGTTGGCGTTCTGGTACTGGATCGAGGCGAACGCGTCCGAGTCGAGCCGCATGTCGAAGCCGGCGTCGCGGAGGGCCATCGCCTTCTCCTCCTCGCGCGCCTTGCACCAGATGAAGTCGAGGATGTCCGGGTGGTCGACGTCGAGCACGACCATCTTCGCCGCGCGGCGCGTCTTGCCGCCCGACTTGATCGTGCCGGCCCACGCGTCGGCGCCGCGCATGAACGAGACCGGGCCGGAAGCGAGGCCGCCCTTCGACAGGTGCTCCTTTGACGCGCGGATGCGCGAGAGGTTGATCCCCGAGCCCGAGCCGCCGCGGAAGATCATGCCCTCCTTGGTGTTCCAGTCGAGGATCGACTCGATCGTGTCCTCGACGGACAGGATGAAGCAGGCCGAGCACTGCGGGTGCTCCTCGAAGCCCACGTTGAACCAGACCGGCGAGTTGAAGGCCGCCATCTGGTGGAGCAGGATGTGGGTGAGCTCGTCCTCGAAGGCCTGCGCGTCGTCGTCCGTCGCGAAGTAGCCGCCGTCGCGGCCCCAGGTCGCGATGGTGCCTGCAACGCGGCCGATCATCTGCTTGACCGACGACTCGCGCTCGGCCGAGTCCATGCGCCCGCGGAAGTACTTCTGGGCGACGATGTTCGTCGCGTTCTGCGACCAGCTCTTCGGGAACTCGACGCCGCGCTGCTCGAACGCGGGGTTGTCGGGATCGCCGATGACGGCGTCGCGGATCTCCCACTCGACAGCCTCGAAGGGACTCTTGCCCGGCTCCGTGAAACGCCTCCCGACGCTGACACCATCACCGGCCGCGGTGATGGATGGGACGGTGGCGTTACGGCTGTCGGGCATGACCTCTCCTCGTGTGAGCGACTCTTCTGGACTTCCCCAAGGGGGAAAGACCGATACTGCTCTCAGGGCCGGACGGACCGGATTCGCCGTCCAGGGCGAGCTGATCGGCCCCCGGGAGAGGGTCCTCCTTGTAGCGGCGGACGACCGACTCGAGCTCGTCGAGGTCGGCCAGGTTGCGGTAGACGGAGGCGAACTGGATGGCCGCGACGGGGTCGAGCTGGGCGAGCCCGCGCTCGGCCAGATCGCCGACCTGGCCCGCCTCGACCTCCGGTCCCGACCGCCTCACCGCCGCCGCGATCGACTCCGACAGTCGCTCCAGCTGCTCCGAGCTCACGGGCCGCTTGTTGGCGGCCCGCTCGAGCCCTCCCAGGAGCTTCCGGCTGTCGAATCGCTCGCGGCGGCCGTCACGCTTGAGGACGGTGACGTTGGTCTCCGCCCGCTCGTACGTGGTGAAGCGGTTGCCGCAGCCCTCGCATTCGCGACGGCGGCGGACGGCGTCGCCCGCATCTCGGGTGTCCACCACGCTGGTGGAGGCGGAGTCGCAGTACGGGCAATGCACACGGGCAATTCTACTGCATGTAGTGCCTGATTCCTTCCTGGAGCACTACATATTGTGCCCTCTATGCGGGGTGAACGCGCTGGACGATCGCCTCGCTGAACGGGCGGCCCCCGTCGTCCGGCGCGTCGAAGCTATCCCAGGCGAAGTCCGGATCGCGTAGGAACTGGGCGAAACCCTCGGAAGGTGCGTGGAGATTGAGCCAGGTGGCGTCGTCGGGGCCCTCGTTGCGGAACGTGTGCACGACGTGCGGGGGCGCGAGCACGAACGTGCCGGGGGTGGCCCTCACGGGAACGAGCTCCGGGCCGACCCTGAACAGCAGCTCGCCCGTGAGGATGAAGAAGGCGTCCACGTGCTGCTTGTGGATGTGCGGGCCGGGCCCCTCCTCGCCGGCGACGTAGCGCGTCCACGTGAGCACGAGCTCGGGGAGGTCCACGAGGATGCGGATCGTGCGCTCGGGCTTGTCGGTGACGGTCTCGCCCTCGTCGAGCCTCAGGAGCGCGGCGTCGGTGGCCGGGCGCCCGCCGTCCGCCGGCGGCTCGAACTGGTCCACCTCCTCCGCCGTCTTCTCGCCGAACAGGTACTCGGCGAAGTCCATGCCGGGCGTGTGCATGTTGAGGAAGCGCACCTCGTCGGTGCCCTCGTGCCGGTAGCCGTGGACCACGCCGGGCGGGGCGGCCCAGACGCGGTCCTCGCCCAACTCGTGCCGATCGTCGCCGAGGCCCACGCCCAGCTCGCCGTCCAGGATCACGAACGTGTCCGCCTGCACCCTGTGCACGTGGAGCGGCGGCCCGCCCTCGGTGCGCAGGCGCGCGTAGGTCATGACGAGCTCGGGCCGGTCCGCGAGCACCATCACGGTGGCCTCGCGGATGTCCACGAGCGTCTGGCCGGTGCGCGACATGCGCGCGAGCGTACCGATAGTGCGCGGGCTGGCCCTCGCGTAGTTGTGCCGTTCGGACTAGGGGTTCATAGTGGTGCGGACGCGCTCGTAGGCTCGCCCAGACGGAAGGTGTCCCCGTGAGCCAACTGGTCAGGATGGATCTCGCCGACGGCGGCTCCGTGCTCGTCGAGGTGGAGGACGCCGCCTCCAGGCACGTCACTCGCGGCGGGCGGGCCGCGGACCTCGTGACCGACGCGGGCGACACGCTCGAGCACGCGCTCGACCAGCTCGGTCCGATCGTCAAGGGGGTCGTCACACGGCTGCGCGAGGCGGCCGACTGGCCCGACGAGGTGACCGTCGAGTTCTCGATCAAGCTGTCGGCGGACGCCAACGTGATCATCGCCCGCACCGCCGGCGAGGCGAACTTCCGGATCTCGATGAGCTGGAGCAAGGGACCCGGCTGATGCCGGACGGGATCCCCGACTACGACGAGCTGTCGCTTCGGATCGATCCCGGCCCCGGCGGCGGCTACCACGTGGTGGCGGCGGCGCCGAGTGGCGCGAAGGCCAGCGGCGACTTCAGTCGCCCGATATCGCCGGACGAGATCGAGGAGTTCGTCGAGAACCTGACGCGGAGCGTGCGCGGATACAGCTCGCCCGAGCTGGACAGGGCGAAGGAGCTCGGCCTGACGCTCTTCCACAGCCTGCTCGACGGCAAGGTCGGTCAGGTCTACGAGCGTGCTCGCCTGGAGGCGGATACCAACCACCGTGGCCTGCGCATCTCCCTCTCGATGACGGACGTCCCCGAGCTGCTCGAGATTCCGTGGGAGCTCCTCTACGACCCGGGCCGGCGGCACTTCCTGGCGACGACGACCTTCGCACCGGTGGTGCGCACGCTCGACCACCCGAGCCCTGCGGCACCCCCGCAGGCCGAGTTCCCCCTCCGCGTGCTCGCGGTCGCCTGCTCCCCGCGCGGCTTCCCACAGCTGGACGTGAAGCTCGAGCGGGCGAAGCTCGAGAAGGCGCTCTGCCCGATGATCCGAAAGGGGCAGGCGCGGCTGGAGTGGCTCGAAACGGCGACCTTCGGCGAGCTCGACCGAAGGATCAGCGCGCCGGATGAGCTGCACGTAATCCACTTCATCGGCCACGGCGCCTACGACGAGCGGACCAGCGGCGGGATCTTGCTCTTCGAGGACGAAAACGGGGCGGCTCGAGAGGTCACCGGCGAGGAGCTCGGGGCCTGTGTGGGCGACGAGCGGAGCCTGAGGCTGGTGGTGCTGAACTCGTGCGAGGGCTCGCGGAGCTCACACGTCGACCCGTTCTCGGGCGTGGCGCAGAGCCTGCTGGGCGCCGGGATGCCGGCGGTCGTCGGGATGCAGGCGGAGATCACCGACAGAGCCGCGGTCACGTTCGCCGACCGGCTCTACACAGCGCTAGCGCAGGGCTACCCGATCGACGGCGCGCTCGCCAACGCGCGGCGGGCGATATTCACCTCCGAGCGCAACGTCGAGTTCGGCACGCCGGTGCTGTTCATGAACGTCCCGGACGGGCGCATCTTTGAGCTCTCGTCCGCGAAGAAGCCGAAGCCGGTCGAGCCGCTCGCGCTGAGCCTGCGCGCGGAGCCGGCATCGGTGGCCTCGGGTGACAGGGTGAGCTGGCACCTGAAGGTGCGCAACGCGGACTGCGCGGAGCTGTCCGGCATCACCGCGCGCGACCGCGACGGTCAGACGCGCCTGGGGCCGGTCGACCTGCCGGTCGGCGCTGCGACCGAGGAGATCTGGAGCACGACCGTCAACGGAAGCGGCGGTGACGAGTGCGTGACGGTGGTCGGCCGGAACTCCGACGACGCCGAGGTGGACGCGCAGGTCCGCGCGTCCGTGGAGGTGCGGAGGCGGCACTGGTGGCCGCCGAGCGGGCCGGTGGGCGCGGTCGGCACGGCGCTGTTGGCGGTTCTTCTCGTGGGGCTGGCGATCGTCCTGCTGAGCGGTGGAGACGACGGAGGCGGCGGAGGGGACGGTGGTGGCGGCGGAGGCGGCGGCCCGGACTTCAAGGTCTTCAAGGCCGGGACGGACGTGCCCGACCTCGACGCCCGCGCGGACAAGATCGCCTTCCTCGCGCCGGCCGGCGACGGCAAGGAGGTCCGGCGGCTCGACCCTGTCGCCTGGAAGGCCGAGCAGGTCGCGCCGCCGGCCCCGGACTACAGGGGCCTCGACATGGGTCAGAACGGCGCGGGGCACGCGGTCCTCGTCTACTCGCGCTGCGACGAGGCGGACAGGTGCGACATCTTCAGCGACCCGTTCACCGACGACCCCGTGATGCTCGCGGCGTCGACGCCCGAGTGCAACGAGGGGCGCCCGACGATGTGGAACGGGAGCGTCCTGTACGCGCGCGGCGGGGGGTGCCCTGACGAGCTGTGGCTCGACCCCTCCGGCGCGCCTCCGCCTCGGAGGGTGACCGGCGCGACCGGCGGCGCCGACCTGAACAGCGGGACGGTCGTATGGCTGGCGGGCGGTGAGCTGACCGCCAGCGTGCTGTCCGCGGACGGGACGCTCGACTCGAAGAGCACCCTGAAGGCGCCGGCCGGCGAGCTGTTCCACCCGCCGATCGTGATCGAGGACGAGTACGTGTACTTCGTCCACAACCCGGGCTCGGAGAACTTCATCGTGCGCACCCGCGTCCCGTTCGACGGCTCGGAGCTCGAGCGTTACGCGCCGGGCGGCGGCGCGGAGGAGTCGCCCCACTTCGCGGTGACGGGGACGACGCTCTACACGACGAACTACCCGCAGCCGGACGGCGAGCCGGGCAGCCGCGTGATCGTGCGCGTGCGGGACGCGGAGTTCGAGCCGGCGGAGTAGCCGCGGGCGGCGCGGCTCAGCGCAGGCTGTCGAGCGTGCGCTTGAGGCCGTCGCCGAGCTCGACCTTGGCCTCCCAGCCGAGCTCTTCACGCGCGCGCGAGGGGTCGAGCGCGCTGATCTGGATCTCGCCCGGCCGCGCGGGCGCGTGCTCCGGCTCGAACCCGTTCGACGCGTGCTGGTTGAGGATCTCCACGAGGTCGAGCACCGACTTCTGCTCGCCGACCCCGATGTTGATCGGTCCGGTGGCCTCGGATTCGGCGGCCTTCAGGTTCGCCTCGACCACGTCGTCAACGTAGATGTAGTCGCGCGTCTGCTTGCCGTCGCCGAAGATCGTCGCCGTGCCGTTGTCCAGCACCTTGCCGCAGAAGATCGCGATCACCCCGGCCTCGCCGAGCGGGTCCTGGCGCGGGCCGTAGACGTTGCCGTAGCGGAGCGAGACGGTCGAGAGGCCGTGCAGGCGGCTGAAGATCTCGCAGTACTGCTCGGCGCACCACTTCGAGAGGCCGTAGGGCGCCTCCGGGGCGGTCGGGTGGTCCTCTGCCGCGGGCGGCTCGTGCACCTCGCCGTAGATCGCGCCGCCGGTGGAGGTGTTGATCACCCGGCCGATGCCGTGCGCGTGCGCCGCGCTCAGCACGTTGATGGTGCCCTCCACGTTGATGCGCGTGTCGTGCGCCGGATCGGCCACCGACCTGCGCACGTCGATCTGGGCGGCGAGGTGGAAGATCACGTCGGGCTTCGCGCGGCCGACGACGTCGCTCACCGCCTCGGCGTCGCGGATGTCGACGGTCTCGAGCGTCGCGCCGCCCGTCAGGGCGTGCTCGAGGTTGTCTCTCTTTCCGGTCGAGAGGTCGTCGACGACGGTGACCTCGTCGCCGCGCTCGACGAGCGCGTCCACGAGGTTCGAGCCGATGAACCCGGCGCCGCCGGTCACGAGTGCCTTCATGCGACGGCGCATCCTAGACGGCTGCGTCGAATGCGTCGGCGTATCTGACGGTGCCCTTGGCTTCGTCGGTGTAGCGCGGCAGCCTGCGAGCCATCCAGGCCTCGTCGGGGACGTCGAACGGCGGCTCGATTCCGAGCGGCCTGGCCGGCTCGAATCCGAAGCGCGGGTAGTACCCGGGGTGGCCGAGCACCGAGACGAGCGGGAAGTCGGTGAGCGCGGCCTTTCGCATCGACTGGCCGATCAGCTGGACGCCGACCCCGCTGCGCTGGTGGTCGACGAGGACGCCCATCGGGGCGAGGACGAGGATCTCGTGGCCGGAGTCGAGCGCGGCGCGGCTGTAGGCGATGTGGCCGATGACGGCGTCGCCCTCGGTGGCGACGAGGCAGAGGTCCGTGACGAGCGCGCCATCGGCCCTCAGGTCGTCGACGAGCTGGGCCTCGGCGGCGCTGGGCGCGAACGCCTCGGTGTGGACCGCGCGGATCGCGTCGAAGTCAGCCGGCGTCTCGGTCCGGATGTCCATCGGACCAGTCCATCACGTCGGTGGCGCGGTTTCTTCATCACTGTCGTGAACAAACTGCGCCACCGCCGCGGCGCCACCGCCGCGCTGGTGCAGCCCGCCGCGGGCTCGCGTCAGTCGTCGTCCGGCTCGTCGCCGCCACGCCCGCGGCCGCGGCCGCGACCGCCGCTGTCGTCCCCGCCGCTGTCGTCGCTGCCGCTTCCGGAGTTGTCGTCGTCCGTGGTGGTCGGCGCTACGGGTGCGACCTCGTCGGTGGTGGTGCGGGTGTCGTCGCCGCCACGGTCGCGGCGGCGCTCGCGGCGGTCGTCAGCCGTGGTCGCCGGTGCGAGCGTCTCGCCCGCCGACAGCGGCTCGGCGCCAAGGCCCACGCTGTCGCCGGAGATCGAGTTGGCGAGCAGGCCGATGCCCACCGCGGCGGCCACGCCGGCGATTGCGAGTGCGGCGACTGTCGCGAAGCGTCTGAAGCTCATGCGGCCACCGACCCTAGCCCCGCCTCGGCAAGGGCTCGTCAAGCGGAGAGTCAGCTCTTGGCAAAGCCCGCACGGCCTCGAGCGCAACCTCGGCGCGGGCGCCGCCCTCGGGCCGGTTCGCGAGCGTGACCTCGCCGCCCCAGCGCGCGGCCAGCGACTCGACCACCGCGAGGCCGAGCCCGGTGCCCGGGGCGCCGCCCGCGCTGGCCGAGCCGCGGTAGAAGCGCTGGAAGACGCGGTCGGACTCGTCCGCGTCCAGGCCCCGGCCCTCGTCGAGCACGGCCAGGCGGACGCGGTCGCCGTCGGTGCCCCAGGTGAGCGTCACGGTCGTGTCCGGCGGCGAGTAGTTCAGCGCGTTCTCGGTGAGGTTGTCGAGGATCGCGGCGAGGTCCTCGGGCGAGGCGGCCACGACGGCCGGCGGCCCGGGCTCGAGGACGAGCTCGTGGTTCGTGCGCTCGGCGGGCCCCGCCCAGCGGACGCACGCCGACTCGACCACCTGCGCCACGTCGAGCCGCTGCGCGGTCGGCTGCTCGCCGCCGCCCGCGAGCGTCAGCAGCTCGGAGAGGAGGCGGGCGAGCCGCTCGGTCTCGTGCTCGGCGGCGGTGAGCTCGCGCTCGACCTCGGGATCGCGGCTCTTGAGCGCCGCGGCCTCGAGCCGGAGCCGCAGGCCGGTGAGCGGCGTGCGGAGCTGGTGCGAGGCGTTCGCGACGAACTCGCGCTGGGACCTCAGCGTTTCTCCGACCTGGGCGGTCATGTCGTTGAACGCGTGCGCCACCTCGCGCTGCTCGGCCGACCCCTCCTCGCGTGCGCGCGCGTCTAGATCGCCGTGGGCCACGCGCCGAGCCGTGCCCGCGAGCGCGCGGAGCGGCTTCGCGAGCGAGTTTGCCAGTAGGAACGCCACCACCACGCCGAGCAGCAGCGCGACCACTCCCACGCCGACGAGCGCGAGCACGTCGTTGCGGACCTCTCTGTTCACGGCGTCGACGCTCTGCGTGACGCGGACGGCGCCGGCCGTCCGCCCGTTGTTGACCACGGGCACGGCGGTGAAGAGAAGGTCCTCGTTCAGGTCGTCGCTGTGGCGCTCGCCCTGGCTGGGCCGGCCGTTGAGGGCCGCGGCGATCTCGGGCCGCGTTCCGTAGGGCTCGCCGCGCGACTCATCGCCTGCCGAGTCGGCAAGGACGCGGCCGCGCGGATCCACCACGAGCACCCGGCCGCCGAGGTTCCTCGAGGAGCTCTCGACGAGCCGCTGTAGCTGGTCGTCGTCGGTCAGGCGCCCGGACGCGCCCGCCGCCAGCAGCTGCGCTTGGCTCTCGGCCTCCGACTTGATCTCGGCGTCGACCCGCTTCGACAGGTTCAGCGCCAGCGGCACCTCCAGCGCGACGATTACGAGAAGAAGCACGTACGCGAACGCAACGACCAGCCGCGCGCGAAGGCTCATAGCTCGTCGGCGGAGGCGAAGCGGAAGCCCACGCCGCGGACGGTGTGGATGAAGCGGGGGCTCTGCGAGTCGTCGCCGAGCTTGCGGCGGAGGCTGGAGACGTGGACGTCGAGGGTCTTGGTGGAGCCGAACCAGTTGGTGTCCCAGACCTCGTCGAT
>DASSVP010000201.1:0-4993 GCA_035705985.1 Thermoleophilaceae bacterium
GTGCTCGCGCTCGTGCTCGGCGGAATCCGCTCGGGCGCCTCGTGGGGCACGTCCGCCTACGACCCTGCAGCGGACGCGTATTCGATGCAGAACATCACCGCCGGCGACGGCGTGCAGGACTGGTGGAACGCGGGCTACACCGGCAAAGGCGTCGGTGTCGCGGTCATCGACACGGGAGTCGCGCCGGTGCAGGGCCTGAACTCGCCCGGCAAGGTCGTCAACGGGCCGGACCTCTCGCTCGAGTCGCAGAGCCCGGGGCTGCAGTACCTCGACACGAACGGCCACGGGACGTTCATGGCGGGCCTGATCGCCGGCAACGACGGGCAGTCCGGCAGCTATCGAGGCGTCGCCCCCGACGCGCACATCGTCTCCCTCAAGGTGGGCGTGGCGGACGGTGGCACCGACGTGAGCCAGGTCATCGCGGCGATCGACTGGGTCGTGCAGCACCGCAACGACAACGGGATGAACATCCGGGTCATCAACCTCTCGTACGGCACGAACTCGACCCAGCCGTACGGGGTCGACCCGCTCGCGTACGCCGTCGAGCAGGCCTGGAAGGCCGGCATCGTCGTGGTCGCGGCTGCCGGGAACTCCGGCTATCAGACCGGCGCGAGCGCCCAGGGCTTGGCCGACCCGGCATACGACCCGCAGATCATCGCGGTGGGCGGCGCGGACACGAACGGCAGCGCGACCCCGTGGGACGACCAGGTGGCCTCGTACTCCGCCGGCGCCGCAAGCTGCAGCTCCGCCTGCCGCGCGCCCGACCTGATCGCCCCCGGCTCGCACATGCAGGGCCTTCGCGTCCCCGGTTCCTACATCGACCAGAACAACCCCGCCGGCGTCCTCGGCAGCCGCTACTTCCGCGGGAGCGGCACCTCCGAGGCGACGGCCTTCACCTCCGGCGCGGTCGCGGACCTGTTGCAGCGGTATCCGCAGCTGACGCCGGACCAGGTGAAGCAGATGCTGACCTCGAGCTGCGACAAGCTCTCCTCCTTCAACTGGAAGCAGCAGGGCTGCGGCGAGATCGACCTCGACAAGCTGCTGGCCGCCTCGGTTCCCTCGGTGGTCGCGTCGCAGCAGTACAACGCGCCCTCGACGGGCACCGGCTCCCTCGAGGCCTCGCGCGGCACCGACCACATCTCGAGCAACGGCGTCGTGCTCCAGGGCGAGCAGGACATCTTCGGCAAGCCGTTCGTCTCCGGCGCGATGGCGGCGCTCGAGGCTGCGGGCTCGAGCTGGTCGGGCGGCATGTGGAACGGCTCGGTCTGGACGGGCAGCTCGTGGAGCGGATCCTCGTGGTCCGGCAGCTCCTGGAGCGGGTCGTCCTGGTCGGGCAGCTCGTGGAGCGGGTCCTCGTGGTCGGGCAGCTCGTGGAGCGGGTCGTCCTGGTCGGGTAGCTCGTGGAGTGGCTCGAGCTGGAGCGGCTCGAGCTGGAGCGGCAGCAGCTGGTCCGGTGGGTCATGGCTCGGAGCAAGCTGGGGCTGATGCGCAGAGGAAGAGGCCGGTGATCATCGGCCGGCCTGTCACCGCCACGCCCGCGCCGAGCGAGGCCCCGCGCCCGCTCGGCGCAGCCGTGCGCGAGGCCCTGCACGGGCCGCTGCGCGTCTGGATCTTCAACGGCGCCCTCGCGCTCACCTGCGCGCTCGTGTGGGCGTTCGCGGTCGGCCGCTTCGACGAGCCGTCGTTCGTGCGCGGCCCGCGGCTGTCGTGGTGGGCGCTCGCGCTCGCGTTCTACTTCGCCGAGATCGTCGTCGTCCATCTGCAGTTCCGCAAGCAGGCGCACACGCTCTCGCTGACGGAGATCGGGCTCACGCTCGGGCTCCTGCTCGGCGCGCCGGCAGGCCTCCTCCTCGGCCAGCTCGTAGGCACCGTGATCGCCCTCGTCGTCAACCGGTGGAAGAGCCAGCGCCAGCTCGTCAGGCTCGCGTTCAACCTCGCGGAGCTGCCGCTCTGCAGCGGCATCGCCCTCGTGATCTTCCGCTCCCTGGCCGCCCCCGGCGACTCGGCCCCGCGCATCTGGGTGCTCGTCCTGTTCGCCTGCGCCGTTGCGCACATCGTCGGGATCCTCCTCGTCTCGTCCGTGATCGCCATTGCGGAGGAGCGCTTCCACGCGCCGCAGCTCATGCAGACCCTCGTCACGTCGACGGCCGGCGCCCTCGCCACCGCCTCACTCGGCCTCGCGGTCGTCGAGCTCCTCGCGGTCCGCCCCTCCGCGGTGCTCCTCCTGGTCGTTCCGATCCTCGCCTGTGCCCTGTTCTTCCGCGGCTACATGGCGCAGCGCGAGCAGCGGGAGCAACTCGAATTCCTGTACGAGTCGATGCGTGCGACGCAGGGAGCGCCGGAGTTCGGGCTCGCCGTCGGGCAGCTCCTCGTCGCCGCGCGCAGGCTGCTCCGGGCCGAGTACGCCGAGATCCTCCTCTTTCCGGCCTCCGAGGGCGAAGGTCCTCTGCGGAGCGTCAGCGGCGCCGAGGGCGAGCTGCTCATGCATCCGGAGGAGCGGTTCGCGCCGGAGGACGCCCGTGCCTTCAGGGCGTTCGCGTCGACCAAGAGGGCGACGCTGCTCACGCGGCGCCGCACCGTGCACGGGTTCGATGCGTTCCTCGACTCTCGCGGGCTCGAGGACGCGATCGTGGGGCCGCTGCGCGGCGAGAACCGGACGTTCGGGTTGCTGATCGTCGGCGAGCGAGCCGGCGACGTCAGCACGTTCCGGGAAGCCGACGTCGAGCTCTTCGAGACGTTCGCCGGCCATACGAGCATCCTGCTCGAGAACGGCCGGCTCGAGCACTCGCTCGCTCAGGTGACGCAACTCAAGGAGCAGCTGCGCCATCAGGCGTATCACGACGGCCTCACCGGTCTGCCCAACCGTGCGCATCTGCTCGAGGCCGTGGAGCAGGAGCTCGCGCACGGCACGGGCTCGGCGGCCGTCCTCTATCTCGACCTCGACCGCTTCAAGACCGTCAACGACACGTGGGGCCACAGCGCCGGCGACGAGCTCCTGACCGAGTTCGCCCACCGCCTCGCGGGGGCGATCCGCACCCAGGACCTCGCGGCCCGGATCGGCGGGGACGAGTTCGCCGTGCTCGTCCGCGAGGCGGACGCGGAGGCGGCGATCTCCGCAGCTCGGCGCATGCTGGACCAGCTCGACGGGACGTACGCACTCAGCTGCGGAGACGTTGCCTGCCATGTGAGCGTCGGCATCGCAGTCGGCGCCCCCGGCAGCGCGAGCGGCGAGGACATCATCCGGAACGCGGACATCGCGATGTACAGCGTGAAGCGGTCGGAGCGCGCCTACACGCTGTACGAGGCGGACCTGCACGAGAAGCTCCGCGCCCAGCGGCAGCTCGCCCTCGACCTCGAGGTCGCGTTGGAGCGGCGCGAGATCGTCGTCCACTACCAGCCGGTCGTGCGGCTGTCGGACGGGGAGATCGAAGGCTTCGAGGTGCTCGCCCGCTGGCCGCACCCGACCCGCGGCCTGCTCAGTGCCGCGGACTTCCTGCCGGCGGCGGAGGAGACGGGACTGACCGTCGAGCTCGGGCGCCTCGTGCTCCACCAGGCGCTCGAGGCCGCGCGGCGCTGGCCGGAGAGGCTCACGATCTGGCTCAACCTCGCGGCGGCGGAGCTCGCCAACGAGCGGCTCGTGGAGACGCTTGCCGAGGGGCTCAAGGGCTACGGCATCGCGCCGAACCGGCTCGTGATCGAGGTGACGGAGTCGGGCGTGATCCAGGGCAGCGACGGCGCGCTCGTCGCGATGCGTCGGCTGCGAGAGCTCGGGGTCGGCCTGACGATCGACGACTTCGGCACGGGCTACTCGTCGCTGAGCCGTCTCGCCGAGTTCCCGATCGAGTCGCTGAAGATCCCGAAGCCGTTCGTGGACAAGCTCCTCGGCGAGGATGCGGACGAGGCGTTCGTCGACGCCATCCTGCGGCTCGCCGACTCGCTCGGCCTCGCGGCCGTGGCCGAGGGGATCGAGCATCGTGCGCAGGCGAATCGCCTGCGTCAGCTCGGCTGCCGGCTCGGGCAGGGCTATCTCTTCGGACGGCCCGCGCCCGCGGAGGAGACCGAGCGGCTCCTGTACCGGGAGCCGGTCCGCACGCCGCAGCTGCGGGTGGTCTCGTCCTCCCCGGTCGCCCAGTCCGGCTGAATCGACCCGATCGCGCCGAACCGGCCCCGACACGAAGAAAGCGGCGGGGCCAGCCCGCCGCTTTCCAAAAACTCCGCCGCAGAGTTGTTGCCGTCAGCCCCGAGCGGGAGTCGAGACGATCTTCTCGCGGGCTGTCCCGCACGGCCTCCCCCTTTTGGGGGATCTACCCAAATCCGGCTCGGCCAGGGCGTTTGCTGCGCACCTGCTCCTCGTCGTCTAGAGTGGCGTTAGTGGCCACGCCGCGGCGCAGACTCTGGATCGCCGGTCTCGCAGTTGTCGCTGCAGCGGTCGCCGTCCTGACCGCCGGTTGCGGCGGCTCCTCGACGTCGAAGTCGGGTGTCGCGGGCGCGCGGCACGTGACGAAGTCGGCGACCGTGATGACGCGGAAGGTCGGAAAGCTCGGCGTCATCCTCGTGAACAGCCGTGGCAGAACGCTCTACATGTTCGTCCCCGACCATCGCAAGAGGGTGACCTGCAAGGGCAAGTGCGCGACCTACTGGCCGCCGCTGAAGATCAAGAAGGGCCAGAGGCCCACAGCCGGCGGCGCCGCGAGGCAGAAGCTGCTCGGCACGGACAGGAACCCGAGCGGCGGCCGCGTCGTCACGTACAACCGCTGGCCGCTGTACACGTACGTCGCCGATCCGAAGCCCGGTGTGGCGAACGGTCAGGGCATCAAGCTCAATGGCGGCCTCTGGTACGTCCTCTCGCCTTCCGGCAAGGTCAAGAAGTAGCGCGCTAGCGGGTGACGACCTTCGTCGCCGCCGAGTGTGCGCTCCCGGTGCCGCCGGGCGTGCGCACCGTGACGACCGCGCGGAACCGCTCACCGAGCCGGCTGGGTCCGAGGACGAGGGT
>DASSVP010000202.1:0-13466 GCA_035705985.1 Thermoleophilaceae bacterium
GTGCAGCTGGCGCTCGAGCGCCGCGCCGGGATCGGGGTCGTCGGCGGCGGCATCCGCGAGCGCGACAACCTCCTCCATCCGCGTCTCGATGATCGCGTCGATCAGGTCGTCCTTGCAGGGGAAGCGACGGAACAGCGTCGCCTCCCCCACGCCGGCCTCGTGCGCGATCTCCGAAGTCGAGGCGTCGAGGCCCCGCTTCGCGAACACGCTCGCGGCCGCGGCGACGATCCGCTCGCGGTTGCGGGCGGCGTCGGCGCGGAGCTCGCTAGGCGGGGACTGCGACGGCATCTCCGGCATCGATTCTCGCAACATCGCGGGGGCGGAGCAGCAGCCCGAGCAGCACGACGCCCAGGGCGATCAGGCCGGCGGCCACGAAGAACGCGAGCTGGAAGCCCTCGACGAGCGCCGACTGCACCTGCGCCTGGGTGGGCTGACCCGTCAGGTCGCCGAGCAGGCCGCTGGTCCGCTCGTTCGCGAGCGTCGACAGAATCGCCAGGCCGAGCGCGCCGCCCACCTGCTGGGAGGTGTTGAAGATCCCCGAGGCGAGCCCCGCGTCGTCCTCGTCCACGCCCGTCGTGGCCACCAGCGTTAGCGATACGAACGTCGCGCCCATGCCGACCGACATCGGGAACAGCCCACCGAGGACGCCGAGGTAGGTGCCGTCGACCTGCGTGCTGAAGCCGAGGATCGTGAGCCCGATCGCCGCGACGGACAGCCCAGTGAGCATGACCAGCCGCACGCCTCGCTTCGGCACGAGCTGCTGGGCGGTCACAGCCCCGATCATGATGCCGAGCGTGACCGGCAGGAACGCGAACCCGGTGGTGAGCGCCGAGTAGCCCAGGATGTTCTGCAGGTAGAGCGACGCGAAGAAGAACATCGCGAACAGCCCGCCCGCCACGATCAGGAACACGCCGTTCCCCACCGCGAGCGAGCGCAGCTTGAACAGGCTCAGGCGCACGAGGGGGAAGGGCGAACGCTGCTCGATGGCGATGAAGGCCGCGAGCAGAACGAGCGCCAAGCCTGCGAGCCCGAGCGTCGAGCCGGAGCCCCAGCCCCACGCCTCGGCCTTCACGATCGCGTAGACGAGCACGAGCAGGCCCGCGGTCACCGAGATGGCGCCCGCGATGTCGAAGTACCGGCTGCCGCCCACGACGCGCGAGTTAGGCACGAGCCGCAGCGACGCGAGCACGATGCCCACGCCGATCGGCACGTTGATGAAGAAGATCCACTCCCAGGAGAGCGTCTCCGTGAGGATTCCGCCGAGGAGCAGCCCGACAGCGCTGCCGCCCGACGCGACCGCGGCCCAGATGGAGAGGGCCTTTGTGCGCTCGGTGCCTTCGGAGAAGCTCGTGGTGATGACCGCGAGCGCGGCGGGCGACATCAGCGCGGCGCCGAAGCCCTGGAGCGCGCGGGCGCCGATGAGCATCTCCTCGGAGGATGCGAGCCCGTTCACGAGCGAGGCGGCGGAGAAGATCGCCACGCCTGCGATGAAGAGGTTCCGGCGGCCGAAGAGGTCGGCCGCGCGGCCGCCCAGCAGCAGGAACCCGCCGAACAGCAGCGTGTAGGCGTTGACGATCCACTGAAGGTTCGCCTGCGAGATGTTGAGGTCCGCCTTGATCGCGGGAAGGGCGACGTTCACGATCGTCGCGTCGAGCACGACCATGAACTGGCCGAGGCAGACGACGATCAACGCGAGCCAGGGACTGAAGTGAGAGTCGGCGCTCCGGTTCATCCCGACGACAGTAGCGGAGTGATCACTCCGTTTTATGTGACGGTGGTCACACTCCACTGCTCGGGTTCGGCGCCGGCCACCTTCTCGACTTCTCCGCGCCGCTCCATGTGGTTCAGGTAACAGAGCGCCTCGGTCAGGCCCCAGCCGATCATCAGCGGCTCGGGCAGGCTCACGTCGGACCACATCTTCGGCACCAGGTCGAACGCGGTGTTGGGTCCGTCCGCCAGTGCGGCCTTGATTCGCTCCATGCGCTCGGCGATCGTCCGGCGGTTCGCGGCGGTGAGCTCGCGCGCGCCTCGTACCGGTCTCCCGTGGCCGGAGAGCACGAGCTGCACGTCGAGCTCGTCGACCACGTCGAGGCTGTTCAGGAACTCGCCGGCGGGATCGGGTGAATAGCCGTAGTCGTAGTAGAGCGAGACGCGGCCCAGCAGGTGGTCGCCGGACAGGAGCAGCCCGCGCTCGGGCTGGTGAAGCACCACGTGCGAGGGCGCGTGGCCGGGCGTCTCGTGCACCTGCCATCTGCCGAGGTCGGTGTCGACCTCCACGCCGGGAACCAGCTCGCGGTCCGGCATCACGATCTCGGATATGCCGAACTTCGCCTCGCCGCGCGCCTCACGGAACCCCTGCAGAGCGGCGGACGGCACACCGGACTGGCGGGCGATCTCGAAGCGGCGCTCGAATGCGCCCGCCGGGTCCTCGGCGGCCTTCGTCATGTGCTCGTGGTTCGGATGCATCCACAGCTCTGCGCCGCTCGCCTGCATGATCGGCGCGGCCTGGCCGTAGTGGTCGGAGTGCGCGTGCGTGCAGACCACCAGTCGCACGTGCTCGAGCCGCAGCCCCGCCTGGTCGAGCGCCAGCTCGAGCTGACGCATCGAGCCCGGCTCGTGCAGCCCGGTGTCCACGAGGACCACCCCGTCGCCCGCCGCGATCGCGTACGCGTTGCCGTGGGGCACGCCCGGCCACGGCAGCGGCAGCCGCAGCCGCCAGAGCCCGGGCAGCACGCGGTCCGCGCGGGCCAGTTCGCGCCGCCGTGCGCTCACGGGTCGATCAGTACGCCCGGGTTGAGGATGCCGGCAGGAACGACGGCCGCCTTTGCCGCGCGCAGCGCCTCGGCGAACGGCTCCGGCCGCTGGCGGTCGTACCAGCGGCGGTGGTCGCGGCCCACCGCGTGGTGGTGGGTGATCGTGCCGCCGGCGGCGATGATCGTCTCGGACGCCGCAGACTTGACGTCCTCCCACTGCGCGAGCTCGTCGCCGCGCCGGGCGGGAGCGAGCACGGTGAAGTAGGGCGCGGCCCCGTCCGGATACACGTGTGTGAGGCGGCACGTCACGATCCCGTCACCGTCAACGGCCTCCCGCGTCACCTCGCGCACGCCCGCGACGAACTCCTCGAAGCGATCCCAGGTGATCGCGGTCTCGAACGTCTCCGCGAATACCCCGGCGGCGACGAGAGTGTCCCTCAGGTAGGGTGCCTGGAGGAAGGCGTTGCGCCAGGCGCCCTCTGATTCGCCACGACGCTCGCGCGGGTGCCCGCCGTGGTCGCGGCAGAGCTCGAGCGCGCGGCTCATCCATGCGCCGAGCTCGTGATCGGCCGACTCGAAGGCAAGCACGAGCAGCGCCTTGCCCTCCGGCGCCGCGCCGGTGAGCCCGGACTCCCCGGCGTCGAGCAGTCGGCAGTTCGACGGATGGAGGCCGGACTGCGACAGGTCTCGCACCGCCTGTGCGCCGGACTCAAAGGAGTCGAAGAGAACGCCCGCCGAGTCCTTGAAGCGGGGCGCGTCCTGAACACGCATCCATGCCTCCGTCATGACCCCGAGGATCCCCTCCGAGCCGATCAGAAGCCGGTCGGGGCTCGGACCGGCCCCCGAGCCCGGCAGGCGGCGGCTCTCCCACAGGCCGCGCGGGGTCAGCGCGCGAACAGACTCGACGAAATCGTCGATGTGTGTGTACAGGGTCGCGAAGTGGCCGCCCGCACGTGTGGCGATCCAGCCGCCCAGCGTGGAGTACTCGAACGACTGAGGGAAATGGCGCAGCGTCAGCCCGTGGTCTCGGAGCTGTTCCTCGAGGACCGGGCCCGTCGCGCCGGCCTGGATCCGAGCCGCCCGCGAGCTCCGGTCCACGTCGAGCACGCGGTCCATTGCGCCGAGATCGATGCTCACGGCGGGGCGGTCGGCGGGCGGCTCGACACCGCCCACCACGCTCGTGCCGCCGCCGTACGGGATCGCCGCGGCACCCACCTGCTCACACCAGGCCAGGACGCGCTCCAGCTCGGCCTCCCCGGTGGGGTGGGCCACGAGGTCCGGTGGGTTGTCGAACCGCCCCCTGAAGGCACGCACCACGTCGCGGTACGACTTGCCGTAGGCGTGCGCCGCGCGCTCGTACGGGTCGCTGCGACAGATGGTCGCGATCGACGCCGGTGGCTCCAGCCGGGGCGGCGGCAGCTCGAGGTCCTCGAGCCGAGCCGGCCGCTCGACCTCAGCCGGCGGGAAGCCGAGGTGCTCGCGGGCTCCGGCGGCCAAGGCCTCGACCTGCTCGTGGGGCGGCTGCTGGTCCTCGAAGCCCCAGCCCCAGTGCTTGCGGCGGCGCGGCATCCGCGGAGCCTATGGCTCGATGCGGAATCGCCCCGCGGCGGTGGCGGCGGGAGGGCCGGAGCCGTCCCGCCGCCGGTACCAAACGTCCACCGCCGCTACGCCGGGATTAGCGCTCGATGCGGAAGCGCTCCGCCTTGGCGGAGCCGCCGTGCGCGTCGATCTCCACGAGATCGGCGGCCGCCGGCTCGAAGCCGTCCTCGCGCGCGTAGATGAGCATCGCCAGGCCGAACGGCTGGCCCTTCTCGAGGTTCCCCGTGCCGCCGCCGCCCACGGTGCCTCCGTTCAGCTCCACTAGGTTGGTCGAGGCGCGGAAGTGCGGCACGTGCGTGTGCCCTGTGAGCACGACGAGCGGGCGGCTCGGCGGGATCCGGCGCAGCTCCTCGGCCGCCTCCTCCGCCAGCGCCGGGGAGTGGACCATCACCACGTCCACGCGCGCGAGGAGCGGCCGCAGCCAGTCTCGGAACTGCTCCTGCTGCTCGGGTGTCGGGCGCGGCTCGCCGCGGTCGCGGAACCGCTCCCGGGCGCGGCGCTCGAACGGGTCGGAGTAGCCGGCCACTCGCAGTCCGCCGACGCGGACCACGAGCGGCCCGAAGCCGCCGTCCGCACGCAGCCGGCCGCGCTGGGTGAGCACGATGCCGCCCGCGAGGGTGATCCGACGCACGAGCGCGTCCGAGTCGTGGTTCCCCGAGACGAACACGAACGGGTGCCCGAGCCCGGTGATCCGCCTCACGAGCGTGAACTCGAATGGCGACCCGCTCGACGTGAGGTCCCCGGCGAAGAACAGCGGCCGCCTCCCGGCCGCCCGGTCGAGCGCGGGCAGCGCGAGGAGGTTGTTGTGGAGGTCGGAGGCCAGCACCAGCCCGCGCAGGTCGCTCGGCGCGCGCCGATCCGACGAGGCGGACACGAGGCGCGCCAAGCCCACGAGCTGCTCGTTCAGCTCCTCCGAGATCGCGCGCGCCGATCCCTGCGCCTGCTCGATGGTCCGGAGCGCGATCGGTATGTCGGGCCCGTTGGCGTAGTACTCCGGATCGGCGATCTCGCCGCGCGGCGGCAGCAGGAGCGCGAGCGCCAGGCAGCCGGCGAGCGCGGTGCCGCCCGCGGTCAGGAAGAGCCAGCGTAGCCGCGGGGCGCCGTGTCCTCTGACCGCGAGCGCCACGACGAGCCCGGCCGCGAGAGCGCACAGGAACACCACCACGAGCAGGGCCCGCAGGTAGGAGGCCATCGCGTCGCGAGCCTCGTCGCGCACCGCCTCGACGTCCGGGAGCTCACCCTCCGCGACGCGCTCGGCCGCCTCGCGGTCCACAGTCCGGACGTCCACCGACACCCGCGCGGGGAAACGGACCGCCCGGAAGCGCGCGCCCCAGTCCACAAGCGGCACGTAGAGGTCGAGCGCGCCCTCGTGGAACGGCTGCACGGAGAGCTCGATGCGGCCCACGCTGAGGTCGCGCTCCGCGCTGTAGGTCGCGAGCGCCAGCAGGCCCCCGCCGATTCCGGCGATCACCACAAGGGCCACCGCGGCGGCGCTGCGGATGGTCCTCACCGCCCACAAGCTAGCGCCGGAGCGCGAGGGGGCTACAGTTGAGGATCGGGATGGCAACACGCGCCACGAGCGTTCAGATCACCATGCCCCAGATGGGCGAGTCGGTCACCGAGGGCACGGTCCTCGGCTGGCTGAAGCAGGTGGGCGACCACGTCGACGCCGACGAGCCGCTCGTCGAGATCTCGACGGACAAGGTGGACGCAGAGGTTCCTGCACCACTGTCCGGCAAGCTTGTGAAAATCCTCGCCGAGGCCGATGACACGGTTGAGGTGGGATCCGTGCTTGGCGAGATAGAGCCGGATGACGGCGGAAACGGCGCTGCGGCACCCCCGGCCGATGCCGACGCACCCCCGGCCGATGCCGACGCACCCCCGGCCGAGGTCGACGCACCCCCGGCCGAGGCCGAGGTCGTGGACGTCGCCTTCCCCGAGATGGGCGATTCCGTAGCGGAAGGAACGGTTCTGGAGTGGCGGGTGAAGGTCGGCGACGCTGTTGCGGTCGACGACCCGCTCGTGGAGATCTCCACCGACAAGGTCGACGCGGAGGTGCCTTCTCCGGTCGCCGGGACCGTCACCGAATTGCTCGTGGAGGCAGACGAGACCGTCGCGGTCGGTTCGGTGCTCTGCCGGATCGCTGCAGGAGCGGGAGCTCCGACCAACGGGCCCGTTCAGCCGAGTGCCGAGCCGCAGGGAGTGAAGCCCGCCGCGGACGCGCCTACGAACGGCGGCAACGCCACACCGGTCGCCGCTCGGATCGCAAGCGCGCACGGCGTGGACCTGGCTCAGGTGGCGGGGACAGGGCCACGCGGGCGGGTGACCAAGGAGGACGTGCTCGCCGCGGTCGAGGGGAATGGCGCGCCCGCCGCGGCGCCGGCGCCCGAGGGGGCGGACGTCCAGCCGATCCGCGGCCCGGCGGCCACGCTCGTCAAGTTCATGAACGAAAGCCGTTCGATTCCGACGGCCACGAGCTTCCGGACGGTGCCCGTCGACGTGCTCGACGGCCGTCGCAAGGAGCTGAAGGCGGCCGGCAAGAAGCTCTCGTTCACGCACCTGATCGCCTGGGCGATCGTGCAGGCCGCCCGCGAGATGCCCGTCATGGGCCACGCCTACGCGGAGCAGGACGGGAAGCCGCAGCGCGTGACCCACTCCACCGTGAGCCTCGGTCTGGCGGTCGACGTCGAGCGCAAGGACGGCACCCGCTCCCTCGTCGTGCCGGTGCTGCGCGACGCGAGCGAGCTGGGCTTCGCCGACTTCGTGGCCCGCTACGACGAGCTCGTCGTGGGAGCGCGCGACAACACGCTCCAGCCTGACGCCTACCAGGGCGCGAACATCACGCTCACGAACCCGGGCGGCATCGGGACCGTCGCGAGCGTGCCGCGACTCATGCCCGGCCAGGGCACGATCGTCGCCACCGGCGCGATCGGCTATCCGCCCGGCATGACCAGTGTGGACCCGGCGAAGCTCGCCGAGCTAGGGGTCCAGAAGGTCATGACGATGACCTCTACGTACGACCACCGCGTGATCCAGGGCGCGGAGTCGGGCGCGTTCCTGCGCAGCATCGACGTGCTGCTCCAGGGCGAGAACGGCTTCTACGAGTCCGTCTTCGAGGCGGTCGGCGGGCCGGCGCCGGCGGCCGCCCCGGCCACCGAGCCCGCCCAGGCAGGCGTTGCGCCGGTCACCGCCGACGAGCCGGTACCGGCGGCCGCGGCGAGTGCCCCGGACGCGGACGCGTCGCTGCTCCACGCCGTCCAGGCCGCGACCTCGCTCGTCAAGGCCCACCGCATGCACGGGCACCTCGCGGCGCGGCTCGACCCGCTGGGGTCCGAGCCGGTCGGCGACCCGGCGCTCGAGCCGGCGACCGTGGCCCTGAACGAGGAGCTCATGCGGCGCATCCCGGCCTCGGTGCTCCGCGTGGCCGTGCCGGGCGAGACCTTCGCGGAGGCGCTGCCGCACCTGCGCCGGACCTACACAGGCACGATCGCCTACGAGATCGAGCACATCTCCGACCACGAGCAGCGCGTCTGGCTGCGGCAGGCGATCGAGTCGGGCACCTACCGGCAGGAGCTCGACGCCGACGAGCGCCGCCGACTGCTCCAGCGGCTGGCGGAGGTGGAGGCGCTCGAGAACTACCTCCACAAGGCGTTCCTCGGAAAGAAGCAGTTCTCGATCGAGGGACTCGACGCGGTCGTGCCGATGCTCGACGAGACGATCGAGCTGGCGGCCGGCGCGGGCGCCCGCGAGATCGTGCTCGGCATGGCCCACCGCGGCCGCCTGAACGTCCTGGCGCACACGGTCGGGCGCCCATACGCCGCGATCCTCGCGGAGTTCGAAGGCGAGCAGACCACCGCCGTGGAGACCGCGGCGCCCGAGGGCGGCACCGGCGACGTGAAGTACCACTACGGCGCGAGCGGCACCTACCCGACGCACGCCGGGCGCAGCGTGACCGTGACACTGTCGCCCAACCCGAGCCACCTCGAGTACGTGAACCCGGTGATCGAGGGCCGCGCCCGCGCCGACCAGACGACCCGCAAGGCGCGCGAGCTCGCGCACGACCCCGCCGCCGTGGTGCCCGTGCTGATCCACGGCGACGCCGCGTTCCCCGGCCAGGGCATCGTCTCCGAGACGCTCAACCTCCAGGCGCTGCCGGGCTACTCCACGGGCGGCACGATCCACCTGATCGCGAACAACCAGCTCGGCTTCACGACCGACCCGCATGAGAGCCGCTCCACGCGCTACGCGTCGGACCCGGCCAAGGGCTTCGACATGCCGATCATCCACGTGAACGCCGACGACGTGGAGGCGTGCATCGCCGCCACGCGGCTCGCGCACGCCTTCCGTGAGACGTTCGGCCGCGACGCGCTGATCGACCTGATCGGCTACCGCCGCTTCGGTCACAACGAGACCGACGAGCCCGCCTACACGCAGCCGCAGATGTACCACGCGATCAAGGAGCACCCGCCCGTGCGCAGGTGCTACGCGGACCAGCTGATCGCCGACGGCGTCGTGACGCAGGAGGAGGCCGACCGGATGGCCACCGAGGCGTACGAGCGGGTTGCGGCGGCTCACGCCGAGCTGAAGGAGTCGATCGGCGCTCCGCCGGACACCGGCACGCACGAGCTGGACCGGACGATGAGCCGGGAGCCGCGGACGACCGTCCCGGCCGACACGCTCCGCTCGCTGGGCGAGCAGTTGCTCCACCTGCCAGAGGGCTTCGAGATGCATCGCAAGCTCCGCCCCTTCCTCGAGCGCCGCCGCGAGGCCCTCGCCGCCGGCGGGCCGATCGACTGGGCGCACGCGGAGTCGCTCGCGATCGGGTCGCTGCTCGCGCTCGGCGTGCCGGTGCGCCTTACCGGCCAGGACACCGAGCGCGGCACGTTCAGCCAGCGCCACGCCGTGCTCCACGACGCCAAGACCGGAGAGCGCTACAACCCGCTCCAGCACCTGCGCGACGCGAACGCCCCGTTCGAGCTCCACAACAGCCCGCTGTCCGAGCAGGCCTGCATGGGCTTCGAGTACGGCTACAGCGTGCAGGCACCGGACGCGCTCGTGCTCTGGGAGGCGCAGTTCGGCGACTTCGTGAACAGCGCCCAGGTCATCATCGACCAGTTCCTCGTGTCCGGCCTCGCCAAGTGGGGCCAGAGCTCGCGGCTCACGCTCCTCCTGCCGCACGGCTACGAGGGCTCGGGGCCGGAGCACTCGAGCGGGCGCGTGGAGCGCTTCCTCCAGGCGGCCGCCGAGGGCAACATCCGCGTGGCGAACTGCACCACGCCCGCCCAGTACTTCCACCTGCTGCGCCGCCAGGCGCTCGTGTCGAAGCCGCGGCCGCTGATCGTGATGACGCCGAAGAGCCTGCTGCGGCTGCCCGCCGCGGCGTCCACGCTCGACGAGCTCTCAGACGGTCACTTCGAGCGCGTGATCGACGACCCGCGCTTCGCCGACGCCGGCCGCGAGGCCGTGACGAAGTTGGTGCTCTGCTCGGGCAAGATCTACTACGACATCGCCGGCCACGAGGAGCGCGACGCCGCCGGCCACATCGCGGTCGCGCGCGTCGAGCTGCTCTACCCGTTCCCCGAGGAGGATCTCGTGCAGCTCATCGAGAGCTACCCGAACCTCGAGCGCGTGGTGTGGGTGCAGGAGGAGCCGCGCAACATGGGCCCGCGCGCGTTCATGCGCCGCCGCATGGCGAAGATCCTCCCCGAGCGGATGTCCTACGACTACGTGGGCCGACAGCTGCGCGCCGCCACCGGCGAGGGCTACTCCGCGGCGCACAAGCGCGAGCAGGCACGCATCGTGCGGGTGGCGCTGGACCTCGAGGAGGACCGCCTCGAGCCCGACAGCTCAGCGCAGCGCCCGGTGATGTAGGGGTCGGAAGGCCGAGGTCGCCGGCCTCAGCCGCGGGTCCGATCCGTAGACGAGCAGGATCAGCATCGTCGCGTAGACCGGGAGATGGCCCACGAGCTCCATGTTGCCGAAGAAGTAGAGCGTGGCGTTGAAGGGGATCCCGGCGATCAGGACGATCGCCTGCGGCAGCGCCCCGCTGATGAGCAGCAGGCCGAACAGCACCTCGATCGCCCCGGCGACGCGCGTGAACTCCAGATCGCTCATGTCGATGCCGATCTCCTGTGCGACGTTGAAGTGCGGGTACTCGGCGAGGAAGTGGAGCGCCATGTCCGGGTTGGCGAGCTTCTCGACGAACGCCACCACGATGAGTGCCGTGCCGGCCGCGACCCTCAGGAGGAGCAGCGCGCGGGCCTGAGCCTCGAGCGACGGGTCGGCCACGCGCCGGAGCTCGAAGTCGGCCGACCAGCGGCCCGGGCCGGCGACGAGGACGAACAGCGCCAGGCCGAGCATGTCGGCGCGCTGGACCACCGCCGAGACGTTGAACTCGATCATCCCGATGATGCCCGCCGCCACCAGCAGGAGCGCGCCCTCCCGGGCGTGCCATCCGCTCGCCATCGTGATTGCGACGACGACCATGACGGCGCCCAGCACGAACCCCGCGACGTTCGCCTCGAGGTCCATGCTCGGCGACAGGTAGTAGCCCAGCGACAGCAGCCCGATCAGCGACACCGCCAGGTGGATGCGGGCGGCGAACGGCATGTACGGCGCCATCTGGCCGATGAAGGGGATGTCCACGCCGGGAAAGCGCGTGGCGACCAGGCGCACGGCGAGCGTCACGATCACGGCCAGCCCGAGCAGGGCGAGCGTCGCCGCCTCGAAGGCGAACGACCAGTCCATCGGTGGCTCGTCGACGAACCACGTCTCGTGGGCGATCCACTTCATCGCTTGTGGCGCTGTGCGTCCGCCAGGGCGTCGGCGATCCGCTCGGAGCCGAGCCGCCGCTGCACGCGTGCGACGGTGACCGGCGCCAGGCCCGCGATGCGCGTGCCGACGCGTAGCGCGAGCGGCGCGACATCTACCTCCGCGCGCTCGCGCTCGATCGCCCGGACGATGGCTTCCGCCACCTGATCGGGCGTCCGCGTGCGCACCCAGGGCGGCAGCTTCACCCCGCTGTCGGCGAACAGGCCCGCGTCGCTCACGAACCCGGGGAACACGACCGACACGCCGACGCCCTGCGGTTCGATGTCCTCGCGGAGCCCCGCAGCGAACCCGCGCAGGCCGAACTTGGTCGCCGAGTAGATCCCCGACCGCGGCGAGGCCGCCTTGCCGGACAGCGACGACACGAGCACCACATGCCCGCGGCCGCGCTGGAGCATGCCGGGCATGAGCGCGCGGGTGAGCTGGATCGGGGCACGCAGGTTCACGTCGATCGCGCGGTCGATCTGCTCGGGCTCGAAGTCGTCGACCCGGCCGCTGGCCGGCAGCGCGGCGTTCGCGACGAGGACGTCGACCTGTCCGGCGGCGGCCGCCAGCCGGCCCGGCCCCTGCCGCTCGGCGAGGTCCTCCGGCAGCACGTCCGCGGGCGCGCCCAGGCTGTCGCGCAGCTCCTCGAGCACATCCTCGCGGCGCCCGGTGAGCAGGACGTGCGCGCCGCGCGCGTGGAGAGCGCGCGCGGTCGCCGCCCCGATGCCTCCGGTGGCGCCTGTGACGAGCGCCCTGGCTCCCGCGAGCTGCACGGGCGGGAGCGTAACCTCATGGACATGCTTCGCGCGCCCATAGGCCTCGGCCTCCAGATCCCCAACTTCAACTATCCGCGAGTCGGCGAGGAGGAGCTCTTCGAGAAGCTCTCCGACATCGCCACGACGGCGGAGGGATCCGGCTTCGACACGGTCCTCGTCATGGACCACCTCCATCAGATCCGAGGTGTCGGGCCGCCCGAGAACTGGATGCTCGAGGGGAACACCATCCTCGCGGCGCTCGCCGCGCGCACCGAGCGCGTCAACCTCAGCCTGCTCGTGGCGGGCGTGACCTATCGCAACCCCACGATCCACGCGAAGATCACCACCACGCTCGACGTGATCTCCGGCGGCCGGGCAATCCACGGCCTCGGGGCCGCCTGGTTCGAGGGCGAGCACAACGCCTACGACTTCCGCTTCGGCACGCTCGGCGAGCGCTTCGAGCGGCTCGAGGACGCACTCAACATCGCCCGGGCCATGTTCACCCAGGAGAGGGCGAGCTACGAGGGCAAGCACCACTCCGTCCGTGAGGCGCTCAACAACCCGAAGCCGATCCGCGGCGACATCCCGATCATGATCGGCGGCAGCGGCGAGAGGAAGACGCTCCGCATGGTCGCCCAGTACGCCGACGCGTCGAACTTCTTCGGCGACGCCGAGCGCATCCGGCATCTCGTCGGCGTCCTCGAGGGCCACTGCGAGCGGCTCGGGCGCGACATCGGCGAGATCACCAAGACCCGGCTCGGAACCGCGATCATCGCGCCCACGCAGGCCGAGGCCGAGGCCAAGCTCGAGCGGGTCCGCGAGCGCGCGAGCATCCCGCCCGAGCGGCTCGCCACCTTCCTCGTGGGCGACGCGGACGGCATCGCCGAGCAGGCGAGCGAGCTGCTCGACGCCGGCTGTGACGCGCTCATCTTCAACATGCCGTACGTCCACGAGCCGGAGGACATCGAGCTGCTTGGCCGGACGCTCGGGCCGCTATGCTCGGACGTCCCTAGCGGGCGTAGCTCAGTTGGTTAGAGCGCCGGCCTGTCACGCCGGAGGTCGCGGGTTCGAGTCCCGTCGCTCGCGCTCTTAGGAGTCCCTGCTTAGGCGGGGATTTCGTCTTTGCGGGCCGGTTTGCTGGATCGCGATTGCGCTCTTGGAGTAGCGCTGTGGAGTAGCGCTCAAGGGATCTCAAGCGTCGTTTCTGGGCCTCCAGGCGGCCGGATCGTCGAGCGGCGTGATCGCTGCGGCGAGCCGATCGCGGAGGAATATCCAGCGGCGCCCGACACGCCTCGCCGGAAGATCGCCGCGGCGCGCGAGCTCGTGGACGGTCGAGCGCGGTATGCCAAGCAGCTCGGCCACCTCCCTGGTCGACATGACATCAGTGCGTGTCAGCGGGCGCGCGGCCGGCGTAGCCATCTGCTTTAGAGAGGCCCTTTGCCGCTGAAACGGCCCCCCTCCTCGCCGCGCTGGCCCCCGGTACGCGCACGGCCACGCGACGAGAGGGCTCGACGACTTGGGGTCAGTCCCTCGCGGGATGGAAGTG
>DASSVP010000203.1:0-31683 GCA_035705985.1 Thermoleophilaceae bacterium
AGGCCTTGATCGCCGCGCTCCAATGGTGAGAGGCTGCCGGGTGGAAGAGACCCTGTGACGAGGAGGAGTAGGTGTTCAAGACGATCGTGCTTGCCCTGGACGGCTCGGAGGAATCGCGAAGGGCGGTTCCGCTGGCCGCGGAGATTGCTCGCCAGAATGGCGCTCGGATCGTGATCGCGCACGTCGAGCAGGACGTCGTGGGCAAGGGCGGAGGGGCGCTGGTTGCCAACGAGGACGAGATCCAGGCGGAGATCCGGAAGCAGGCTGAGGAGCTGTCCGCGGATGGCATCGACACGAGCGTCGAGGTGCGCGACGTGATGCTCGGCGGCCCGGCGCATCCGATCGTCGAGATCGCGGACAGCGTGGACGCGGATCTGATCGTCGCCGGAACCCGCGGCCACTCGGCGGCTGCCGGGGTGTTCCTCGGGAGCGTCACGCAGCGACTGCTCCACCTGGCACATTGCCCGGTGATCGTCGCTCCGCCGGCAGACCGCTCGTAGCTCTCGGGATCCGTTGAAACCCGCGCCCGCGCGGGTGGTACGCCCGGATGCGGAGTCCGCCGGGGCAGCCTAGGGTGACACCCGTGCTGGACCGGGCTCGTACGGGCGCGTCCGCCGTGCCTCCGTCCCTACAACCGCCGCAGACGGAGACCGCGGCCGGCTTGTCCAGCGAGGAGGCCGGCCGGCGCCTGGAGCGGTTCGGACTCAACGAGCTCGTACATCCCGGCGGCCCGCACTGGTCGAGGCGATTCGGGCGCAATCTCGTCCACCTGTTCGCGCTTCTCCTGTGGGCCGGCTCCGCACTGGCGCTGCTCGCCGGCATGCCGGAGCTCACGGTTGCGATCGTCGTCGTGATCCTCGTCAACGCCGTCTTCAGCTTCGCGCAGGAGTACCGCGCCGAGCGGGCGGTCGAGGCGCTGCGAGCGATCCTTCCGCACCGAACACGCGTCCGCCGAGACCAGCGCGTGCAGGAGATTGCGGCGGATCGCCTCGTGCCGGGCGACCTCGTGATCCTCGAAGCCGGGGACCGGATATCGGCAGATGGCGACCTCCTGAGCGACGTCGAGCTGCGTGTCGACATGTCGACCCTCACGGGCGAGTCCCGCCCCGTACGGCCCGAGCGCGCCTATGCCGGGACATACGTGGTGACCGGAGCCGGCGAGGCGATCGTCACGGCGACCGGCATGAAGACCGAGCTGGGCAGGATTGCGACGCTGACCCAGCGCGCCGAGCTCCACGACAGCCCGCTCGAGCAGGAGATGCGCCGTGTCACCCGGCTGGTCGCTCTGCTGTCCGTCTCGATTGGCGTGACGTTCTTCTTCATCGCCGGGGCGCTCGGCATGGGCCTCACCGAGCGGTTCGTCTTCGCCCTCGGCGTGACGGTTGCCAACGTCCCGGAGGGCCTTCTCCCCACGGTGACGCTGTCGCTCGCACTCGCAACTCAGCGGATGGCCCGGCGCAACGCAATCGTGCGGCGGCTGTCGTCGGTGGAGACGCTCGGCGCCACCGACGTGATCTGCACGGACAAGACCGGGACGCTCACGGAGAACCAGATGACGGTGCGACGGGTCTGGCTTGCGAGCGGGACCGAAATGGCCGTGACGGGCGTGGGATATGCACCCGAGGGCAGGGTTCGCCGCGAGTCGGGAGAACCGGAGCCCGCCGGCCTTGCCGAGCTCGCGCGCTGCGGCGCCCTCTGCAATGACGCGGAGCTGCACCGCGCGGAGCGCGACTGGGCCGTGATCGGCGACCCGACGGAGGGGGCCCTGCTGACCCTGGCGCACAAGGCGGGGCTGGATCCCGAGCGGGAGGCCGCTGCCGCTCCGCGGTCGGCAGAGCTCCCCTTCGACTCGTCCCGGAAGCTGATGACGACGGTCCACGCTGCGCCCGGTGGTGCCGTGGCCTATGTGAAGGGGGCGCCGAGTTCGCTTCTCCCGCGCACCACGCTCACGGAGGCCGCCCGCGACGACGCGCGCAAGGTCGTGGACTCGATGGCCCGGGAGGGCCTCCGGGTGCTCGCGCTTGCACGCCGCTCCCCGGGCGAGGGGGCCGTCACCCACGAGCTCGAGCAGGAGCTCGAGCTGCTCGGCATCGTCGGCATGCACGACCCGCCGCGGCCCGAGGTGCCGGACGCGCTCGCGCGATGCCGCACAGCCGGCATCCGCGTGATCATGGTCACCGGCGACCACGGGGTGACGGCTGAGGCGATCGCGCGCCGCCTCGGCATGCTCGACGGCCCGGCGACGATCATCGAGGGCACAGCGCTCGACACCATGGATGACGACGCCCTGGTGGACGCGCTCCTGACGCAGGGCGTCCTCGTCTCCCGCGTCACGCCGGAGCACAAGCTCCGCATCGCCGCGGCGCTGCAGGGAACCGGTCGGGTGGTGGCCATGACGGGCGACGGCGTGAACGACGCGCCGGCGTTGCGGACTGCCGACATCGGCGTCGCAATGGGGCAAGGCGGCACGGACGTGGCGCGGGAGGCCGCGGACATCGTGCTACTCGACGACAACTTCGCCTCGATCGCCGCCGCGGTCGAGGAGGGCCGGGCGGTCTACGACAACATCCGCCGCTTCGCGCAGTACCACTTCTCCTCGAACGTCGCGGAGCTGATGGCCTTCCTGGTATGGGGCCTGAGCGGCGGCGCGATCCCGCTTCCGCTTGTCGTGATGCAGGTCCTCGCCATCGATCTCGGAACCGATCTGCTGCCCGCGATCGCGCTCGGCACCGAACGCGCCGAGCCCGGCGTGATGAACCGGCGTCCCCGGCCTCGAAGCGAGCGGCTGCTGAACCTCCGCGTCATGGCCCGGGTATACGGGTTCGTCGGCCTCTTGGTTGGCGTGGCCGGGCTCGCCAGCTTCATCCTCGGCTACGCCCTCGCGGGCTGGACGCCCGGTGAGACGCTTGCCGACAGCGGCAGCCTGTATGTCCAGGCGACGGCGATGACCTACGCGGGCATCGTCGCCGGCCAGGTGGGTGCAGCCTTCGCCTTCCGCACGAACCGCGAGTCCGTGTTCACGATCGGGCTCCTGTCCAACCGCCTGCTGCTCGGAGCGATCGCCTTCGAAATCGCGTTGCTCGTGTGCTTCGTGAGCGTGCCCCCGCTCCAGGACGTGTTCCATACCGAGGCGCTGGACCCGCTCGCCTGGCCGTTCCTGCTCGTCTGGCCGGTCGTCGTCCTCGGCGCCGAGGAGCTCCGCAAGGCTGCGCAGCGACGTGCCGCGCCGCTGTAGGTAGTTTCCCGCACCGGCGCTTCGGGTCCTGCCGGATGGCGGTCCCGGCGAGGAGCGTCATCCTGGGCTCATGATGGATACTCCAGCTGCGACGACGCCTGCCACCGACAGCATCACGATCGTGCTCGCCGACGATCACTCCGTCGTCCGGAGCGGCCTGCGCATGCTGCTCGAGGCGGAGAGCGACATCGAGGTGATCGCCGAGGCCGGTGACGTGGACGAGGCCAAGCGCTACACGCTCGGCCACAAGCCCCACGTACTCGTTCTCGACCTGAACATGCCCGGCGGCTCGAGCCTCGAGGCCATCCCCAAGATCGCTGAGACGTCGCCCGAGACGGCGGTCGTGGTGCTGACGATGCAGGAGGATCCGGCGTTCGCGCGCGAGGCGCTCCGCGCGGGGGCGCGCGGCTACGTACTGAAGCACTCCGCGGGGACGGAGCTCGTCCAGGCGATCCGGGCGGCCGCGGGCGGAGGCACCTGGCTCAACCCCGACCTCGGAGCGCGCATGGCCGCCACCCCCGAGGGTCCGGTCGGAGCGCTGGCCGAGTTGAGCGAGCGTGAGCTCGAGGTTCTTCGGCTGATCGCGCTCGGACACACCAACACCGAGATCGCGGGACAGCTCTTCCTCAGTGTGCGCACGGTTGAGACGCATCGCGCGCACATCCAGCAGAAGCTCGGCGTCTCCACGCGCGCTCAGCTCGTGCGCTACGCGCTCGACCACGATCTGATCGACCGCTAAGCGACGAATGGAGATCGCGGTGCTCGCACTCGCCGGCACCGCGACCGCGTTCGCCACCGGCGCTGGAGCCGTTCCCGTCTTCCTGCTCGGTGAGCGCGCGAAGCAGCTGCGGCCCTTCCTGTGGGGGACGACCGTGGGGCTGATGGCGGTCGCGGCGGTGGTGGGTCTCTTGCTGCCCGCGCTGGAGGAGGGGGGCGAGGTATCGGTCGCGGCCGGCGTCGCCGTCGGCACGCTCTTCCTGATCGGCTCGCGGCGCCTGCTTGCAGGGCGCGATGTCCACGTGGGAGCGCTGCGTGGCGCCGGGGTGCGGCGATCCCTGCTCGTCTTCGGCGTCCTGCTCGTGCACAGCCTGCCGGAGGGCTTCGCGATCGGCACGGCGTTCGCGTCCGATACCGAGGGACTGGCGCTGTTCATCTTCCTCGCGATAGCGCTGCAGAACGTGCCGGAGGGCACGAGCGTCGCGATCCCGATGGAGAGCGCGGGGTTCGGCCGCGCGCAGCAGTTCTGGGCCGCGGTGCTGACAAGCGCGCCGCAGCCCTTCGGCGCGGTGCTCGCCTACCTGGCCGTCGAGCAGATCGAGGGCCTGCTGCCCTTCTCGTTCGGCTTTGCCGCGGGCGCGATGCTTGCGCTCGTCCTGCTCGAGCTCGCGCCGGAAGCGTATGCACGCGGCGGGCGCGTCTCCGCGGGTGCCGGCACGGCGCTTGGCGCCGCCGTCATGCTGGTCCTCGCCGCGGTACTGGGCGTCGAGCAGGCGTGATCTGCGGCTAACCACGGACCCGAAGCGGAGTTCTCCCCGATGGCAGCGGTCGCGCGGTCGGCGAGCATCGGGACACATGAGCAAGTCTCGAATGACCGTGATGATCGCCGGTGGCGGGGTCGCCGCGCTGGAAGCGCTGATGGCGTTGGAGGATCTCGCTGCCGACCGTGTCGATCTCCAGCTCGTCACGCCCACGCCCGAGTTCGCCTACCGGCCGCTGGCCGTGGCCGAGCCGTTCGGACTCGGCGAGGCGCACCGGTACGACGTCGTGCGGATCGCCAACGACCATCGTGCGGCGGTGCACATCGCCGGCATCAGCGCCGTCGACAGCGCGGCCCGGCAGGTAGTCACCTGGGATGGCCGCAGGCTGCCGTTCGACATGCTCCTGGTCGCGGTCGGCGCGCGCACGGCTCCCTCGATTCCCGGAAGCGTGACCGTGAACGGGCCCGGCTACACCGGGCGCTTCCAATCGGTCCTCCGCGAGATCGAGGAGGGACGCGCCCGCCACGTGGCGTTCGCGGTCCCGCCGGGTTCGTCGTGGGTCCTCCCGCTCTATGAGCTGGCGCTGATGACGGCAGCCCACCTCGTCGAGCACGATCTGGGGGACGTGCGGCTTTCGCTGGTCACGCCCGAGGCCGGACCGCTCGAGCTGTTCGGGACCGCCGCGTCCGTCGCTGTACGGAACCTGCTCACGCAGCGAGGCATCGAGCTCCACGTGGCGACATATTCCGCCGGGTTCGACGACGGGACGCTCGCGCTGATACCCGGCGGTTCGCTCGCGGTGGACCGGGTCGTGAGCCTGCCTCAGCTCGTTGGACCACGTCTGCCCGGCCTCCCCACCGACGCGAACGGGTTCATCCCGGTCGATCTTCACGGCCTGGTGAGAGGTGAGGCCGACGTGTACGCCGCCGGGGACGCGACGACCGCACCCATAAAGCAGGGCGGCCTGGCATGCCAGCAGGCCGATGCCGCGGCCGAGGCGATCGCGGCGCGGGCCGGCGCGCCGCTCGACCCGAAGCCGTTTCAGCCCGTGCTCCGCGGGATGCTTCTGACCGGAGCGAGCCCGGCGTTCATGCGCGCGGAGGTCAGCGGTGGCCGCGGGGAGGAATGGCGGGTCTCCGACCACGCGCTCTGGTGGCCGCCACACAAGATCGCCGGCCGCTACCTGTCGCCGTACCTGGCGCTGCGCCACGACGAGCTCCAGGACCAGCCGAGCGGACTGCCGATCGAGGTGGAGCTGTCAGCCCCCCATGGAAACGGGGTCGCTCTCGACTGAGTCGTTCCCAGGTCGGTGCCTCGCGGGTAGCTCGGCGCGGACGAGCGTGCCCTCTCCCGGCTTCGAGTCGATCAGCAGGCGTCCCTCGACGAGCTCGACCCGTTCCCGCATGCCCACCAGGCCAAAACCGGAGTGCGCGTTATGGGCGTCGAATCCCTGCCCGTCGTCCCTGACGCTGAGCGTCACCCTCTGCTCGTCCTCGACGATCTCGACCCACACCGCTTCGGCTTCGGCGTGCTTGACCGTGTTCGTGAGCGCCTCCTGGACGAGGCGATAGGCGGTGCTCTCGATCTCGGGCACAAGCCTCGTCGAGTCGCGACCCCTCACGAACTCGAGGTCGATCTTCGTGTTGACCGTTATGCCGTGGCGCTCGGAAACCCTCCGGACAAGCGCCTCTACCGCGGGCTGCACCCCGAGCTCGTCGAGTGCGGCCGGCCGCAGGTCGGTGATCAGGCCCTGGAGTCCGGCGATGCTTGCGCTGAGCTGCTCGAGTGCCCCGTCCGCCGCCTCGGCAATCGCCTCGGGGCGTTGGCTTCTACGAGCTGCGTCCAGCATCAGCTTGAGCGCGCCGAGCTCCTGCAGCGTTTCGTCGTGCAGCTCACGCGCCCAGCGAGTCCGCTCGGCCTCGTAGGCGCGAATCGATTGCGTCAGGCGCACCTCCTCGACCGACTGCGCCGTCGCGATCGCGATTGCCGCGCTGGCGCCGAACGAGGTCAGCAGGTGCTGTTGATCTGAAGCGAACTCGGGGGAGCTCCCCAGGCTGTCCAGGGCAACCAGAACCCCGCGCGCACGGTGACGGAAGCCGAGGGGCACGACCAGCGCGGAGGCCGCCCCGGCCGCGAGCGCGTCGAGTCCGTGCCCGACGCGGTCTCCCAGCCGCGCTACGCGCTGTGCGTCACCACTCGCCACAACCGCGCCGGCAACGGTCCCCTCCAGTGGCAACCGTGTGCCGATCGCGTCGGCACCGATCTCGCCGGCCGCAGCGGCCACGCAGAGCCCGTCGCCATCCTCGAGCAGGACGACGAGGGAGCGTGCATCGACCAACGCGCGACCGCGCTTGACGATGAGCTCGAGCACCCGCTCCAGATCGGTCTCGAACCCGACCGCACGGGCGACCGCAGCGGTCGCCTCGAGCCCGCGCACCGCCCGCTCGAGCTCGGCGCCGCGGCGAGCCAGGTCCTCGTAGAGACGCGCGTTGCCGATCGCGATGGCGGCCCACTCGGCAAGGACGAGCGTCGCCTGCTCGTCACGGGCGTCGAATTGCGCGCCGTCCGCCTTGTCGGTGAGGTAGAGATTCCCGAAGGCCTCACCGCGAACGATCACCGGCACGCCGAGGAACGTCGTCATGGGCGGATGCCCAGGCGGGAAGCCATAGGAGCGCGGATGCCGGGTCACGTCCTTCAGCCGCAGCGGCTGGGGATTGCGGATCATCTCGCCGAGGACACCGCCGCCGCGTGGCAGCGGGCCGATCACCCGGCGCGTCTCCTCGTCGATGCCGACGAAGATGAAGCGCTCGAGCTCCTCCTTGGCCTCATCGAGGATGCCGAGAGCGGCGTAGTGCGCCCCGGTGAGCTCCCGTGCGGTCTCGAGTACCCGGTGAAGCACCGCCTCGCCGTCCAGCTCCGCTACCAGCGCGCGACCGACCTCGAGCAGCTTCCGGAGATCATCGTCGGAAAGACGCCCATCGATCGCCTCATGATGCGCGTCCGACTGACCAGACATGGCAAGTGCGAGTCTAGTCCCACGCATCCGAAGACTTCCGAATCGGTGTGCGGGTTCCCCCGGATGCCGGGCGGTCGTGGAAGGCTCAGGATCCCGTTATGTACCGCAGGATCATCGCCGGCCATGACGGGAGCGAGCAGGGCCGCGACGCATTGGCACTGGCCGAGGCCCTGCGCGCCCCGGATGGTGTCGTGATAGCGGCGCACGTCGTCCCCTGTGCGGACAACAGCGAGCCGGCGCTCAGCGAGGCGCGCGACGGGCAGAGGCCCGACTGGCTCGAGGTCCGAGCAGTGCCGGGCGGTCCACCGGCCCGCGGGCTGCACGATCTGAGCGAGCAGCTCGCGTCCGACCTCGTGGTGGTCGGATCATCCCACCATGCGGTTTCCGGCCGTGTGCGCGCGGGCCGGACCGCGGAGCGGCTGCTGCACGGCTCGCCATGCCCTGTGGCCGTCGCGCCCGCGGGCTTTGCGACGGAGGGCGGTCCGCCCCGCGTCATCGGCGTCGCGTACGACGGCTCGGACGAGTCCAAGTCGGCTCTGAACGAGGGGGCCCGGCTCGCCGCGCGATTCGAGGCGGCAATGAAGGTGATCACGGTCGTTCCGCCCGTGACCGCAGCCGAGACCGTCCGCGAGCAGCGACGCGAGGCATTCCGGCGAACGCTTCAGGAGGCCGCGGGGACGCTGCCCGTCGTGGCCCGCGCCGCGCCCATCCTGGTCACCGGGCGTCCGGCCGAGGTGATCGCCGACGAAGCAGAAAAGGGAATTCACGTCCTTGTCATGGGATCGCGAAGCTACGGACCGCTTCACCGCGTCTTCGCGGGAAGCACCGCAATCGAGCTCATGCGCCGCGCGCCCTGTCCGGTGATCGTCATCCCGCGCGGGGCGGCGGTCCCCCGCCGGGGCGCCGCGGCAAGTGCCGCCGCGGCCGTGTGACCCGGTGCGGGCGCTCGCCACCGAGTCGGAGGTCGTCCTTCGCGACGGGTCGACCGTGCATGTCCGCGACGCCCGAGCGGAGGACCGCGACGCGCTCGAGCGATTCCTGCGAGCGCTCTCGATGGAGTCACGGCAGCTTCGCTTCTTCACGGCCGGCCCCGATTTTCGGATGGCGGCCGACCGAGCGGCGGGCGCGCACGAGCGTGGCGCCGCCAGCGTCGTCGCGACGACCGGCAGTCCAGCGGAGATCGTCGCTCACGCCTGCTTCGAGCCTCTCGGAGATGGCCAGGCGGAGATCGCCTTCGAGGTCGCGGATGCCCTGCAGGGACGAGGCATCAGCACGATCCTGATGGCGCAACTCGCCTCGCGGGCGCGGGCGCGCGGCATTGCCGAGTTCGTCGCGGAGGTGCTTCCCGAGAACCGGCGCATGCTGGCGACCTTCCGTGACAGCGGCTTTCCGACAGAGGTTCGCCGGGAGGCCGACGACCTGCGGATCAGCCTGCCCACAGACCTGACGGTGGAGACGCTCGAGCGCTACGAGGAGCGGGAGCGCGGGGCGGCCGGGGCAGCGATCCGGCACTTCCTCGAGCCGGCTTCTGTCGCGGTGGTCGGGGCGTCGCGCAACCCCGACAGCGTCGGAGGCCGTACGCTGCGCAACCTCCTGAGCTCGGGGTTCGAGGGCGAGGTGTACGCCGTGAACCGCCGCGCGCGCGAGGTCCAGCGGCTGCGCGCCTACAGGACCGTCGACGAGCTGCCCAAGGCCCCCGAGCTCGTCGTCGTCGCGACTCCAGCCGCAGATGTCGTCGGCGTGGCCCAGACCTGCGCCATGAAGGGCGTTCCCGCGCTCCTCGTGCTGAGCGCGGGATTCGCTGAGGCGGGGGGCGACGGCATGCGGCGGCAGGAGGCGCTGACGGCGACCTGCCGAGCCGCGGGGATACGGCTCGTGGGTCCCAACTGCCTGGGCGTGATTGGGGCAAAGGCCCGCGTGAACGCGACGTTCGCGCCCGACGCTCCGCCCCCGGGCCAGGTCGGGCTTCTCTCGCAGAGTGGCGGCGTGGCGCTCGCGCTGATCGAGCAGGCGACGGCGCTCGGCCTGGGGCTCTCCTCGTTCGTATCGATCGGAAACCGGCCGGACGTGTCCGCCAACGACGTGCTCGAGTACTGGGAGGACGACTCGTCTACCGATGTGGTGCTGCTGTATCTCGAGTCATTCGGCAACCCGCGCAACTTCGCGCGGATAGCGCGTCGGCTGAGCAGGCGGAAGCCGATAATCGCCGTCCATGCCGGCCGCTCCAGCGCAGGGGCTCGCGCGGCCGGCTCGCACACCGGCGCGGTGATCTCCGGCTCCGGCCAGGGGGTCGACGCGCTCCTGGAACACGCCGGAGTCGTAAGGGCCGAGACGCTCGGCGAGCTATTCGACGCCGCGGCGCTCGCGACGGCGCAGCCGCTCCCGGCGGGCCCTCGGGTCGGCATCGTCACGAACGCCGGTGGACCGGCGATCCTGTGCGCTGATGCCGCCGAGGCAGGTGGGCTGCGCATCCCGGAACTCTCGAAGAAGTTACGGAGCAGGCTCGCCCAGGCCCTGCCCGCGCACGCCGGCACGGCCAATCCCGTGGACATGCTTGCGGCCGCAGGACCGAGCGAGTTCGAGGAGGTGGTCGGAACGCTCGCCGCTTCGGATGAAGTTGATGCGCTGATAGCGATCTTCGTCCCTGCGCTCGCGGCTGACGCCGACGAGGTCGACGAAGCTGTGTCAGCCGCCGCTCGGGAGGCGACGGTGCCGACCCTGCTCGTGACCTTTGGCGGGCGTCATCCGGGGCGCGACCCGTCGCGGCCGCCCGTGTTCACGTACCCCGAAGACGCCGCGCGGGCCCTCGCTCGGCTGGCGAAGCACGTCGAGTGGCGCAACCGACCACGCGGCGTGGTTCCGGAGCTTCTGGGCGTGCGCCATGCCCACGCGGCGGGGCTTCTCACCGGCGTCGTCGCAAACGGTGGGCGCTGGCTCCGGGACGAGGAAGTTGCCGAGCTACTGGACTGCTGGGGAGTCCCGCGCGTCGAGCAGCGGTCGGCCCGCGGCCCGGCGGCCGCGGGGCGTGCCGCGGAGGCGCTCGGCGGCCGCGTGGTCCTGAAGGCCTTCGGCGAGGGCATCGTCCACAGGACCGAGGTCGGCGCTGTGGAGCTCGGCCTCGCCGGAGAGGACGACGTCGCCCGCGCGGCGCGCCGTATGTCCCGTCGGCTGCGGGCGGCCGGGCTGCATCCAGACGGCTTCGTCGTTCAGCGGGAGCTTGCCGCCGGCGTCGAGATGCTTGCGGGGATCACGGTGGACCCGCTCCTCGGCCCGCTGGTCGCGTGCGGAGCCGGAGGCACGTCCGTGGAGGTTCTGGGCGACGTCGCCATCGGACTCGCACCGCTGACGGATGTCGAGGCCAGGCGGATGGTGCGCTCGCTGGCGACCTTCCGGCTGCTCGACGGCTACCGCGGCGCTCCGCCTGCGGACGTCGCCGCGCTGGAGGACATCCTGCTTCGCCTCGGCGCGGCCGCGGCCGCCCATCCGGAAGTCGCCGAGCTCGACTGCAACCCGGTCGTCGTTGGACCCCACGGTGCGACGGTCGTCGACGCGCGTATCCGCGTCGATGCTCCGCGGCGAGAGCCGCCGTGGCCGGCGCTCGGTGCCGCGCCGCCGTCCGTAGTTTCCACGGATCGGTCCGGCGGCGGCTCGCGGATGCCCTCGGAGCGCCCCCGCTCCTAGGCTTCGCGCATGCAACCTCAGCCGGGAACCGTCCTGATCGCATATGACGGCTCCGACGATGCCGCAGCAGCCATCCGCCGTGCGGGTTCAGTGCTCGGGGCACGCCCTGCCGTCGTCGTGCACGTGTGGGAGTCGCTCGCCGGACTGCTGCTGCATACGGACGTCGATGGGCTCACGGGCAGCATGCGCGACGCGGCCGAAGAACTGGACCAAGAGGACCGCTTCAATGGCGAGCGCATCGCCACGGAGGGCGAAGAGCTCGCGCGCCAGGCCGGCTTCGACGCAGAGGCCCACGCGCTGCAGGGCAAGCCCAAGGCATGGCCCGTCCTGCTGGAGGTCGCGGAGAAGATCGACGCCGCGGTGATCGTCATCGGGTCGCGCGGCTTCGGCTGCGTCAAGTCGGCGCTCATTGGGAGTGTGTCCTCCGGCCTGCTGCACCACGCCGGCCGCCCGGTGCTGGTGGTCCCGCCGTCGCGGGACGAGGTCGGCACCGGACCGGTGCTGATCGCGTTCGACGGGTCCGACTCGGCCCGGGCCGCGGTCGCCGCCGCCGGTGAGCTCTTCGCCGGGCGCGAGGCCACCGTGGAGACTGTCTGGGTCCCCTATGCGCCGGTGGCGTCGGCAGGGACGGCCGGAATGCCCGCGGCTGTCGCCTCCCATGCCGTCGAGGAGCTGGACAAGTCAATCGCAACCCGTGCCGAGACCACCGCCGCCGAGGGTGCCCGGCTCGCCGCGCAGTCAGGCCTCGAGGCGCGCTCCACGGCGGTCGAGGCAGAGGGACCCGTCTGGGCGACGATCGGAGACAGCGCTGCGCGGCAGGACTCGGCCGCGATCGTCGTGGGCTCACGCGGCCGCGGCGCCCTCGCCGCGGCCGTACTGGGCAGCACGTCGTCGGCGCTCGTCCACCACGCGCACGCGCCGATCCTCGTGGTCCCGCCCCACCGGGGATAGAGAGTTCGGTTTTACCGAAGCGAGGCGTGGGGCGAACACTGATGCCGGCCTATCGAGGACTGCCGACAATGGGCGTGTGCAGCGGCTGCAGCACATACTCGACGCGCACGAGCGCGAGCGCACGGAGGTCGGCCGTGAGCTTCACGAGGAGATCGCTCAGTCGCTGGCAGGCGTCCTGTTCGGCCTCGACCAGCTGAGCAAGGGGCTCGACGGTCCCGACGCCCGGACAGCAGGAGCGCTGAGGGAGCACGTCTCAGCCACACTCGAGGAGTGTCGCGCCCTGGCCGTCGTTCTCCGGCCACCGCTGCTGAACGAGTTCGGCTTGGTTCCTGCGCTCGAGACGCTGGCCGCGCGGGCGGGGACGTGCGCGAGCATCGACCGGGGGCTGGCCGACGAGCCGCTCGGGCCGGCCCTCGAAGCCGAGATCTACAGGACGGTCGAAGCCGTCCTCACCGGCACCCACGATTGCGCCGCGGTCGAGGTGACTGCCAATGACGGATCGCGCGCAGTGTCCGTCCGCGCGATCTCCGCGCGCGGCAGGCTCGACGACCTGAGCGACCTCGCGGCCCGGCTCAGCCTCATCGGCGGCACGCTCCGGTCGGAGCACGGCTCCGTTATCGCGCGCATTCCGGCGCCGGTGGCCGAGGTCGCGGCTTTTCCGCAGTCGCGTCTGGGGGAGACCCCGGATGATGAGGGGGATGCCGTCTCGTAGTGTCGACGCCATGACCGCTCCCTATCCGGTCCGCTTCGATGTCGAATATCCCGACCGAGAGCTGAACAGGCTGACCACGGCCTTCCGCATCTTCACCGTGATTCCGATCGCGATCGTGCTGGGGTCGATCGTCGGATACTCCGCTCAAGGCTACGACGCAGGCGGGGAAACGACGACGGTGATCGTCGGCGGAACCGGGCTGCTGACGGTTCCGCCGCTGCTGATGCTGCTGTTCCGCCGCAAGTACCCGCGCTGGTGGTTCGACTGGAACTACGAGCTGCTCAATTTCATGAACCGCGTCGGCGTGTACGTCGCGCTCATGGACGACCGCTACCCGTCCACCGACGAGCGCCAGGCGGTCCGGCTGGAGTTCGCATATCCGGAGGCGGAGCGAGATCTCAACCGCTGGCTGCCCCTCGTCAAGTGGCTGCTCGCCATCCCGCACTACATCGTGCTCTGCTTTCTCTACGTCGGGGTCATCCTCGCCGTGATCGCGGCTTGGTTCACGATCCTGTTCACAGGCCGCTATCCGCGCGGCCTGTTCGACTTCGTCGAGGGCGTGGCGCGCTGGCACAACCGCGTGGCGGCGTACGCGTTCATCCTTGTAACGGACCAGTACCCGCCGTTCCGCCTCGCCCCGTGACGAGCCCGCCCGAGGCCCGTGTGGCGCTGCTTCCGCAGGAGGAGCGTGGCCTCTCGGAGGCAGAGGCGCGGCGACGCCTTCCCGAGCGGCCGCCGCCGGCTCCCACCGGGACGGGCCGTTCCTACGGAAGCATCGTGCGGGCCAACGTCTTCACGATCTTCAACCTGATCCTGGCCGTCTTCGGGGCGGTCACGCTCATCTACGGCGACTGGCGCGACGCGCTCTTCCTCGGGATCCTCGTGGCGAACACGTCGATCGGGATCGTCCAGGAGGTGCGTGCCAAACGCGCGCTCGAGCGCCTGGCCGCGCTCGTGGCGCCGACCGCGACCGTCGTCCGCGACGGGGAGCCGCGGCATCTCCACGTCGACGAGGTCGTGCTCGGCGACCTCGTACGCCTGGCCCCCGGCGACCAGGTCGTCGCGGACGGGCGGCTCGTCGAGTCGGAGGATCTCTCGCTCGACGAGTCCATACTGACCGGCGAATCGGTTCCTATCCGCCGCGGCGCGGGCGAGGAGGCGCGCTCCGGGTCGTTCGCCGTCGAGGGCCGTGGGTCATACGTGGTCGACGCGATCGGCGTGGAGAGCTACGCCGAGCGCATCGCAGGCGAGGCGCGCGCGTTCCGGCACCCCCGCTCGCCCCTCGAGCGGGCGTTCAACAGGCTGCTGCTGTTTCTCGTCGCCGTCATGGTCCCGCTGAGCGCCGTGCTCGGAGTCTCGCTCTGGGAGCGGGACGCGTCGCTCGACGTGGTCGTGGACACGTCCGTCGCCGCGGTAGTGAGCCTCGTGCCGGAGGGGCTCATGGTGCTCGCCAGCCTGACGTACGCCGTCGCCGCCCTGCGCATGAGCAAGCGCGGGGCGCTGGCGCAGCAGCTGAACGCGATCGAGTCGCTCGCGTCCGCCGACATCATCTGCACGGACAAGACCGGCACGCTGACGGAGTCGTCACTGCGGGTCACGGCCGCGCTGCCGGCGGCCGGCGTTCATGACGACGCGCTCGCGGAGGCGCTCGGCACCTACGCAGCCAGCTCACCGGCGCGCAACGGCACGCTCGAGGCGATCGCGGAGTCCTATACAGGCAGCGCTGCCGCGGTCGAGGCCGAGGTGCCGTTCTCGTCGGGGCGCCGCTGGAGCGCCCTCCAGGTCGACGGGCGCGCGGTCGTGCTCGGCGCGCCCGAGCTGCTTCCGCTCGGCGAGCTGGGCTCGCGTGCCGCGGCCGAGCAGAGCGCGGGCCGGCGGGTGCTCGCGATCGCCCGCGGCGGTCGGCTCGCCGAGGGCGACTCGCCGCGCCTGCCTGGCGAGCTCGAGCCGCTCGGCATTGTCGTGCTGGCCGAGCGGCTACGACCCGAGGCTCGCGCCACCGTCGAGTACTTCCGAGCTGAGGGGATCGAGCTGAAGGTCCTCTCCGGCGACGCACCTGGGACGGTGGCGGCGATCGCCCGTGACGCGGGGATCCCGCTCACCGGGGCACCCGCCGACGGGAGCACGGTGGCCGAAGACCCTGCCGCACTCGAGGCCGCGGTCAACTCGCCCGTCGTCGGACGGATCTCGCCGGAGGGCAAGCGCGCGGTGGTGACGGCGCTGCGCGACCGCGGCCGCTACGTGGCCATGCTCGGCGACGGGGTGAACGACGTGCCCGCCCTGAAGGCCGCTCGATTGGCGATCGCCCAGGGGTCGGGCACCCAGATGGCAAAGAGCGTGGCGGACATCGTTCTCGTACGTGGCGACTTCGCCGCGGTCCCGGGCATGGTCGCGGAGGGAAGGCAGATCCTCCGCAACCTCCAGCGGGTGGCGAAGCTCTACGTCAGCAAGTCCGCGTTCGCCTCGTTCCTGATCCTCACGCTCGGCACCACCGCGGTCGCCTATCCGCTGCTGCCGCGGCATTTCAGCCTCGCGGCGTCGATCACGATCGGCATTCCGTCGTTCCTCCTCGCGCTGGCGCCGAGCAGCGGGCCGTGGGGCACCGAGGGGATGCTCGACCGGCTCGCGCGCTTCGCGGTGCCCGCCGGCGCCGCGGCCGGGATCGGCGTGGTCGCGAGCTACCAGTTCGCGCTCAATGCCCTCGACCTTCCCCTGGTCGACGCGCGCACGGTGGCTGCGAGCACGCTGGTGCTGGTGGGCCTCTACCTGATCCTCGCCCTCGAGGGCACGCAGGGCCGGCGCGGGCGGCTCGTTGCCCTCATGTGCGGCGGGCTGGCCGCGCTCTACGCCGCCGCCCTGGCGCTCCCGCCCACCCGCAGCTTCTTCGAGCTCGCGGTCCCGTCGCTCGAGATCGTCGCGACCTCTGTGGTGGGCGCGTCCATCGCGGTAGCGGGTCTCGAGGTCATGGGGCTTCGCCGCGAGGAACGCCGGACCACTCCTTGACGGAGTGACGCAGGCGCAGGTACGCGAGCGCACCGGGCACGGTGGGCAGCCAGAACGCGAACGCGCGGTAGCTCAGGACGGCGACAACGGCAAGCCCGCTCGGCGTGCCAAACCCGATGAGGGCCGCGATCATTCCGCCCTCGACGCCACCGATGCCGCCCGGCAGGGGCAGCACGTTCCCCAGCATCCCGGTGAAGTACGCCATGACCACCACAGCGACCGGCGGCGGCTCGCCGAACGCGTGGAAGCAGGCCCATAGCACCGCGATGTCACACGCCCACCAGCCGGCCGCACCGAGGAGGGCCGGGTCGCGGCGGGCCAGCATCCGGAGCGCGCCCCGTACCCCGCCCGCGACGGCCGCGCCCGCCGCCGCGAGCCTTGCGGCCCACTCGGCGGTGCGCTCGCGGCTCGGGAAGAGACGGCGCACGCGCTCGTCGAGGTCGTCCGGCAGGAGCGCGACCGCAAGCGCCACAACGATCACGGCGCCGCCGAATGCCGCGGGAACGACGGTCAGGCCGAATGGCGCGCGCCCCGGCAGCACCCCGGCCCGAAGGCCGCTGCCGACGAGCACGAGGGAGAGCATGAAGACCCCGTACAGGGCCACGTAGAAGGTCGTGAGCCCGCTGGTGAGCTCGCGCCGCGCCATCCCGGCTCGCGCGAGGGCCCACCCCGTCAGGGCGATGCCGCCGAGGCCCGCCGTCGCGAGCAGACGGGTTGCTGCCACCCCCGCCATCGTGATGTCGTAGCTGTCCCGCCAGCCGATTGCGACACGGCCCCGGGCGAACACACCTCGGAAGAACGCCACGTAGGCGGCATAGGAGCCGAGCTCGAACAACAGGGCCGCCGCGAGCCACCACGGGTCGCCCTCTGAGAGCCGGCCCCACGTGTCGTCGAGACCCGCGACCTCCGGGAGCCCCACGTAAAGGGCTACGCCGATGACCGCGAGCACGGCCAACGACAGCCAGGCCCGCCGCGCTGCTGTCGCCGGCGCTGCTCGCATCGGTTTTCAGTGTGACGCGACAAAAGTCCCGGCGTCTCGCACTCGTCGCCATACACCTACTGGCCGCGATCGCTCTGGTCGGCGCCCCGTGCGGCTGAGCGGGCTCGCTCCGTAGTTCACCGCAGCGGGGCGGCGGCGCTCTCCCGATGCAGGTGGCACGGCGGCGTCGTACGCTCGCTGAGCATGACCCGACGCGAGAGCGCCATGACGGCAAGCGAGCGCGGCGGCGGCGAGGTCCGCCCGGCCTTCGCGCGGATCGTCTGCGGGGTCGACGGGAGCCGCAGCGGCCGCGTCGCCGCCGAGCAGGCCATCGCGCTGTGCGGCGCGGGCACGGCGCTGTCGTTCGTTTGCGTGCGCGAGGCACGCGGCGCCGGCGCGACGCGCCAGGCGACGATCACGACCGAGCGCGCCGACAGCGCGCTCGCGGAGGCGCTCGAGGCCGCCCATGACGCGCGCATCGATGCCACCGCCGAGGTGCTGCCCGGCCACGATCCGCGCAGCACGCTCGTGGAAGTGAGCTCACGCGCCGACCTGCTCGTGGTGGCCAGCCACGGCGGCTCCCGGGCCGGCGGCATCGCGCTCGGGAGTACGGCGACCGCGGCGGTCCACCGCGCCCGCGTGCCGGTCCTTGTCGCCCGTCCCACGCCGGACGGGACTCGCGTCACGGACAGCATCCTCGTGGCGACGGACGGCTCCCCCGACGCCGCTCGTGCCGTAGACCTGACCGCACGGATCGCCCGCGCCGCCCAGGCGCGCGTCTATGTCCTGAGCGTCGACCCCGGGCCGCATGGCGATCCGAGCCAGATCGCGGTTGACACCGTGGACCTGACGGCCGCGCTCGGGCGTGAGCCGACCAGCCTGCGGCTCTCTGGTCACCCAGACGAGCGCATCGTGGAAATCGCGGTGAACGAGCGCGTCACGCTCGTGGCGGTCGGAAGTCGGGGCCTCACCGGCATCCGTGCGCTCGGCAGCGTCAGCGAGCGGGTGGCACATCGAGCCCCGTGCTCGGTGCTGGTGGCCCGGACGAAGGGCGATCGCACGTGAGCGTCCTGGTCGGCTACGACGGGCGACCCGAGAGCCGTGACGGGCTGGCGCTGGCCGCGCTGCTCGGACGGGCCCTCGGCGAGCCGCTCATCGTCGCGTGTGTGTATCCGCCACCGGACAACATGATTGGCATCACCGGAGCGGACACGGGCGCCGACAGAGATTTCCGCTCCCGCGCGGAGCGCACGGCCGCCGACGGTCGTGCGACGCTGCCGCACGGCCTCGAGGCGAGCGCGACGGCTGTCCTGGGCGGCTCGGCCGCGCAGGGCCTCCACGACCTCGCGGAATCGGAGCGACCGGTGGCGATCGTGCTCGGCTCGAGTCACCGCGGCGCGCTCGGTCGCGTCCTCACCGGCAGCGTCGCCTCGCGTCTGCTCAGCGCCGCCCCCTGCCCCGTCGCAATCGCGCCACGCGGTCTTGCCGGGAGCGAGGCTACGACTCTGCGGCTCGTCGGCGTCGGGTTCGACGACAGCCCCGAGTCCTGGAATGCCGTGCAGCGAGCCGCTGCGCTGGGTGTGGCGGCCGGCGCCAAGCTGCGCCTGATTCACGCCGTCCAGCCGGTAATCGCCCCGCCGATGGCCCCCGAGGAGTCCGAGCGCCTCACGCGTGAGCTGCGAGCCCAACACGAGCTTGCGCTACGCCGCGCTACGGCGAGCGTCTCGAAGGAGCTCCAGGCGGAGGCCCGGCTGGTGGTGGGCGACGCGGTCCGAGTCCTGGACGACGAAGGACATCACGGGCTCGACCTGCTCGTCCTCGGCTCCCGCGGATACGGCCCGCTGCGGCGCGTCCTACTGGGCAGCGTCGCAAGCGAGGTCGTGCGCCTTGCGCCGTGCGCAGTGATGGTCGTCCCGCGCGGAGTCGAGTTCGACCCGACCGCCGGCGGCATGGCCGCGCACGACGCACTGACGGCCACCTAGGCTTCGAGACGGAGGTCGAGCCACGCCTCGACGTCGTCCAGCAACTCGGTCACCGGCCGATCCGTCCGCAGCGCAAGCTGCGCACCGGGCGGCACCTCGTCGAGCGGCTCGAACTCGCTGCGCTGCCGGGCGGCGATGGCAGGCGTAGCGTCCGAGACCCGCTCGGGATCGAGCTCGCGGCACGCGGCTCGCTTGGCGATGACACCCGCGGGTGCCATGCACTCGACATACAGCGCGCTCCCGCCGAAGGCTGCCTCGAACGCCGCCCGATGCGCGGCCCGGCGGAACGTCGCGTCGACAATCGCGCCGTCGGGAGCAGCAGCGGCACGCGCGCCGAGCTCGGCGTAGGTGCGCAGGTTCGCCTGTTCGGCGTATTCGACCTGGGGAGCTCGCTCTGTCGGCGCGAGTCCGGCCAGCTGCTTGCGGACGACGTCCGAGCTCAACCGCGGCAGCCCGGACAGTGACGCGACGGCCTCGGCGAGGTGCGTCTTTCCGGTCGCCGACGCGCCGCAGACGACCAGCACGAGTGGGAGGCGCGCCCGCCAGGCGAGCTGTCGACCGGCCTCCGCGAAATGCCGCGCCTCGGAAAGCGGGCCGGTTCGCTCGCCCGGCGGTAGCTCGGCCGCGCGGAGGCACGCCACCTTCGCACGCACCCACGCCCGGTACGCCGCGTAGAAGAACAGCAGCCGCCGGCCGCCATGGTCCCCGCCCGCGGCCTCGTACTCTGCGATGAGGTCTTCCGCGAGCCGGCCCGCGCCCACACCGATCAGGTCCATGACGAGGAAGGCCAGGTCCGCCGAGACGTCGATCTGACGTAGGTCGGGGTCGAACTCGAGCGGATCGAACACCTCGACCGTGCCGCCCTCGACAATCACGTGCTCCGCGCGCAGGTCGCCGTGACAGTCACGCACGAAGCCGCGCGTCGCGCGGTCCTCGAGCTGCTCGTGGCGTGCGTGCAGGAACGCAACCGCGAACCGATGGGCGGCGGCGAGCTCGCGGGCGCCGACCGCGTCGGCGTAGGGCAGCAGCGTCCCGAAGTTCTCGCTGACGCTCGCGACGACGGTACCGGCGTCGAAGCTCCCCGGAGGCGCCGGATCGACGGCGATGTGGAAGTCGGCGATGCGTCGGGCCACGGCTCGAACCAGCTTGGCGTCGGCCTCACCGCGGTCCACTCGAGCGGCCAGGGTCCACGCCTCGTCGAACCGGCGCATCTCGACGACGTGTTCCTCCCCCCGCTCGCCGCGCTCGCCGAGCGCCCATCCATCGGCTGAGCGCACGAGCGGCCGAACGCCGATGTAGATGAGTGGAGCGAGCCGCCGCCCGAGCCTCACCTCCTCCTCACACAGCTCGCGCCGGCGCTCCGCCGTGCCGTAGTCGAGGAACGGGAAGACGACCGGCTTGCGCAGCTTGTAGGCACGATCACCCGCGAGGAAGACCCAGCTGATGTGCGACTCCACGACCTGGACCGAGTCCGCTTCGCCGGGGTAGAACGCGGGCGAACGCATAGCCTCGTCTGGAGTGGCTCCGCGCACAGGGCGATGCTCTGTGCGAGAGCCGGGCACGGCTATGACGTGGTGCCGATCCCGGCCCGCGCGGCGTCGAGTTTCGCAAGGTACGGCCCGAGCTCTTCCGCGACCACCTTCTCGTCCGCGGGCCACGGCGGCTCGTCGAAGACCTCGGAGGCGAAGCTCTCGGCGCCGATCGGATGGGCGCTCATGTAGATGGGGTCGGAGCCCGTGAGGAGCTTGCCGCGGATCACCGGGTTGAACGCCCTCGGCTTGTCGAGGGCGCCCGCGAGCACGGCGATGGCGGAGGCTGCCGCGTCGGCCATCTGCGCGCCGAGGCCGCCGTGCTTGATGGGGTAGTTGGCGGCGTCGCCGGCGGCGAAGACCCGGCCGCCGGCCTGCGGCACGCTGCAGTGCTTGTCGATCGGCAGAAATCCGTGAGCGCCTCCGCCGGGGAGGCCGGCGATCGACGGTCCGGCAACTCGCGGCATGGCGAGCATCCGGTCGGGGTGGAGTTCCACACCCTGCGGCTCGAGGATGAGCTGACGTGCCGCCGGAACCTTCGCGAGCGTGTCGCAGTGGACCTGAATGCCGGCGCGTGCAAGGCGCTCGCTCACGACGTCACCTACGGCAGTGCCGAACACGGCGAGCGGCCGCGGCTCCGGCGTCACGAGCGTCAACTGGAGGTCACGTACGTCCATGCTGTGCGCGCGCTCGGCGGTCATCAACGCGAGTTCGTAGAGGGGCAAGGGCCACACCGGCCCGACCGGCTGGATGAACGCAAGGCTGCGCGTGTAGCCCAACTCGATGTCCTGGACGACGCCGTGGAAGACCTCATCGGCGCCGGCGTCGTGAAAGGTTCCGACGTGCTTGAACGCCTCGACCTGCTTCGCCCCGACAGCGAGGAGCAGCGCGTCATACGCCACCTCGCGCCCTTCGCCGGTATGGACGACCCGAGCTTCGTGGTCGACCCATCGAAGCGTGTCCTTCGTCCACTCTGCAGCGGTGTCGCGCGCGATCTGGCGCAGCGGATAGCGGCGCGGCGAGCCGAACGCGAACGGCTCCCGTACCGCCAGCGGGCGGTAGACGAGCTCGTCGTTCGGAGCGATCAGCTCCACGTCGACCGCGTCGCCGGCCAGAGCGCGAAGGCGCAGAAGCCCTTCGACGGCCGCGATGCCGCCGCCACAGATCACCACACGGAAGTCAGCCATTACCGGGACGGTACGCGTATCTGCCGCGGCCGGCATCGGGGCGCACCCACACCGGGCAGTGCGGCGAACTACTGAGCCGGTTCAGGAGCGTCACCCGATGCCGCCGCGCCCGCGCCGAGCGATGCTCGGCACATGACTTCAGAGCTTCTGCCGCACGCGCCGGTTGGCGCAAACGAGACTCATCGCGACCCGGCACGTCACTATGCCGACCCGCTGCTGGATCGGGAGGTGGCGGAGTTCATGACCCCGGGATGCGTCGTGATCTCCCAGGCGGCCTCGGTGGCGGACGCCGCCAGGGCCATGGCCGCCCACCGCGTGCACGCGATCCTCGTGGTCGGCGCGCGCAACGGGACACCGCTCGGCTGGATCACCCACCGAGGTCTGCTGGCCTGGGTGGGCCGAGACCGCAGCCTCGCGCGGGCGAGCGAGGCGATCACCGAGCAGGTGCGTGCGATCCCCGCGCACGAGTCCATGCGCACGGCGCTCTACGCCTTGTCGCTGAGCGGAACGACACGGCTGCTCGTCCGAAGCAGGCCGAACGCACTCCCAGAGGGCGTCCTGAGCGATTTTGACCTCGCCATGGCGGCGGGGCGGTAGGAGGCGAGCACCACCGCCTGAAACAACCAAGCCGGGCAGCCGGCGCAGGCGTCAGCCCGGGCTCATCTTCATCCGGACGCTGCTGCCGTCCGCCGACGAGCGCACCTGGACCAGGTCGCAGACCAGGTTGACGAGCCAGAGGCCGTGGCCGCCGACCTGGCCGAGGGGCGGCTCCTCGCGGCCGATCAGGGGCTGCACGATGTGGCCGCCGTCGCGCACCTCGCAGACGAGGCCGTCCGGCTCGTCCCACACGCGCAGCCGGCCGTCCTCACGCGCGTGGTTCAGGCTGTTGGAGAGGATCTCGTTCACCGCGAGGACGAAGTCGTCGGCGCGCCCCTCGAGGCCCGCGGCCTGCGCGCGGCGGCGCACCAGGCGGCGCGCGGCGCCCAGGGCGTCCACGTTCACCGACAGCTCCTCGAATTCCGCCGGCGGCTCGCGCAGCGGCTCCTGGAAGCGCTCGGCGGCCTCGTCGATCCCGCAGTAGTCCGTGCACGGCTGCGGCTCACCCGTCCGCGACACGACCGGGTGGCTGCGGCGCGCCCCGGCGATCACGGTGTCGGGCAGGGCCTCGGTGTCGTAGGGGCAGATCAGCTTGAACGAGTCGGCGGCCGCGAAGGCCAGGTTGATCAGCGACTCGTGCAGCTGGCACTCGGACAGCTCGGCCTCGTCGCGCTCGGCCCAGACCGGCTCGCCGATGCCGCGCACTCCTCCGCTCGCCTGCTCCGCATGGTCCGCCACGAAGCGACCCCAAGCGGGGATGATCCTCGCCGGGTTGCGGCCGATGGCCTCCATGTCGACGAGCTGGGTGTCCGGCGCTCGCTCGCCGAGCGCCTGCCGCAGCAGCTCGAGCTTCCGCCTGCGCACCAGGACCAGGACCGGCTCCCCCCGGTCGAGGCCCTCCTCCACGAACGCGCGCGAGCGCGCCACGAACTCCTCGTCGCCCGCATAGAACATCGCCTCGTGATGGAAGGTCGAGGTCGCTGTCATCGCGGCGCCCACAGGACGCTTGTACCCGACCCCTCGAAAGCTAACGCGCGTCTTGGACGAACTTGTCCATCAGGATGCGACGGCGTTGTAGTACCGCACCGCCAGACCTGTGAGCAGAGTTTCGAAGCACGACTCGAGCGACATGTCGTGCTCGTCCGCATACGACCTCAGCCCGGCCGCCTCGATGGCCTCCGCCTCGGCGATGACCTCGTCCACGAGCTCGGGGTGCTGATCGGTGAAGTATGCCCCCATGGAGTAGAGGCTCGTGTCCATCAGCGACTCGAGGAACGGGTCGTCCCCGGCGCTCGCCCGGCTGCGCTTGGCCGCCACGGCGGGCAGGTTACCCGGCTACGGCAAGGGGTCCGGCAGCGAGCCGGTCACGTCCTCGGGCTCCGGCAGCTGCACCGGCGGCAGCGCCACCTCGGGAACCACCTGCGGGGCCTCCGGGACCACCTCGTTCACGTCCGGTGCGGCGAGCTCGACGTCGACCGCCTTGTCGTCGGTGCGGAGGCCGGTGTCCGGCACCGACGGCACGCTCGTGCCGATCTCGGACGGTGCCGAGATGTCGGGGCCGGCGCCGGACGTGGAGCCCGAGCCGGAGCCGTCCCCGTCAGGACTCGCCGCCGCGGGGCCGGAACCGCCTGCGCGGCCCCCCGCCGGACCGGAGTCACCCCGCCCGGACGCCCGGCGCGCCCCCACGCGCTCCCCGTCCGTGGCGGGCCCGGTGGCGCCGCGCTGCGATTCCCCTCTCACCTTCGCGGGACCCTCGGCCGTGGCGCGGTCCTCCCCAGCCGCTCCACGGTCGCCCGCAAGCGCTCCACTTTCGAGCGCCACGCCTCCCGCACCGACCAGCGCCGCAGCGGCCACGAGGGCGGCCGCGCGCTCCGACAGCGGAGCCGCGGTCGCGCCGGAAAGCAGTCCTGAGATGCCGCCGCCATCTCCGCTGCGGCGGAACAGCCACGGCAGCGGCAGCAGCGCCGCGGCCTTGTCGCGGAGCGTGCCGAGCGCCGTCTGCGGCTGAATGCCGAGCACACGCGCGCGGTGGCGGCAGGCGTGGCAGCGCTTGACGTGGCGCGCCAGCCGGTGCTCCTCGGCGCCGCGCTGGGTGCCCTGCACCATGCGCATGAGGGTCGCCCGCATGGCCTGGCAGCGGCGGCCGTCCGCGATCTCCTCGTACTCGCTCTCGAGCCGGCGGCGGGCGCGGAAGAGCGCGCTCTCCACGGCGGGCCGCGTGAGGTCGAGCTCCGCGCCGATCTCGCGATACGACATGCCCTCGAGCTCGCGCATGACGAGCACCTTCGTGTGCACGTCAGAGAGCTCGTCGAACGCGCCCTGGAGGTGGCTGAGCCGCTCCTTCGTGATCAGCGCGGCGTCGGGGCCGCCGTCGAGGCCCACGAGGCGGCTGCGGTCCGAGGCGCGGAGACCGTCGTCCGCGTCCATCGAGACCTCCACCGCGTGGCTGTTGCGGCGGTAGCTGTCGATCGCCGCGTTGCGGGCGATCTGGAAGATCCACGGCTTGAAGTTGATCTCGGCGTCCGTGGCGCGCATGCGCTTGAGCGCCGACATGAACGCCTCCTGCGCCACGTCCTCGCAGCGAGCCTCGTCGCGCAGCATCCCGCAGACGAATGCGGCGATTCGCTTGTGGTAGCGCCGATAGAGCTCCTCGAAGGCCGTGTCGTCTCCGGCACGGACGGCGGCTACGAGGTCAGCGTCGGCGGCCTCGGTTCCTGCTGTGGCGATCAAGAATGCATCCCTGCAGAGGGTTTACTGCGTCAAGAGCAGCAAATACCCGAAAGGTCGGCATTCTAAATATCGTCTGACACAAAATGGCGCAGTTAGCAGACCTCATTGCGTACATTGACGACCTCCTCGCCCCTGCCGAGTTCGCCGACGCCGGGCCAAATGGCCTTCAGGTGCCTGGCCCGGAGAGGGTGGACGCGATCGTCACCGGCGTCTCGGCGCATCGGGAGCTGTTCGAGCGGGCGGCGGAGGCGGGCGCGGGCCTCGTGGTCGCACATCACGGGCTGTTCTGGGACTTCCACCCGCGCTCGCTCACGCCCGCGATGAAGGAGCGCCTGCGCATCCTGTTCGACAACGACATCGCGCTGGCGGGCTACCACCTCCCGCTCGACGCGCACCCCGAGGTCGGGAACAACGCGCTGATCTGCCGGGCGCTCGGGCTCGCTCGAGGCGAGCGGTTCGGGGAGGCCGGCGGCCGCCCGATCGGCTTCGTCGGCCGCTCGGATGAGGGCGTGCCGTGGGAGGAGCTCCGGCGCCGCTGCACGGAGGCGTTCGGGCAGGAGCCGTTCGTGTGGGACAGCGGGCCGGAGCTGGTGCGGAGCGTCGGCATCGTCTCAGGAGCGGCGCACTCCATGCTCGACGACGCGATCGCGCGGGGCCTCGACGCGTTCCTCACCGGCGAGCCGGCGGAGCACGTGATGGCTGACGCGCGCGAGGGCGGCACGCATTTCATCGCGGCCGGCCACTACGCCACGGAGCGCTTCGGAGTCCGCCGGCTCGGCGAGCTGCTCGCGGAGGAATTCGGCGTCGAGCACCGCTTCGTCGAGGTGACCAACCCGATCTAGCCCGCAGTTTGCGGAATTCGGCTTGCACCGACCGATACAACCAGTACCCTCAGGTGCACGCTCCGCAAAGCGACGAGGAGGAAGTAATACATGGCGATCCACCTGACGCCCACCGAGCTCGGCCGCGAGGCTGGCATGCATCGCAGGGAAGTCATTTCGCGGTGTATGGAGATGGGCGTTCCGATCTTCCAGGGAAGGATCGACAAGACCCTGTTCCTCTCCAGCCTCAAGGAGGCGCAGCAGAAGCGGGAGCTGGCCAAGGCGTAGTTCCTCGGGGGTCGGCCGTGAGGCAAGCACCGGGCCGTGACCGGTGCGCAGCCTTCACTTAGACTCCCGGCATGGAAGCAGTCACAGCCGGCGCGACCGGCGCCCAAGGCACCGGTTCGAAGACGATCGCCGACCTCTTGCCGCTCGCGGTCAAGAAGTACGGCGACAAGGCGGCCCAGCGCTACAAGGTGGGCGACGAGTGGGTGGACTCCTCGTACGCCGAGCTGGGCGAGGCGGTCAAGGAGGTCGCCCTCGGGCTGATCGACCTGGGCATCCAGCCCGGCGACAAGGTCTCGATCCTGGCCCACACGCGCCCCGAGTGGACGCACGCGTGCTTCGGCATTCTCACGGCGGGCGGGACGCTCGTCACGATCTACCAGACGAACTCCCCCGAGGAGTGCCAGTACGTGCTGGAGCACTCGGACTCGCGCGCGATCTTCGTGGAGGACGGCGACCAGCTGGCGAAGATCCGCGAGGTCGAGGGCCGGTGCCCGGAGCTCGAGCACATCGTCGTCATGGACGTCGGCGAGGCAGACGTCGGCGACGCGCTCTCGCTCGACGCGCTCCGTGAGCGCGGGCGCGGCCGCGACGATTCGGAGTGGACGGCCCGATACGAGGCGGTCACGCCCGACGACATCTGCCTCTACATCTACACGTCCGGCACCACCGGGCCGCCGAAGGGCTGCCTGCTGTCACACGCGAACTACCGCGCGATCACCGACGCGGTGCTCGAGGACACCGTCCTCGAGGTGGGCGACTCCTCGTACCTCTTCCTCCCGCTCGCGCACGCGTTTGCCATCCTGATCCAGTTCGCCACCTTCGAGCTGGGCGCGGCGCTCGCGTACTGGTCGCGCGACCCGAAGATGATCATCGCGGACATCACGCAGGTGAACCCGAGCTTCTTCCCGTCAGTCCCGCGGATGTTCGAGAAGATCTACACGCTCGCCACCTCGAACATCGAGGACAAGGAACAGCTCCGGCAGGCGGTTCAGCTGGGCGTGAAGGTGCGGATGATGCGCGAGGCCGGCGAGGAGGTGCCCGCGGAGCTCCAGGCCGCGTTCGACCAGGCCGAGGAGAAGCTGTTCAAGAACGTGCGCGGGCTGTTCGGCACGAGCATGCGCGAGTGCGTGACGGGCGCCGCGCCGATCGCACCGGAGATCCTCGAGTTCTTCTACGCGTCCGGCGTGCCGGTGATGGAGGGCTACGGCATGACCGAGACCTCGACCAGCGCCACCGTCAACCGCCCCGAGGGGAACAACTTCCGCTTTGGCTCCGTGGGCAAGCCGCAGAAGGGCGTTGACGTGAAGATCGCCGACGACGGCGAGGTCCTGATCAAGGGCCCGAACATCTTCCAGGGCTATTACAAGAACGAGGACGCCACGAAGGAGACGCTCGAGGACGGCTGGCTCCACACCGGCGACCTGGGGCGGCTCGACGAGGACGGCTTCCTCTACATCACCGGGCGCAAGAAGGACATCATCATCACGGCCGGCGGCAAGAACATCACGCCCGCCAACCTCGAGAACGGCCTGAAGCAGAACCGCTGGGTCTCGCAGGCCGTGGTGGTGGGCGACCGGCGCCCGTACCTGATCGCGCTGATCACGCTCGACCCGGAGGAGGCGCCCGCGCTGGCGGAGCAGGTCGGGGCCGAGGACGCCTCGCTGCCCGCCCTCGCGCAGAACGAGGCGGTGCGCGCCGAGGTGCAGAAGGTCGTGGACGAGGTGAACTCGCACGTCGGGCCGGTGGAGCAGATCAAGCGGTTCGAGATCCTGGACCACGACCTCTCCCAGGAGACGGGCGAGCTCACGCCCACGCTCAAGGTGAAGCGGAACGTCGTCCACGAGAAGTTCGCGGGCGTGGTTGACCGCGTCTACGAAGCCCCGCGCTAGCTAGCCTCTCGGAGGTTGGCGAGCAACGATCCGACCGATACCGGCGGCCTCTTCATCGGCCGCCGCCCCGGCACGGGGCCGGTGCGCTACCACGAGGTCGAGCCGACCTCGGAGCGGCGGCGCCGCGCTGACGGGCTGCTCGCGCACGGCCTGCTCGCGATCGAGCTCCTCCTGTGCCTGACGCTGTTCGGCCCGCAGCCGCTCGCCTGGTTCTGGGTCGGCTCGCAGGTCGACTACCAGACCGGCTACGTGACGGCGGGCATCGCGACGATCCTGCTCGGCTGCCTGGCCTCGCTCATGCTCACGATGGCGCTGGCAAAGCGGGTGGACCACGCGTGGAAGCTCGTGCGCAGAGCGGCGGGGCACCGCCAGGAGCAGGGCGCGCTCGAGCGGATCTTCGCCGCAAGCGTCGGCGTCGCCCTCGTCCTCTTCACGGTCTGGTTCTTCGTGCTGGAGGGTCCCGGGCCGAGCCTCGCCCCCAGCAGCTAGCTGTGGGCTTCCGCGACTACTACAAGCAGTTCGACGACATCGACGAGGCCGCGCTCAACCTGGAGCGGCGCGAGCGGCGGCGGCGCGAGAAGCAGGCGGCTCTCTCGCGCGTGGACGACATCGACCTGTCGGGCACCGAGTGGCCCGACCTGCCGCACTCCGAGATCGTGAACGCCGCGATCGCCCGCGCGCGCGGCCGCGTGAACGGGTATCCGGACCGGCACGCGAGCGGCATACGGCGCCTGCTCGCGGAGCGGCTCGACCTGAGCCCCGACCAGATCGCGCTCGGCAACGGCGCCTCGGATCTGCTCCATTCGGCCGCCTTGTCGCTGCTGTCGTCCGGCGACGAGCTGGTGATGCCGTGGCCGTCGTATCCGCTCTATCCGCTGCTGGCGGCTCACGCCGGGGCCACGCCGGTGTCCGTGGAGCACGGACCGATCACCGATGCGATCAACGAGCGCACGCGCGCGGTGATCATCTGCAACCCGAACGACCCCACGGGGACCTACATCAGCTCCGAGGAACTGGGTTCACTGCTCTCGTCGCTCCCCGAGCACGTGCACGTTCTCCTGGACGAGGCGCTCGTGCACTTCCAGGACGCAGAGGACGTGAACGCCTGCCTGCGGCTGGTGGACGCCTTCCCCCGCCTGCTGGTGGTGCGCACCTTCTCGAAGATCTACGGCCTCTCGGGGCTGCGGGCGGGCTACGCGGTGAGCTCCGACTCACGCCTGCTGGCCGCCGCGGCGCCCGTCCTCGGGGTGAACGCGCTGAGCCAGGCCGCCGTGGAGCACGCGCTGCGGAACGGGGACGGCGAGATCGAGCGCCGCCGCAAGGCGGTGGCCCGCGAGCGCCAGGTGCTGACCGACGGGCTGCGCGAGCTGGGCGTGGACGTGACCGACAGCCAGGCGAACTTCCTCTGGATCCGAGTCCGCGACCTGAGCGGCGACGAGCTGGCGAACGCCCTCCGAAAGCAGGGCGTGATAGTCGCCGCGGGCGGCCCCCTCGGTGAGGACCACCACATTCGAGCCGCAGTCCGCAACCAGGCGGCGACAACGCGCCTACTGCGAGCCGTAGAAAACCTCGTCGCCGGCTAGCCCGCCCGCTCCCTCAGCGTAAGCGTCCTGGGTTGAGCGTCCATACGACGCCCTAGGCAGGACGCTTGCCGGGAAACTCGGCTACGCCTGGCCGCTTTGCCGCAGCAGGGCGCCCGTTGTCTGCTCGAGGATGCGGCGCCAGGCGGCTGTCTTCTCGCGCTCCTCGGCCTGCTTCTTCACGACCTTCCGGACTCGGGTCGCTGAGATGTCGATGCCGTGCTTCGCGCAGGTGGCCTTCAGCTGGTCGTAATCCTGGGCGAGCTTCAGGGTCACCGACTCGAAGCCGTGGCGGGCGATCTCGACGCGGCGGGTGTAGTTCAGGATGTTCGTCTCGAACATCAGCTCGTCGTTCGGGTCCGGCTCGATCAGGACGATGTCCACGCCCGGGTACTTCTCGCGCCAGTGCTTCACCGCCTCGTGCAGCCGCTGGTGCGCCAGCAGCTTGAACGCCTGGTAGCCGATCTGCGGCAGCCCCATGTCGCGCACGCGCCGCACGCGGCTGCCGAGCATCGTCGGGATCGCCTTCTGGAAGTCGTTGACGTACGGCACGAGCGGATTCACCACGATCACGAACTTCGCTCCGGCCTCCACGGCCACGTCCACGTTCGTGGTCGAGCGGAGGCCGCCGTCCACCAGGTGCCGTCCTTTGATCTCCACCGGCTTGTAGACCATCGGCAGCGCGGTCGAGGCCGCCACCGCCCGCGAGATCGGCACGTCGTCCCACTCTGGGCCGCCCATCACGATCCGCTCGCAGGTGTCGAGATCGGTGGCCGTCAGGAACAGGTCGTTGTCGAGCAGGCGGAAGTCGTTGACGCGGTCGGGGTCGTTCAGCACGGTCTCCAGGTAGTCCTGGATGCCGCTGCCGTCGTAGAGGCCCGAGGGCAGGGCCTCGGCGACCCCCACGGCCAGGTCGATCACCGACGTGGAGCGGATCTGGCCGAGGAAGTTGCGCGCCAGCCCGAGCATCTTCAGCGGCATCAGCGCCATCGCCTGGGCGAACTCGAGCGTGTTCGGCCGCATCAGCGTGCCGCGGTCCACGTCCTTGAACGGGGTCGGCACCTGCTGGTTGACCACCCGCATCATCTCCTCGGGGGTCACGCCGTTCGCGGTCAGGGCGGCCACGAAGGAGCCGGCGCTGGTGCCCACGTAGACGTCGAACTGGTTGACGGTCCGGTTCACAGCCAGCAGGTCGAGCGCCCGCAGGGCGCCGATCTCGTACACGCCGCCGGTGAAGCCGCCGCCGCCCAGCACCAGAGCGGTGCGCGAGCGCCGCGGACGGCGCCGCTTCGGCTTGCCTACGGTCTTCCGGTCCTTCTGGGAAGGCTTCTCGAGCCTGACTACCTCGCCCATCCGGGTCCAGTATGACCGCTCCGCGCCCCTCGCTAGCGTGTTCTCCGCCCTTGATGCGAGGAATCGCGCTCCTGACGCTGGCCCTGCTCGCGCTCCTGCCCGCCGCCGCAGCGGCCCAGGAGCCACAGGTGATCGCCAAGCGGCTCACGCGCGAGATGCGCCTCGCCGGCACCTACGCGGGCGCCTACGTCGTGGACCTCGACGAGCCGAGGGCGCGGGTGATCTTCCGCTGGCGCGCGCGCACCCAGCGGATCCTCGCGTCCAACGCGAAGCTCTTCACCACGACGGCCGCGCTCGACCGGTTCGGCACGGAGGGCACCCTGGGAACCGAGGTGCTCGGCAGCGGCCAGCTCGACGCCGAGGGCATCTATCGCGGCAGCCTCTACCTCCGCGGCGGGGGCGATCCGACCTTCGGCTCGCGCCGCTTCGGCCGGCGCTCGTACGGCGGCGGCGCGGCCGTCGAAGACCTCGCCGAGCTGGTCGAGGGCACCGGGATCCAGCGGGTCACGGGCCGCATCTACGGCGACGAGTCCGCCTTCGACTCCCTGCGCGGCGGCCCGGAGTCCGGCTACGGCGTCTCGCCCTGGGTCGGCCCGCTGAGCGCGCTGTCCTTCAACCGCGGCCTCTTCACCGAGGGCGGCCGCGGCTGGCAGGCGAACCCGCCGGCCTTCG
>DASSVP010000204.1:0-17998 GCA_035705985.1 Thermoleophilaceae bacterium
GCGCCCAATCCGCATCCGTTTCGCTGTGTAGCGCTTCCGTCGAACTGAGCTGGGTGTGCAGCCGGTCTTCTATTTCGATCTCGGGTCGCCGTATGCGTATCTCGCTGCTGAGCGGCTTCGGCGGGTTCTTCCGGTTGTTCCGGTTTGGCAGCCGATTCTGCTTGGCGGGATATGGCAGGAGACGGGCGGCCGGTCTTGGGCGACTACGGATCAGCGTGAGAACGGCATCGGTGAGGTCGAGCGGCGCGCTCAGGAGTACGGGCTAATGCCCATTCGCTGGCCCGAGGGTTGGCCCAACAACACGCTTCACGCGATGCGCGTCGCCACGTTCGCACAATCAATCGGGCGCACCGTCGCCTTCTCCCTCGCCGCCTTCCGCCAGGCCTTTGCCGGCGGCAAGGATCTCTCGGACGTCGACAACGTCCTGATCGCGGCGGCCGCCTGCGAGCTTCACCCCAACGCCGTCCTCAAGGCACTCGACACCCAGTCCGTCAAGGACAAGCTCCGTGAGAGCACCCGAGAGGCCTATGAGCGCGGCGTAAGGGGCGTTCCCACCGTCGCCGTCGGCGACCAGCTCTTCTACGGCGACGACCGGCTCGAAGACGCGGCTTCTGCCCTACACGCGGCGTAGCTTCCAGTGAGTGCGGCTGCGCCGGGCGCCCAAGCGGAGGAGCCACGAGCTCGCCGTCCGCATCGCCGCGGGTGTCGGCGCGGGGTTCGCGGCGTTGCTTGGCGCCAAGGCGGCCACGCGTGTTGCGCGCGGTGTCAGGGACAAGCTCGGCCCCACCCGTTCGGGTGGGATGGCTATTGAACCGAGCACGCGATGGGTACCCTCCGAGCCAATGGCTACCAGCGATGCCACGCAGTCTGGTGACGGTGCCCAGCAGGGAGGAAACGGCGAGGGCGGCAACGGGGGGACGAGCCCGGACGACGTAGTAGGCCTCAAGGAGATCGGCTTCGGCGAGGTCAAGCACGACCTGCCCGACGAGGGGACCTGCCGCACCGTCCTCCAGAAGATGCTCCTCATCCGCCGCTTCGAGGAGCGCGCCGGCGAGATGTACGCGAAGGCGAAGATCGGCGGCTTCCTCCACCTGTGCATCGGCGAGGAGGCGACGATCGTCGGCGCCACCCAGGCGCTCCGCGACACGGACTACCTCATGTCGACCTACCGCGAGCATGGCCAGGCGCTCGCCCGCGGCACGCATCCGAACGCCGTCATGGCCGAGCTGTTCGGCCGCGTCGACGGCTGCTCCTCCGGCCGCGGCGGCTCCATGCACCTGTTCGACTGGGACAAGCGCTTCCTCGGCGGCTACGGGATCGTCGGCGGCTCGCTGCCGCTGTCCGCCGGTGTCGCGCTCGCCGCGGACTACCAGGGCAGCGAGGACGTGATCCTCTCGATGATGGGCGACGGCGCCACCAACCAGGGCACCTTCGGCGAGACCATGAACCTCGCCGCCCTCTGGAAGCTCCCGGTGGTGTTCGTGATCATCAACAACCAGTTCGGGATGGGCACCGCGCTCCACCGCCACTCGGCGGTGACCGACCTCTCCATGAAGGCCCAGGGCTTCGGCGTTCCGGGCACGCGCTGCGACGGCATGGACGTGCTCGACGTTCACGACGTCGTGACGGGCGCGCTGAAGTGCGCGCGAGAAGAGCGCAAGCCCCAGCTCGTTGAGGCGGTGACCTACCGCTTCCGCGGGCACTCGATGGCGGACCCCGAGGAGTACCGCTCCAAGGACGAGGTCGAGGAGTGGCGTGGGCGCGACCCGATCCAGGCGTTCGCCAAGCGCCTCCAGGACGAGGACGTGATCTCGAAGGACGAGTTCGAGGAACTCGACAAGAAGGCGATCGAGGCGGTCGACGAGTCGGTCCAGTTCGCGGACAACTCGCCGTTCCCCGACCTCGACTCGCTCTACGACGACGTCTACGTCTACAACAGCGACGGTCCCGCCTGGTGGACCGTGGACGAGCGCTCGCCCGAGGTGCACCGTGGCGAGCAGGAGCGCGAGGCCGGCGAAATCCCGCACCAGCTGGCGGAGGCGGGCGCGGCGTACGCGAACGTCGGAGACCAGAAGGCGCGCCGCCGGAGGCAGACGGGCGAGGACGAGGAGGAGGAGTCGGACGGCGCGGAGTCGAGCGGCGAGGATGAGTCCGGAAGCGACAAGTCCGGCGACGAGGTCGACGAGCCCGGCGAGGGCGAGGGCGCCGGCGAGGGCGAGGGCGCCGGCGAGGGCGAGGTCTCGGGCGACGAGCCGGAGGCGGAGGGGGGCGCCGACTAGTGCCGGTGATGCGCTATCGCGAGGCGCTCAACCAGGCGCTTCGCGAGGAGATGGAGGCGGACGAGAACGTCTTCCTCATGGGCGAGGACATCGGCGTCTTCCAGGGCGCCTTCAAGGTGACCGCCGGCCTCCTCGAGGAGTTCGGCGAGAAGCGGGTGCGCGACACGCCGATCTCCGAGAACACGATCGTCGGTATGGGCGTTGGCGCGGCGATGATCGGCATGCGGCCGGTCGTCGAGCTGATGACGATCAACTTCTCGCTGCTCGCGATGGACCAGATCGTCAACCATGCCGCTGCGATCCACTACATGTTCGGCGGCCAGGTGAAGGTGCCGATGGTGGTCCGGATGCCGCAGGGCGCCGGGCACCAGCTCGGGCCCACCCACTCGCACTCCTGGGAGGCGTACTACCTGCACGTGCCCGGCCTCCTGGTGGCCGTGCCGAGCACGCCCGAGGACGCCAAGGGGCTGCTGAAGGCGGCCATCCGCGACGACAACCCCGTCGTCTTCATCGAGCACGAGACCCTCTACGGGCAGCGCGGCGAGGTGCCCGAGAACGGCGGCCCGATGCGCTTCGGCGAGGCCGCCATCCGACGCGAGGGCGACGATGTGACCATCATCGGCATCTCGCGCATGGCTATAACCGCCGGGAAGGCGGCCGAAAAGCTCGCGGACGAGCACGACATCGACGCTGAGGTGATCGATCCGCGCACGCTCCGGCCGCTCGACCTCGACACGATCCTGGAGTCGGTCAAGAAGACGAACCGGGCCGTGATCGTCGAGGAGGGCTGGCCGCATGGCGGCGTGGGCGCGAACCTCGCCGCTCTGATCCAGGAGCAGGCCTTCGACTGGCTCGACGCGCCGGTTCAGCGCGTGACCGGCGCCGACGTGCCGATGCCGTACTCCAAGCCGCTCGAGCAGGCCGCGTTCCCGCACGAGGAGCACGTGGTGCACGCGGCGCTCGCAACCTTCCGGGACCTGTAAGGAGGAGCATGGCCAGCGACGTCACGATGCCCCGCCTCTCGGACTCCATGGAGGAGGGAACCGTCCTGAAGTGGCTCGTGGATGAGGGCGCGGAGGTCAAGCGCGGCGAGCCGCTCGTGGAGATCGAGACGGACAAGGCGAACATGACCTACGACGCCGACACCGACGGCGTCCTGGTCGAGATCGTCGCCCAGGAGGGCGACACGCTCCCGATCGGCGAGGTGATCGCGCGCATCGGCGACGCCGGCGAGGCGAAGAGCGGCGGCGGTGACGAGGAAGAGGCCGGCGAGGAGGCCAATGGCGAGGGCGGTGACGAGGAAGCCGCCACCGCCGAAGAAGCCGACGAGCACTCCGGCGGGGCCGACGAGGCCGCAGAAGAGGAACAGGAGAGCGTGCCCGCGACCGCCGAGGGGGACGGCGACGAGGCCGAGGGCAAGGGCGAAGACGAGGCCGGGGGCAAGGGCGAGGGCGAGGAGGCCGCGGCCGGGGAAGGCGACGACGACGCGGGGGCCTCCGGCGGCGAGGACGAGGGCGACGAGCAGGCCGCCGAGGGCGAGGAGGCCGCGGTCGCCGGCGCCGAGGGCGGCGGTGGCGAGACCCAGGCGGGTGCCGGGACCGCAACTCGCGAGAAGACCTCGACCGGAAACGGGGACGGGCGTGTGAAGGCGTCGCCGGTCGCGCGGCGGATGGCGCGCGACCTCGGGGTCGAGCTCGCCCAGCTCGAGGGAACCGGCCCGGGAGGCCGGATCGTGAAGGCCGACGTCCAGGCGGCCGCCGAGAACGGCGGCGCCACGGCGACGGAAGCGCCCGAGCAGGGTGAGGCGGAGGCCGCAGAGGAGCCTGCCGCCAAGGCGGAGACGGAGGAGAAGAAGGAGAAGGCCGAAGAGAGGCCCGCCAAGAAGGAGGCGCAGCGCGCCGAGGCCGGTGTCAAGGGCGACGTGGACGTGGAGGAGCTCACGCGTCTCCAGCAGACGGTCTCCCGCCGCATGGCCGAGTCCAAGGCCACAGCGCCGGACTTCTCGATCGCGCTGACGGTCGACATGACCGCCGCCGTCGAGCTCCGTCAACGGCTCAAGGAGATCTCGGAGCCGGTGCCGTCGTTCAACGACATGGTCGTGAAGGCATGCGCCAGCGCACTGCGGGAGCACCCGCGCGTCAACGGCGCCTACCGCGACGGCAAGTTCGAGCTCTACGACCGCGTGAACGTGGGCATCGCCGTCGCGGCGATGGATGCGCTCGTCGTGCCCACAATCTTCGATGCCGACAAGAAGTCACTCGGCCAGATCGCGCGCGACGCGCGCGAGGTGATCGGCAGGGTCAAGGAGAAGACCGTGACCCCGCCGGAGCTCTCGGGCGGGACGTTCACCGTCTCGAACCTCGGCATGTTCGGCATCGAGCACTTCACCGCGATCATCAACCCGCCCCAGGCGGCGATCCTCACGGTGGGCAAGCTGGACAAGCAGCCCGCGGTCGACGACAAGGGCAAGGTCGTGGCGCGCGACCAGATGGTGCTGACGCTCGTCTGCGACCACCGCATCCTCTACGGGGCAGACGGCGCGCAGTTCCTCGCGCGCGTCAAGGACCTCCTCGAGCAGCCGCTCTCACTCGCGCTGTAGTACAGAACGTCTAACCCGCTCGGCCAGGTTGAGACATCCCGGCTTGCGTTACTTCGCTTCCGGCGGGGTAGTGCCAATTCGTACTTTCTTCTGGGGGGAAGGGGGAACCTGGGTGGCCGGCGTGAGCGATACGCCGGCCATCTAGTCTCGAAGGCCGTTTCCCATGCCCAGAGAGCCGCGCACCCTCGACGAAGAGATCATCGCCGCGCAGGAGGCGGCGGTCCGCTCGACGCTGTCCGACGAGGACCGCGTCGACCGCATCGTCGACGAGCTGCGGATGGGCTTCGACTCGCTCGCCAGCGTCGCCGCCGCAGCGAGCTTCTTCGGCTCGGCGCGCACGCCACCCGACGACCCCGACTACAAGCTCGCCTGCGAGACCGCGCGCCTCGTCGGCGACAGCGGCCTCGCGGTCATCACCGGCGGCGGGCCCGGGATCATGGAGGCGGCCAACCGTGGTGCGCGCGAGGCCGGCGCGCTGTCGGTGGGCCTCAACATCGAGCTGCCGTTCGAGCAGGGCGGGAACGACTACTGCGACATCGCGCTCGAGTTCCACTACTTCTTCGCGCGCAAGGTCATGTTCGTCCGCTACGCCAGCGGCTTCGTCGTCTTCCCCGGCGGCTACGGCACGATGGACGAGCTCTGGGAGGCGCTTACGCTGATCCAGACCGGCAAGATCACCGAGTTCCCGGTGATCCTCGTCGGGACCGACTACTGGCGCGGGCTCATGGACTGGGTGGGCGAGCGCATGCTGAGCGAGGGGAACATCTCGCCCGACGACCTCGAGCTCTGGACGCTCACCGACGACCCGCTCGAGGTGCGTGACCAGCTGATGTCGGCTGCCCACCGTCAGGCACGGGCATAGGCTCGTAGCGCCCGCGCACCTCGTCGATGTAGGCAACCAGGCGGTCCGCCAGCTCGGCGTCGTGGATCTCCACCACGTTCTCGGCGTTCATCTCGCCGGAGCGCGACAGGTTGAACGAGCCGGCGAAGATCCAGTCGTCCGCCACGGTGACCTTCGCGTGCATGAAGTCGTGGGGCGTCTCCGGTGTGTACTGCGTCGACGGCTTGCCCTTGAAGTCCGCGTTCGCGAACACGCCGCCGAGCACGGGGATCTTCCAGGCGGAGTGACCGTTGGTCCGCCACTGGTAGACGACCCCCTCCATTTGCGTCCGGTCCACCACGCCGCGCAGGTCCACGCGTCGCTCGGCCGCCACCTCGGCCAGCGTGCCCAGCACCGCTCCCGCCGTAATCACCGGTGACGCGATGCGCACGCGCTGCCGCGCGCGGCCGATCGCCTGGCCGATTCGATGTGAGAGCTCCTCGCCGTGCCCCGGCGTGAACCAGGCGCGCACCTCGCGGCCGTCGAGCTCGAGCCGGTCCGGCGGCTGGTGCCCGCTCGCGTCGACGTTGCGCGTGGACCAGAGCTCGTCGAAGTTCTGCTTGTACTCCTCCGCCAGCTCGCGCGCGCCCTCCACGATCACGATCACGTTCTCCTGGAGCGTCCACGAGTCGGTCGTCCAGTTCATCGAGCCCGTCCAGACCGACTCGCCGTCGCGCACCATGTACTTGTGGTGCATCAGGTCGGGGATGCCCGGGATCCCGCAGGTGGGGAATGGCATCGCCTCGAGCAGCTCGGGCCTCGTGCTCGGCGGCGGCGGGAAGAACAGGCGCTCGGGATGCTCGGCGTTGTAGGCGATCCGCACGCGAACGCCACGCTCGCTGGCCGCGCGGAGGGCGCCGCCCACGATGTCGCCGGGCTCGCCCGGCAGGCGGATGTCGTAGAGCGCGAGGTCGAGCGACTCGCGCGCCTCCCCCACGAAGGCGACGATCCGTCGCGCCATGTCGAGCGGATCCCCACCGGGATGCAGAGGCAGAACCTCGATCACTGCTGCCAGCGGAACCCCGCCGGCGCGATCCGCGGCTCGAGCGGGCTGGTGGGCAGCCCGTCTGCAAGCTGAGGGTTGTTGTAGCCGGAGGGCGCCGTGTCGTTCGGGGTGTCTGGGTGGAAGAGCGAAGCCAGGTACTGGATGTGGCCGCGGCCCGGACCGAGCTCGGTCTGGCCGCCGCCATACGCCTGTACCCCCTCCGCCTCGCACCAGTCGTACATCTCGAACAACCGGCTGAGCGGCCCGAACCTGGACGGCTTGATGTTCACCATCTTCGGCCTCCAGGGCCTGTTGAGCACGTCCGCGACGGAGTGGATGGGCGCGTCCCACGTAATCCGGTCCGCCACCGGCTCGAGCACCGGCAGCGTCGCGTCGCTCACGTCGGGGTCCTCGAGCCACGCGTGGGGGAACGCCTCGATCACCATGCGGTAGAGCTCCGGGTCCGTCTCCACGTCGACCGGCGTGCCCTTGTACTGGCCCTTCAGGTCGAGCGAGTCCACGGCGCCCGTCTCCACGAGCACGTCGACTAGCTCCTGCGTCCAGTTGTTTGTCGGGTCGAGCTTGAACTCCGTGCCGGGGTAGCGCTCCAACATCCGCAGCAGCTTGTCGGGCTTCTCCGGCTCCTTCTGCTCCCACTCGCCCAGCCGCATCGAGACCACGAATTTCACCGGTTGCGGCTCGCGCTCCAGCACGTCGGCGAGCGAGCGCCCCGCCTGCACCAGCGCCAGGTCGAGCGCGGCGGATTCGAACGCCCAGCGCCTGTAGTCGCGCGAGGTGTCGCGCACCGGCGGGCCGCCCGGGAACAGCTCCGTCTCCTCCAGGCGCGCCGAGAACGAATCGATCGTGTACGAGCCCGCCAGGTCGATCGCCTTTGGGCCGTCCATCTGGAGGTTCACGTGGTCGAGGCCGTCGTAGACCACGTCCTCGCCCACGCCCTCCTCACCGCCGGGGCCGTGAAGGTGGATCAGCGTGGTGGCACGCGTGAACTCCTCGTTGAAGCGAAGCTCCCGGCCCTCGAACGAGACCGACTCCACCTCGAGCGGCAGCTCGGCGATCCGCTCGTAGGAGCTCACGCGGCGGCCAACTCGGACACGGCCGCGGTGAACGCCTCTGTGTGGCGGTCCACCTGCTCCTCGGTGGTCGCCGGGCACATGAGCGCCATGTTGTGGAAGGGGGTGATCAGCACGCCGCGGTTCATGAGGTAGAGGTGAAGGTACTCCTCGAGCGCCGGGTCATCGGCGGCCGCCGACTCGGCGCCCGTGCGCGGCGGCTCCGGCGTGAAGCGGTACTCGCAGCGCGCGCCGAGCGACACGATCGTCCATGGCATGTCGTGCTCCGCGAGCGCGGACCCCACTCCTTGGACGAAGCGCTCCCGCAGGGCGATCATCCGCTCGAACGCCTTCTCGGTGAGCACGTCGCGCAGCGTGGCGCGCGCGGCGCCGAGTGAGAGCGCGTTGCCCGCGAGGGTGCCTCCCACGCCGCCGGTGTCCTCGTAGTCGGCGTCCTCCTGCCCCGCGATCCGCTCTGCCAGCTCGGCCGTCACGCCGTACGCGCCGATCGGCACTCCGCCGCCGATCGACTTCCCGAGCGTGACCGCGTCGGGCTCGAGCCCCCAGGCCGCCGTGCAGCCGCCCGGGCCGGCGCTCAGCGTGTGCGTCTCGTCGATGATCAGCAGCGTGCCGTGGCTGGTGCACGCCTCTCGGACCGCCTCGAGGAAGCCCGGCTCCGGCAGCACGATCCCGATGTTCGTGAGCGCCGGCTCCATCAGCAGGCAGGCCACGTCCCCGTGCTCGAGCGCCCGCTCGACCGACGCGATGTCGTTGAACTCGGCGACCCGCGTGGTCTCGGTGGGGTCGAGCGCGGGACCCACCAGCCCCTCGCGCGCCCGCGCGAGCCCGTCCCCGTCGAGCGTGACGAACGACTCGTCCACCGACCCGTGGTAGCACCAGTTGAACACCGCGATGCGCGGCCTGCCGGTCACGTGCCGGCACATCCGGATCATCCAGCGGTTGGCGTCCGTGGCCGTGAGCGAGAACTGCCAGAAGGGCACCCCGAAGCGCCGGGCGAGCTCGCCGCCGACCCAGGCGGCGTCCTCGGTGGGGAGCATCGTCGTGATCCCGGCGACCTCGCGCACGGCGGCCATCGTCGCCTCGGGCGAGTGCCCCGCCATCGCGCCGGTGTCGCCGAGGCAGAAGTCGGCGTACTCGTTCGCGTCGACGTCGATGATCGTCGCGCCGAAGGCGCGCTCGAGGTAGAGCGGGAAGCCGCCCGCCCACATCGCCATCCAGGACATCGGCACTCCGGCGAGGAGGCTCGCGCGCGCCTCCTCGTGCAGCTCCCGGGAGCGGGCATGCTTGGCCTCGAAGCGCTCGCGCTCGCGCGCGATCAGTGCGCCGAGCTGCTCGCGCTGGGCCGTCGTCACGCGGGCACCGGCCGCGGAGCGAGCTCCGGCTCGTCCGGTCGCACGGCGGCCATCTTCTCCGCACGCCGCTGCTGCCACACGGTGATGATCATCATCGCCACCGTGAACAGGAAGATCATCGTGGCGATCACGTAGATCTGCGGGGGCACCGCGACGCGCGCGGCGCCCCAGATGAACAGCGGGAACGTGATCGTGGAGCCGTTGTTGAAGTAGGTGATCACGAAGTCGTCGATCGAAAGCGCGAACCCGAGCAGGGCGGCTGAGACGACTCCCGGCATGATCAGCGGCAGCGTCACGAGCCGGAACGTCTCCCACGGCGTGGCGCCGAGATCCTGCGCCGCCTCCTCGAGCGAGCGGTCGAAGCCGATCAGCCGCGAGCGCACGGTGATAACGACGAACGACAGGATGAACATGATGTGCGCGATCAGAATGGTCGCGTAGCCGAGCTGCGGGGTGCCGAGGTTGAGGAAGAGCGACAGCAGCGCGGCCCCGAGCACGACCTCCGGCGTCGCGAGCGGAAGGAAGATGAAGAAGTTGGTCGGGGCGCGGCCGCGGAACTCATAGCGGACGAGCGCAAGGGCGGTCACGGTGCCGAGGATCGTGGCGACCAGCGTCGAGATCGCTGCTATCTGGAGCGAGTTGACCAGCGCGTCGCCGATGCCCGGGACGCCGAACGGGTCCTTCCAGGCGTTGAGGCTGAACTCCTGCCAGATGAAGTTGAAGCGCCCGCGCGGCTGGTTGAACGAGAACACCATGATCACCGCTATCGGGACGAGGAGGTAGATCAGCCCGAGCGCCGCGTAGCCGTTCAGCAGCCAATCGAGCCCACGCCGGCGCAGCGTCACACGCGCTCACCCTCAGTGCCGAGGAGCGCCTCGGTGCCGGCTATGCGCGCCCAGATCAGAACGATCACGAGCATGAACGCCATCAGGAGGAACGACAGGGCGGCGGCGGTCGGGTAGTCCGCCAGCTCGAGGTAGCGCGACTGGATGACGTTCCCGATCATGAACTGGTTCGGGGTGCCGAGCAGCTCCGCGTTGATGAAATCGCCGGCAGCCGGGATGAACGTGAGCAGCGTGCCCGCCACGACGCCGGGCATCGACAGCGGCAACGTCACGCGCAGGAAGACGTCCCGCCGGCGTCCGTACAGGTCGTAACCCGCTTCGAGCATCCGCGGATCGATCCGCTCGAGGCTCGCGTAGAGCGGCAGGACCATGAAGGGCAGATAGTTGTAGGTGATGCCCGTGACCACCGAGACCGTCGTGTCGAGCAGGCGGCCCTGCTCAGACGTGATCCCGACCCCGCGTAGCACCTCGAGCACGATGCCGGAGTCCGACAGGATCGTCTCCCACGACAGCGTTCGGATCAGGTACGTCACGAAGAACGGGACGATGACGAGGAGCAGCAGCGCGTTCCGGTAGCGCCCGCCACGGAACGCGATCACGTACGCCAGCGGATAGCCGATCAGCAGCGCGAGCAAGGTCGCGATCCCGGCGTACTCGAAGGAGCGCACGAACTGCTCCTTGTAATCGGAGAGGGCGTCGGTGTAGTTCGAGAACTCCCAGGTGAGCTGGAAGCCGGTGTCGATCGTGCCCGTCTTGAGCGACTCCAGCAGCATGATGAACAGCGGAATCGCGAAGAAGACGAGCAGCCAGCCCAGCCCCGGCAGGAGCAGCAGGTACGGAAGCGCTGCCTTTCGAAGCCGGGCCGACATGCGAGTCCCGCGGCGGCGCTAGGCGCCGATCACCTGCTGGAACTCCTCGTCCAGCTGCTGCTCCTCCTCGGGCTTCAGCCCCCGGAAGATGAAGGTGTCCTCGAGGAACGCCTCGTCGGGGAAGATCAGCTGGTTCTCCGCGAGCGCCGGGTCGCGCTTCGCGAGGATCTCCTTGACCCCGTTCACGGGGCAGATGTAGTTCACGTACTCCGCGATGTCCGCCTGGACCTCCGGCCGGTACACGAAGTCGATGAACTTCTGGGCGGTGAAGGCCTCCGGGGCGCCCACCGGAATCTGCATGTTGTCGGTCCAGAGGTGGCCGCCGGTCTCCGGGATCACGAACCGGATGTTCGGGTCATCCGCCTGAAGCTGGACGGCGTCGCCGGACCACCCGATGATCACCCACGAGTCGCCCTTCGGCAGGTCCTTGATGTACTCGTTTCCGGTGAAGCCGCGGATCTGGCCGGAGTCCGCTCCCTCGCGGATCCTGTCGATCGCCTTCATGAACTCGTCGACGCTCGCGCTCTCCGGGTCCGCCCCCTGCGACGCCGCGACGATGCCGACCGTGTCGCGCATCTCGCTGAGCATCGTGACCTTGCCCTTGTAGGCCGGGTCGAACAGATCGTCCACCGACTTCGGCTCGCGCTTGACCTTGTCCTTCCGGTAGATGATCCCGGCGATGCCCGACTGCCATGGCATCGAGAACTCGCGCTTGGCGTCGAACGGCGGCGACTTCAGCCGCTCGATCAGGTTCTTGTCCGCGTTCGGCATCTGCGACTTGTCGAACTTCTGCACGTAGCCGAGGCGGATCATGCGCGCGGCCATCCAGTCGGTCACGACGTGGATGTCGCGGCCGCCCGACTGGCCCTGCGCATACTGCTGGCGGACCTTGCCGAAGAACTCGGTGTTGTCGTTGACCTCTTCGACGTACTTGACCTTCGCGCCGTACTCCTGCTCGAACTCCTTCAGCGTCCCGCGGTCCTCCTCGATGTAGAGCGGCCAGTTCGCGAAGTAGAGCGAGGAGCCGATCTCGCCCTTCGGGATCGCCTTCTGCTCCTCGGACTCGCTCCCGCCACCGCCCTCGGGCTCGTCCGTCCCGCACGCCGCGAGATACGCGAGCGCGGAGGCGCTGAGGGCGCCCGCGGCGCCCCGCTGGAGCAGCCGGCGACGTGTGTGCGGGTTGCGCAGCAGCCGCTCGAACTGCCGGTCGAGGTCGTCTGTCATTCGGAGCCCTCCCTCACGATGTGGATGTTTTCGTCGGACCAGGTCAACCTGGCCGTGTCCCCGGCCGCCGGCAGGTCCCGGCGAGCCTCCGTGTCGGCGTTCGGCACCAGCACCGTCATGCGTGTGCCGTCCGCGAGCTTCACGACCATCTGGGTCGCGGTTCCCAGGTACAACGAGCTTTCGACCTGTCCTTCAACGCTCGGCCCGTCATCCGAGGCGCCCGTCGGCGTGAGGGACAGCTTCTCGGGCCGCACCACGGCGTGCGCGCGCTCGCCGGTCCGCGCTCCCGCGGACTTGGGAGTGCGTACGGTGGGCCCCGCGTCGAGGCGCAGCTCCGCCCCCGCGCCGTTCGAGGACACGACCTCGCCGGGCATCAGGTTCGAGACGCCGATGAAGCCGGCCACGAATGTCGTCGCGGGCTGCTCGTAGACCGTCTCGGGGTCGGCCACCTGCTCCACGACGCCCTGGTTCATGACCGCGATGCGGTCGGACATCGTGAGCGCCTCCTCCTGGTCGTGTGTCACGTAGATGAATGTGATGCCCACCTCGCGCTGGATGCGCTTGAGCTCCACCTGGAGCTGCTTGCGGAGCTTCAGGTCGAGCGCGCCGAGCGGCTCGTCGAGCAGAAGCACCGCGGGCCGGTTCACAAGCGCGCGCGCGAGGGCCACGCGCTGCTGCTGCCCGCCGGAGAGCTGGGCGGGGCGGCGCTTCGCCTCGGCCGCCAGGCCCACGCGCTCGAGCTCCTCGGCGACCCGGCGCTTCACCTCGCCCTTCTCGACCTTCTGGCGCTGGAGCCCGAAGGCCACGTTCTGCTCCACGCTCCGGTGCGGGAACAGGGCGTAGCTCTGGAAGACCGTGTTCGTCGGGCGCTTGAACGCCGGGAGGGCGGTCACGTCGTCGCCGTCGAGCAGCACGCGCCCCTCGCTGGGCTCCTCGAACCCCGCGACCATGCGCAGCGTGGTGGTCTTTCCGCACCCCGACGGGCCGAGCATCGTGAAGAACTCGCCGCGCGGGATGTCGAGCTCCATCGCGCGCACGGCCGTAAAGTCTCCAAAGCGCTTCGTGACGCAGTCGAGCCGGACGCTCGGGGTCTCGGCGCCCGTTTGGACCTCATGGCTCATGCTGGACGGCAAGGTATGGCCGAACCGTAGCTACTGCAAGGGGCGGAATGCCGAAAACCCCGCGGCCCGGTTGGACAGAATGGAGCACGCGGCGACGGTGCCTTTCGCCTTACGCGCCCTTGTGTCGCTCCAATGCCGCCTATACCGTTGTCCACTATGGCGACCACTCCGCAGACGGTCTACGAACCCCATTCCGGCACACCCAGCGATCTTCAGGAGAAGGCCCGGCGCCACCTGTGGATGCACTTCACGCGCATGGGGGCGTACGACCAGGAGCACGAGATCCCGATCATCGTGCGCGGAGAGGGCTCGTACGTCTACGACGAGCACGACAGGCGCTATCTGGACGGCCTCTCGGCTCTCTTCTGCGTGAACGCGGGCCATGGCCGCACGGAGATGGGCGAGGCCGCGGCGGCGCAGTCGAAGAAGCTCGCCTTCTACACGAACTGGAGCTACGCGCACCCGACCGCGATCGAGCTGGCGGAGCGGGTGGCCTCACTCGCGCCCGGTGACCTCAACCGCGTCTTCTTCACCTCGGGCGGGTCCGAGGCCGTGGAGTCGGCGTGGAAATTGGCGCGTCAGTACCACAAGCTGACCGGCAACCCCCTGAAGACGAAGATCATCTCGCGCGAGACCGCCTACCACGGCACCACCTTCGGTGCGCTCTCGATCACCGGGATCACGCCGCTCCGCACCGCGTTCGAGCCGCTGGTCCCCGGCGCCCATCACGTGCCCAACACGAACGAGTACCGCTGGCCGGACGACCGCGACCCGCTCTGGGCGGCCGAGCAGATCGAGCACATGATCGAGTTCCAGGGCGCCGAGACGGTGGCCGCCGTGATCCTCGAGCCGGTGCAGAACTCGGGTGGCTGCTTCGTGCCGCAGGACGGCTACTGGCAGCGCGTGCGCGAGATCTGCGACAGGCACAACGTGCTACTGATCGCCGACGAGGTGATCTGCTCCTGGGGCCGGCTCGGCCACTACTTCGGCGTCGAGCGGTTCGGCGTGGTGCCGGACGTGATCACCACGGCGAAGGGCCTGACCTCCTCCTACGCGCCGATGGGCGCCGTGATCACCTCCGACCGTGTTGCCGAGCCCTTCATGCACGGCAAGAGCACCTTCACGCACGGGATCACGTTCGGCGGCCACCCGGTCTCCGCGGCGATCGCGATGGCGAACCTCGACGTGTTCGAGCGCGAGGACCTCTGCGGCCACGTCCGCGAGAAGGAGGGCGAGTTCCGCGGCATGCTCGAGAAGCTGCGCGACGACCTGCCGATCGTCGGCGACGTCCGCGGCGCCGGGTACTTCCAGGCGCTCGAGTTGGTCAAGGACAAGGAGACGAAGGAGAGCTTCACGGACGAGGAGGGCGAGGAGCTGCTCCGCGGCTTCATGTCCGGCGAGCTCTTCAAGAACGGGCTGATCTGCCGCGCCGACGATCGCGGCGACCCCGTCATCCAGCTCTCGCCGCCGCTCATCGCCGACAGCGAGGAGTTCGAGATCATCGACCGCGTCCTGCGCCAGGTGCTCACCGAGGCGTGGGAGCGCATCGTCCGCCACTGATCAGATGCTCACCGTTCGAGGGCTCGTGTCCGAGGTGGGGCTCGAGCTCGCGACGGGCGACGAGGGCGCCGACGCCCCCGTCCGCTGGGTGCACATCTCGGAGCTGCCGGACCCGACGCCGTGGCTGTCGGGCGGCGAGCTGCTGCTGACGACCGGGATCCAGCTCGACACCGCGAAGCGGCAGCGCGAGTTCGTGCGGCTGCTGTCCGGCCGCCACCTGGCCGGCCTCGGGTTCGGAACCGGATTCGACCACGATGCGCTGCCGGAGGCGCTCGTCGAGGAGGCGCACTCGCTGGGCTTCCCGGTGTTCGAGGTGCCCTACGAGCTGCCGTTCATCGCGCTCACCGAGAAGGCCTTCGCGCGGCTCGTGAACGAGCAGTACGAGGTGCTGCAGCGCGGAATCGCCATCCACAAGCGGCTCGAGCGGCTGGTGCTGGAGGAGAGCGGCCTGGACGAGGTCGTGCGCGCGCTGGCAGCGGCCACCGGCGGCGCGGTCTGCGTGCTCTCGAGCCGCGGCGAGACGATCTCCGCAAAGGCGTTCCGGCGTCAGGTGCCGGACGAAGCGCTCGAGCAGGTCCGCGAGGAGGTGATGCGGCGCAGCGAAGAGCTCTCGAACGGATCCGGCAGACCCGCCGACAACGCCGAGTTCGCGCCCGACCATCCGGAGATCGCGGGTCGCTCGCTCGTCCTGCCCGTCTCGCTGAGGGGGCGCGGCGCGCCGCAGGCGTGGCTCGTGGCGGCGCGCGACGCCGGCGGCCTCGGCGACTTCGAGCGGCTGATCCTCCAACAGGCCGTGACGGTCGTCGCGCTCGAGATGATGCGCCAGCGCGCGATGCGCGACACGGAGCGGCGACTCGCGGGCGACGTGCTGGCCGAGGCGCTCACCGGGCGGCTCTCGGAGGGGGAGCTGGCCATGCGGCTGCGGCCCTTCGGCATCGGGCAGAACGCTGCGGTGATCGTGTTCGGCGCCGCGGACAACGCGCCCGCCGCGCAGGCGGAGGCCGAGCTCGACCGCTTCCTCGCGGACGCCGGCGTGGGCGCGCTCGTGGCCACGCGCGACCGGCTCGTGTGCGCCGTGGTGGACGCGCGCGACGGCATGGACCCTGTCGCGCTCGCCGGCCGCGCGCGCGAGGCGCTCGTGAGCGACGGCCCCGCGCTGCGCGCCGCGGCATCGCGGGCCGCGCCCGTCGGAGCGCTCAGGCGAACTTTCCACGAGGCGCGCTGCGCGCTCGAGGCGGCCGCGCTGGCGAACGGGTCCTCGCCGCCCGTGGCGTCCTACCGCGACCTCGGCGCGTTCCAGCTCCTGCTCTCGCTCCAGGACGACGACGCCCTGCGGCTCTACTGCGACAGCGTGCTCGGGCCGCTCGAGGACGCGAGTGGCGAATACGGCGACGAGCTGATCCGCTCACTCGAGGCGTTCATCGAGCAGAACGGCCAGTGGGAGCGCGCGGCGCGCGAGCTCTACTGCCACAGGCATACGCTGCGCTACCGGATCAGAAGGGTGGAGCAGCTCACGGGCCGCGACCTGTCGAGCGCCCGCGACCGAATCGAGTTCTGGCTCGCGCTGCGGGCCAGAGAGCTAGTGACTTAAGAGAGGATCTGAACCGCATGAAGGTCGGGGTTCCGACGGAGATCAAGACGGACGAGTACCGCGTGTCCCTCACGCCCGCGGGCGTGAGGGAGCTGGTCGAGCACGGGCACGAGGTGCTGATCCAGTCCGGCGCGGGCGTGGGAAGCACGATCCCCGACGAGGAGTACGAGGCGCAGGGCGGGCGCATGCTGCCGGATGCGCAATCGGTGTTCGACGAGGCCGAGATGGTCCTCGGGGTGAAGGAGCCGCAGCCGCGAGAGGTGGAGATGCTGCGGCCGGACCACCTGCTGTTCACCTACCTGCATCTCGCTCCGGATCCCGACCTGACCAAGGGGCTCGTGGAGTCGGGGGCGACCTGCGTGGCCTACGAGACCGTCGTGGACGAGCAGGGCCGTCTGCCGCTGCTCGCGCCGATGAGCGAGGTGGCGGGGAAGATCGCGACGCAGGCCGGCGCGTTCTTCCTCGAGCGCCCGCTCGGCGGGCGCGGCGTGTTGCTCGGCGGAGTGCCGGGCGTGGCCGCCGCGACCGTGATGATCATCGGCGGCGGCGTCGTGGGCCAGAACGCGGCGTTCATCGCGATCGGCATGGAGGCCGACGTGTTCGTCTTCGACCGCAACATCGACCGCCTGCGCGAGCTCGACGTGGCTTTCGGCGGCCGCGCGTCCACCGTCTACTCGTCGACGCTCGCCGTCGAGGAGATGCTCCCGCGGGCGGACCTCGTGATCGGCGCCGTGCTGGTCCACGGCGCCCGCGCGCCGTACGTCGTGAAGCGCGACCAGCTTGGGCTCATGAAGGAGCGCGCCGTGCTGGTGGACGTCTCGATCGACCAGGGCGGCTGCTTCGAGACCTCGAAGCCCACCACGCACAGCGACCCGGTCTACGAGGTCGACGGGGTGACGCATTACTGCGTGGCGAACATGCCGGGCGCCGTGCCCGTCACGTCCACCTTCGCGCTCACGAATGCCACCCTGCCGTACGTCCTCGCACTGGCCGACCACGGCCTCGAGGGCGCGATCCAAAAGCTGCCCGGACTCGCTCCCGGCGTGAACGTCGCGGACGGTAAGGTCACGCACGAGGCCGTCGCCGAGGGCACCGGATTGCCTTACACACCCGTCGAAGACGTGCTCAGCGTCACTGCGTAGGAGGAGACTCGCCCCATGGCAACCGCAAGCAGGACCAAGCTCCAGAACTTCATCGACGGCGAGTTCGTCGACGCCGCCGAGGGCGCCACCGAGGAGGTGACGAACCCGGCCAACGGCGAGGTCATCGCCGAAATGCCACTCTCCGGAGAGGAGGACGTGAACCGCGCCGTGGCGGCGGCGAAGGGCGCGTTCGACGGCTGGGCGACGACCACCCCGGCCGAGCGCGCGACGGCGATGCTGAAGCTCGCCGACCTCCTCGACGAGCACGCCGAGGAGCTCTCGGACCTCGAGGCCGCGGACGCGGGCAAGCCGCGCAACGCCTTCCTCGAGGACGAGATGCCCGCGGTGAGCGACACGCTCCGCTTCTTCGCTGGGGCGGGACGCGTGCCGGAGGGCCAGGCGTCAGGCGAGTACGTGAGCGGCCGGACCTCGATCATCCGCCGCGAGCCGGCGGGCGTCG
>DASSVP010000205.1:0-44090 GCA_035705985.1 Thermoleophilaceae bacterium
AAGCGCCGCGAACATACCACTGAACAGGCCGCACACGCGCAGGTTCGGTTCCCTCTGGCACAGGTGTCATGCATGCCATAGGCTTCGAGCGGGGAGGAGTGGAGCACTAGTGGTACGAGCCGCAGCAGACCGGGTCTTCTTGCCGACCAAGAACCTGCTTGAGCAGGTCGGCGACATGATGATCCTGACCGGCAAGACGCTGGTCTCCGCGCTGCGCCCGCCGTACCCGTACGGAACGGAGTTCGTGCAGCAGTTCCTGTTCATGCTGCGCCTCTGCTGGCTGCCGCTCACGATCTCGACGATCGCCTTCGGCTACGGCGCTCCGGGCCTCCAGGCCGGCAACTTCCTCGTCCTGTTCGGGGCGATCGACCGGCTCGGCGGCTTCTTCGTGCTCGCGTCGATCCGCGAGTTCGCCCCGTTCGTGACGGCGATCATCCTCGCCGGCGTCGGCGGCACCGCCATCACCGCGGACCTCGGCGCGCGCAAGATCCGCGAGGAGCTCGACGCGCTCCAGGTGCTCGGCGTGGACCCGATCAAGAACCTGGTCGTGCCGCGCTTCCTGGCGCTCATGGTCGTGACCGGCCTGTTCAACATCTACGCGCTGATCTTCGGAATCTTCGGCGGCGTCCTGGCAACGCTCACGTTCGACGCGCCCTTGGGGCCGTTCTTCGCCACCCTCCTCAACAACGCGAGCACCACCGATCTCTGGGGGTCCGTGGTGAAGACCACGCTCTTCGGCGCGATCATCGCGATCGTCTCCTGTTACAAGGGGATGACTGCGTCCGGAGGTGCTGAGGGCGTGGGGAGGGCGGTCAACCAAGGCGTGGTGATCGAGTTCCTCGGCATCTTCGCCTTCAACTACGTCTTCACCCAGACGCTGCTCGCCACCCATCCCGAGATCTCGGTGATCAAGTAATGGGCACCGGCTGGCTGTCGGTACCGCGCGACTGGATCGCCTCGTTCGGCGACATCGCCAAGTTCTGCGGCCGCGTCGTCGGCTCGGTCTTCAACGGCAAGGTCTTCCACTTCTTCGGCGAGGCGCTGCGGCAGGCCGGCATCCTGATCCTCGGATCGGCGCTCGTGATCTGGGGCCTCGCGTTCATCCTCGGGCTCCAGTGCGGCATCGAGGGCGCATACTTCAACCGCTCGGTGGGCGCCCCCGCGTACGCGGGCGTGTTCAGCGCGTGGTGCGACCTGCGCGAGATCATGCCCTACGCCTTCGGCTACATGATGTCGGCCAAGGTCGGCACGGGTCTCGTGGCCGAGATCGGCGCCATGCGGATCTCGGACGAGATCGACGCGCTCGAGGTGATGGGCATCAACTCGCTCGTGTTCCTGTGCGCCACGCGCCTGCTGGCGGCCTGGATGGTGCTGCCGTTCATGTACATCGCGGCGGTCGGCGCCGGTTTCTTCGCGAGCTATCTGGCGGTGGTCGAGCAGATCGGCGAGGTGTCCTCGGGAGGCTTCTTCCTGATCTTCTGGATGTTCCAGAACCCGCCCGACCTCTTCTACAGCCTGATCAAGGGCATGACGATGGCGACCGTCATCGTGCTGGTCGGTTGCTACTACGGGTACAACGCGAGCGGGGGGCCGGTGGGAGTCGGCACCGCGACGGCGAAGTCAATGGTGTTGAACACGGTGATGGTCCACCTCGTGGGAATGGTGGGGACGCAGATCTTCTGGGGCTCGAATCCACGAGCACCGATAGGCGGGTGAGGGAGAGTTGAGCGAGGAGCGCAGGGAAGAGGAGCAGGCGCAGGAGCGCCGGCACGATGACGAGGCGGACACGCGTCCGCTCGACGCGCAGGACTGGGAAGGAACGCGCGGAGAGCAGCAGCAGGAGGAGCGCGACGAGGCCCGGGAGGAGCCGGAGGCGGCGAGGTCCACCGGCGAGATGACCCACGAGCGGGGCTCGCAGGCCGAGGCCGACGAGTACCAGTGGCATACCGGCAGGAAGCGCGAGCACGGCTCGGACGACGCCGTCGAGTTCATCGACGTCGTCAAGGCATTCGGCCGCAATCGCGTCCTGAACGGGCTGAACCTCGGCCTGCCGGACAACCAGATCTCGATGATCCTCGGGCCCTCGGGAACCGGCAAGTCCGTGTGCATCAAGCACATGGTCGGCCTGCTCTACCCCGACGAGGGCGACGTGATCGTGCACGGCGAGTCGGTGCCGGACATGGCCGACGAGGACCTCTTCGAGATGCGGAAGAAGTTCGGCGTCCTGTTCCAGGACGGCGCGCTCTTCGGCTCCATGAACGTCTTCGACAACACGGCGTTCCCGCTGCGCCAGCACACCGACAAGGGCGAGGACGAGATCCGCGAGATCGTGGACCGGCGCCTCAGCGAGGTCGGCCTGGCCGCCGCGGCGGAGAAGATGCCGAACGAGCTCTCGGGCGGCATGCGCAAGCGAGCGGGGTTCGCCCGCGCGCTCGTGCTCGACCCCGACATCGTGCTCTTCGACGAGCCCGATTCGGGCCTGGACCCGGTGCGCACCGCGCTTCTGTGCGAGCTCATCATGGAGGTGCACGAGGAGAACGGCGGCGCGTACTGCGTGATCACGCACGACATCATGTCGGCGCGGCGCGTCGCGGATTACATCGCGATTCTCTGGAAGGGCAGGATCGTCGAGTCTGGCCCGGCGAGCGAGCTCTTCAATTCCGACAACCAGTTCGTAAGGCAGTTCTTGTCCGGGGAGGCGCAGGGCCCCCTCGGCATGGAGTAGTTAGACGGCGCGCCGAAACGCGCTCTGGGAGGCGCCGGTCGACTGACCGCGCTTGGACTCGAATAAAAGAGAGGGAAGGACTCGCGAGCCGCTCCAAAGCGAGCGTGGCTCAACCGCGGCACGCATCCTCGCGCTCGCGGCGCTGATCGCTGCGGTCGCGCTGGCGGCGCTCGCGATGTTCGGGGGCGGCGAGCGCTACAAGGTCAGAGCGGTGTTCGAGAACGCCGGCCAGCTCGTGCCGGGCAACCAGGTGCGCGTGGGCGGCCAGCCCATCGGCACGATCTCCGAGATCGAGCTCGACGACGCCGCGAACGCGGTCGTGACGATGGAGCTGACGGACGCGGTCACGCCTCTGCACGAGGACACCACGGCCACGATCCGGGCCGCCTCGCTCTCGGGCATCACCAGCCGTTACATCTCACTGAAGCCGGGCCCCAACGACGGCGACGAGATCGAGGACGGCGGGCGGATCGGCACCGACCAGACCACCTCGCCGGTCGACATCGACGTGCTGTTCAACGCGCTCGACGAGAAGACGCGCGGGGGGCTGCGCGACTTCATCCGCGGCTCCGGAACGCAGTACGACGGGCGCGGCGAGGAGTCGCGCGAGAGCATTCGCTACTTCGGCCCCTTCCTGGCCAGCACCACGCGGCTCACCGAGGAGCTCGCGCTCGACGAGGAGATCCTGGCGCGGTTCGTGGAGGACGGCGCCGACACGGTGTCCGCGATCGCGGAGCGCCGCGGCGACCTCACCGAGCTGGTCAGCAACACAAACACGGCGATGCGCGCGATTGGCGACGAGAGCGCGTCGCTCCAGCGGGCGCTCGAGCTCCTCCCCGACACGCTCCGCAGGGCGAACACCACGTTCGTGAACCTCCGGAACACGCTCGACGACCTCGACAAGCTGGTCGCCGAGTCGAAGCCGAACACAAAGGAGCTCGCTCCGTTCTTCCGCGCACTCCGCCCGCTCGTGCGCGACGCCCGCCCGACGATCGCGGACCTGCGCGACCTGATTCGCTCGCCCGGGCCGAACAACGACCTGATCGAGCTGACGGCGAAGCAGCCGCGGCTGGCCCGGCTGACGGCCACCGTCTTCCCGCGCGCGATCCGGCTGATGGACCGGACCGACCCGGTGATCGAGTACGCCCGCGGCTACACCCCCGACCTGGCGGCGTGGCTCACGAAGTTCGGGCAGGCGGCCGCCTACTACGACGCGAACGGCCACTACGCGCGCGTGATGCCGGTGTTCAGCCCGACGAACCTCGACCGCGACGACTACCGGCTCGTGGGCGTCAGCCCCGAGGACCGGCTGAACGGCTTCGAGCGCGGCACGCGCCCGACCTGCCCCGGGGGCGCGACGCAACCGGCGCCCGACGGCTCGTCGCCGTGGCCGTTCAGGGGCTGTGACCCGAGCAGCGGGCCCCCGTCGGAGGATCCGCCGGGCTGATGCGGCGCTTCATCTACCTGGGTCTGATCGTCGCGCTCCTGCCCTGGGTCGTGATCGGCATCGTCCGCGAGGCGACCGACGACGACACGCAGGACGCGTACCACGTGCGAGCGATCTTCGACAACGCGTCCACGCTCGTGCCGGGCGAGGACGTGAAGGTCGCCGGCGTGCCGGTGGGCGTCATCTCCGACCTGAACGTCACGCACGACAAGAAGGCGGCGGTCACGCTCCGGATCGACGACACCGGCTTCGTCCCGTGGAAGCGCGACGCGACGTGCGAAATCGGCTCGCAGGGGCTGATCGGCGAGAAGTTCGTGGACTGCGAGCCCGGGTCCACGTCCGCGCGGCCGCTCGCGGAGGTGGAGGAGGGCGACGCCGAGGGCGAGCACCTGCTGCCGGTCGCGCGAACCAGCTCCCCGGTGGACCTGGACCTCCTGAACAATGTCATGCGGCTGCCGTACCGTCAGCGCTTCGCGATCCTGCTGAGCGAGTTCGGCACGGGCCTCGCGGGCCGCGGCGAGGACCTGAACGAGGTCATCCACCGTGCCAACCCCGCGCTCCGCGAGACCGACGAGGTCCTTAAGATCCTCGCGGACCAGAACCGTGTGCTGGCCCAGCTCGCGCGCGACTCGGATCAGGCGCTTGGCCCGCTCGCGCGCGAGCGCGAGTCGCTCGCGGACTTCATCGTCCAGGCCAACGAGACCGGCGAGGCCACCGCGGAGCGGCGCGCCGACATCCGCCGCGGCATCCGCCTGCTGCCGGACTTCCTGGGCGAGCTCGAGCCGCTGATGGCGGACCTCGAGGACTTCACCGACCAGGGCACGCCGCTGCTCGCCGACCTGAACGCCGCCGCCCCCGCTCTCGGCCGTCTGATCGAGGCGCAGGGCACGCTGGCGGACGCCGGCCGTGAGAGCTTCCCGAGCCTCGGCGACGCCCTCGAGCGCGGCCGCCCGGCGCTGATCGACGCGCGGCCGCTGATCCGCGATCTGCGCAGGCTGGGCCGCGAGGCGGCGCCGGTGGCGGTGGACCTCGACGAGCTCACGAAGAGCCTGAACGAGACGGGCGCGGTCGAGCGCCTGAATGACCTCGTCTACTACCTCGCGCTCGTCTCGAACGGCTTCGACGGGCTCGGCCACTATCTGCGCGCAGGGCTGGTGACGAACGTCTGCTCGAGCTATGCGCTCGAGGCCAGCCCGAGCTGCCGCTCGACCTTCTTCGACCCGTCCGCGGAGGCCGCGACGGCGAGCGGAGAGCCGCTCGCGGCCGCGAACGCCGAGGTCACGAAGGGGTCGGGCCAGGGCAGCGTGGCGCCCACGGGCAGCCTGCTCCAGGACCTCCTCGGCCAGGGTGGCGACCCGACCGTGGGCCAGCGCCGCGAGCAGAACCTCGAAGCTCTCCAGCAGCGCCACCGCCAGGGCCGCTCGCCGGCTCTCGAAGCGGCGGATCCCGCGCTCGAGTACCTGCTCGGCGGTGAGGAGGGATGAGCCCGCGCCGCGGACAGGCCGCGCTCACCGCCAGCCCGGTGCTCGTCGGCGCCGTGACGGTGCTCGTGACGATCGTCGCCGTCTTCCTCTCCTACAACGCGAACTCGGGCCTTCCGTTCGTGCCGACCTACGACCTCAAGGCCAACCTTCCGAACGCGAGCCAGCTGGTGAAGGGCTTCGAGGTCCGGATCGGCGGCGCGCGCGTGGGCTTCCTCTCCAAGATCGAGCCGAAGAGGCGCGCGGACGGGTCCGCCTACGCGCAGGTGACGATGAAGCTCGACAAGTCGATCGAGCCGCTGCCGGCCGACTCGACGCTGCTCGTACGCCCGCGCTCGTCGCTCGGCCTCAAGTACGTGGAGCTGACACCCGGCGAGGGCCGCGCCGGCCTCGCCGCCGGCACGGTGATCCCGGTGCGCCAGGCGCGCCCGGCGGTCGTGGAGCTCGACGACCTGTTCGGCATGTTCGACGCAAAGACGCGCGTGGGCCAGCGGAACGCGCTCGACGGGTTCGGCGGCGGCTTCGCGGGACGCGGGCAGGACATCAACACCGCGCTCCAGGCGTTCGTCCCGCTGCTCGAGGACCTCGAGCCGGTGGCGCGCAACCTCTCCGATCCGGACACGCGCCTCGACCGCTTCTTCGCCTCGCTGGCGCGCGCGGCCGAGGAGGCCGCCCCGGTGGCCGAGGAGCAGGCGTCGCTGTTCGTGAACCTCGACACCGCCTTCACCGCCCTATCCACGATCGCGCGGCCGTTTCTACAGGAGACGATCTCGGAGAGCCCGCTCACCGAGCAGGTGGCGATACGCGACTTCCCGCGACAGCGGCCGTTCATCCGCAACAACACGGCCTTCTTCAGGGAGCTCCGCCCCGGCGTGGCCGTGCTCCCGCACGCCGCTCCGATCCTCGCCGACGCCTTCGAGGCGGGCACCGACGTGCTCCCGCGGACCGTGCGGATGAACGAGGACCTCGCGGACGTGTTCGAGTCGCTCGCGGACTTCGGCGACGACCCGATGGTGCGCGCGGGCATCGACCAGCTCACGCGCCTGTCGAGCTCGCTCCGCCCGACGCTCCGCTTCCTCACCCCCGCCCAGACGACCTGCAACTACGCGTCGATCTTCCTGCGCAACGTGGCGAGCCTGCTCTCCGAGGGCGACTCGAACGGCAACTACCAGCGCTTCCTGGTGGTCTCGGCGCCGACCGATCCGATCACCTTCGAGAACGGGCCGAACAACGAGGGCGGGCCCTCGGAGGCGCCGGCCGACGGGCCCGGGCGGCACAACCACCTGCACGTGAACATGTACCCGAACACGGCCGCGCCGGGACAGGAGAACGAGTGCGAGAGCGGTAACGAGCGCTACGAGGTCGGCCGGACCGTGATCGGGAACGTGTCCGGCAGCCAGGGCCTGAGGACGGACGGCCAGCCATGAGGCGCGGCGGCCACAGCTCCCGCTTCACCGCGTTCCAGGCGGGGCTGATCGCGCTGATCGTGATCGTGGTCGGCGCCTGGCTCGGGTTCACGAAGGACATCCCGTTCACGACGCCGTTCCAGGTGAAGGTGGTGTTCGAGAACGCGCCGCCGATCAACGAGGGCCAGGCCGTCCGGATCGCCGGCGTCGACGTGGGACAGGTCTCGAAGGTCGAGCCGGCCGGCGGCGACTCACCCGCGGTGGTCGTGACCATGAAGCTGAAGGACGATGCGCTCCCGATCCACAGGGACGCGCAGGTGAAGGTGCGCCCGCGGCTGTTCTTCGAGGGCAACCTGTTCTTCGATATCCGGCCGGGGACGCCGTCGGCCGGCTCGCTCGACGACGGCGACACGATCCCGGCCTCGCAGACGTCCGCGCCGGTGCAGCTCGACCAGGTGCTCGGCACGCTCCAGACCGACACGCGCGAGGACCTCCAGAAGCTGCTGATCGGCTACGGCGACGCTCTCAACGGCGAGCCGAAGCCGGGTGAGGACGACGACCAGGATCCGGACACGCGCGGCGAGACGGCGGCCGAGTCGCTGAACGACTCGCTGGAGTACTCCGCCGACGCGCTGCGCGGCGGCGCCGTGCTGAACGACGCCACGCGCGGCACCGAGCTGCACGACCTCTCCAAGCTGATCGGAAGCCAGCAGAAGATCTTCGCGGCCCTCTCCTCCCGCGAGGGGCAGCTCAAGGAGCTCATCACCAACTTCAACACGACGATGGGCGCGCTCGCGTCCGAGGAGTCGAACCTGCGAGCGACGATCCGGGAGCTGCCGCAGGTGCTCGAGGCGGCGCGCCCGGCGCTCGACGATCTGAACGCTGCCTTCCCCTCCACGCGCGCGTGGGCGCTCGAGATGATCCCCGGCGTCCGCGAGACGCCCGCGACGATCGACGCGGCGTTCCCGTGGATCCGCCAGGTGCGCGCGCTGGTGTCGCCGGCCGAGCTGCAGGGGCTCGTGGACGACCTCCAGCCGGCCGTGAGCGACTTCGCGCAGTTCACGGACGGCCAGGTGGAGCTTCTGCCGGTGCTGGACGACTTCAACCGCTGCCAGCTCGAGGTGATCCTCCCCACGCAGGAGCAGCGCATCGACGACGGTGCGCTGTCCACGGGCCTGCGCAACTACGAGGAGTTCTTCCAGGCCACGGTCTCGCTGGCCGGCGAGTCGCAGAACTTCGACGGCAACGGCAGCTACGTACGGATCCAGGGCGGCGGCGCCTATCCCGTCCAGACGCCGCCCGTCGGCATCGGCGGCCCGCTGCACTCCTCCGCGAGCGAGCAGCCGCTCGGCAGTCGCCCGGCGAAGGGCCAGAAGCCGCCCTACCGGCCCACGACGAAGTGCCACAGCCAGCCCGTGCCGGACCTGAGCGACGCCCCGATCGGCGGTGGCCCGTGAGGCGCGCGATCAAGAAGCAGGCGCGGGTCTTCGTGGCGATCATCTTCCTGATCGTCGGTGCGCTGGGGATCGGCGGCTACATCCTGTCGAACCAGCGCTTCTACCTGCCCGCCGAGGTGCCGCTGCTCGGCACCGACTTCTACACCGTGAAGGCCGAGCTGCCGAGCGGCCAGGCGGTCGTGCCCGGGCAGGGCCAGACGGTGAACATCGCCGGCGTCAAGATCGGCGAGGTCGGCTCCGTGCGGCTGGACGACGGCAGGGCGGTCGTCGAGATGCACATCCAGGACGAGTACCGGCCGATCTACCGGGACGCCACGGTGCTGCTGCGGCCGAAGACCGGCCTGAAGGACATGTACCTCGCGCTCGACCCGGGCACGCGCGCGGCCGGCAAGCTGCCCGAGGGCGGCCGAGTGCGAGTGGGGAACACGCTGCCGGACGTGAACACGGACGAGTTCCTCGCGCAGCTCGACGCGGATACGCGGGCGTACCTCCAGATCCTCCTGAACGCGGGCGGCACGGCCTTCGACGACGAGGTCACGGGCGCCGACGCCCGCTACGAGCAGACGGCCGCGCAGGACCTCCGCGAGGTGTTCAAGCGCTTCGAGCCGACCGCTCGCGACGGCAAGCGCATCACCCGCCTGCTGATCGAGCGCCGGGAGAACATCCGGCGCGTGATCCACAACTTCCAGGAGCTCTCGACCGCGCTCGCCCGGCGCGACGACCAGCTCGCGTCGTTCGTGGACTCGGCGAACGCGAACTTCGAGGCGTTCGCCGCGGAGGAGGGCTCGCTCCGGGAGGCGCTGCGGCTCTTCCCCGGCGCGCTCGACCAGACGGAGCAGACGCTGACGAAGACCGGCGAGCTGGCCGGCCAGCTGGGCCCCGCGCTCGAGCGCCTCCGCCCGTTCGCGCGTGAGCTCGCGCCGGCGCTTCGCAGGACGCGGCCGTTCTTCGACGAGACGACGCCGATCATCCGCGACCAGATCCGGCCCTTCGCCCGCGACGTCCAGCCAACCGTGAGGGACCTCCGCGCGGCCACCGAGGACCTCGCCGTGGTGAGCCCGCGGCTGGCCCGCACCTTCCGCGTCCTCAACCGCTTCTTCAACACGCTCGCCTACGAGCCGCCCGGCGCCGGCCGCTCCTTCAACTTCTGGGCGGCGTGGGCCGCCCACTCCGGGGCGACGATGTTCAACCTCCAGGACGCCCACGGGCCGATCCGGCGCGGGCTCGTGCTCGTGAACTGCAACGGCTACGACGTGCTCGAGCAGGTCATCCTCGGCAACCCGCAGCTCGGCACGCTCACCACGCTGCTGAACCTCCCGCCCGAGGGGCAGGCCTGTCCCACCCACCCACCCGACGAGCGCGTGCCGTGATCAAGCAGACCCCCAGCCTCGGCCGGATCTTCGCGATGGCCGCGTTCACGCTCTCGTGCTTCGGCATCCTGGTGTTCCTCTGGCTCAACTTCGGCGGCTCCGTGCCGCTCCAGCCCGAGGGCTACCGCGTGAAGGTCGGCTTCCCGTCCGCCACGCAGCTGGCCCAGGAGGCCGACGTCCGCATCTCCGGCGTGCGCGTGGGCCGCGTGAAGAGGCTGGAGCCGAACGAGCTGACCGGCTTGACCGACACGGAGCTCGAGGTCGACGCGCGCTACGCGCCGATCCCGAAGGACACGCGCGCGATCCTGCGACAGAAGTCGCTGCTCGGGGAGACCTACGTGGAGCTGGCGCCGGGTGACGGCAGGCGCGGGGTGGTCGACGACGGCGGCACGCTCGCCGCGGGCCGGGTGGCCGACACGGTGGAGCTCGACGAGATCCTGCGCGGCTTCGACCCGGTGACGCGCGAGCGCTTCTCGACCTGGTTCGACCAGGCCGGCGTGGCCGCGAAGGGCAACGCGGAGCCGCTGAACGACGCGCTCGCCCACCTCACGCCGTTCGCGGAGGAGACCGACGACGTGCTGGCCGTGCTGCGCCGCCAGAGCGGCGCGACGCGCCGCTTCGTGCGCGACACCGGCTACGTGTTCGACGCGCTCACGGAGCGCAAGGGTCAGCTCCGCGAGCTGATCCGGAACTCCAACCGGACCTGGGAGGCGGTCGCGAGCCGCGACTCGCAGCTCGCCGACACCTTCCGTGTCTTCCCGACCTTCCTGCGGGAGAGCAGGGCGACGACGGAGCGAATCACGAAGTTCGCCGCGGACACCGATCCGCTGATCGACCAGCTGCGGCCGGCCGCGCGCGAGATCTCGCCGACGCTCGTGGACCTCGACGCGCTCGCCCCCGACCTCAAGGGCCTCTTCGTGGACCTCGACCCACTCGTCCGCGTCTCCCGGCGCGGCCTGCCGGCCACCTCCGAGGTGCTCGACAACACCCGTCCCGTGCTGCGCCGGATCGACCCGTGGCTGCGAAACCTAACCCCCATCTTCGACTACCTCGGCCTCTACCGGCGTGAGATCGCGGCGTTCCTCGCGAACGACGCCGCGGCCACTCAGGGCACGGAGCAGTCCTTCAACAACACCTCGCGCTTCCTGCACTACCTGCGCACCGCGAACCCGGTGAACCCGGAGATGATGACCGGCTGGCCGTTCCGGCTCAGGACGAACCGATCCAACCCCTACACCGAGCCGGGCGGCTACGACAAGCTCCGCACGGAGGGGCATCTCGAGGTCTACGGCTCCTACCTCTGCACGGACAATCCCGTGCCGGAGCCGCCCGAGCCGAACGAGTGGATCTCCGAGGACCTCGCCGCGCAGATCTACCGCTTCGTCTGGGGCGGCGACGCGAACCGCGACAGGGCGCCGCCGTGCGACCCGCAGGCGCCGCTCGGACGCCTGGCCGGGCAGCCGGGGCTGTTCCCGCGACTGCAGCCGCTTCCGCCCGGCTCTCCCTAAGCTGACCGTGTGATCGAGCGCTTGCTCCGACGGCTCGTGGGGGCCGTTACGCGGCGGCCCGTGCTCGTGCTGGGCCTCACGGCCGTGCTGGCGCTGGGAGGCGCCGCGCTCGCGCTGCGGCTGGAGCCGAGCGCCGCCACGGAGACGCTCGTCGACCGCGGCTCCGAGAGCTTCAAGGACACGGAGCGCTTCAAGCGCGACTTCGGCGACGAGGCGATCCTGGTGCTCGTTCGCGGCGAGGTCACACGCAGCGTCCTCACGCCGGACCTGAACCGCCTGATCCGGCTCGAGGGCTGTCTCAGCGGCAACGTGCCGGACACGAAGGAAGGCCTCGGCAAGCTGCCGCCCGTGTGCCGCGAGATAGCGGAGCTCGACGCCGCGAAGGTCGTCTACGGGCCCGGCACGTTCATCAACACGGCCACGAACCAGGTCCAGGACCAGTTCGCCCGCAAGCAGACCGAGGCCGCCGCGGAGGCTGAGCGCGTCTCGAACGCCGCCCGCCGGCTCTCGAGGCGTCGTGGCGACCCGAAGTCCGAGCAGGAGCGGCTCGCCCGCTCGGCCGCCGAGGCGGTGCAGGCGCAGTTCATCAACGAGACGCTGAAGCTCGCGCTCCGCTTCGGCATCACCGGTGTGCCTCAGATAACGGACCCGTCGTGGGTGTCGGCGCTCGTCTTCGACCGCACGGCCGGCGGTCCCGGTATCCCGAAGTCCCGCTTCGCCTACCTGTTCCCGTCGAAGAACGCGGCTCTGATCCAGATCCGGCTCCGGCCCGGCCTGAGCGACGCCGACCGCGAACGCGCGATCGCGCTGATCCGCGAGGCCACCGGGCAGAGGGTGTTCGAGCCCCGCGAGGGCGCGCGCTACATCGTGACCGGCGTGCCCGTCGTGGCGGCCGGGCTCGCCGACGCGGTGCGCGACGCGATCTTCGTGCTGCTCGGCGCCGCGCTGCTGCTGATGGCGGCCACCCTCGCGCTCGTCTTCCGCTCACGCCTGCGCCTGCTGCCGCTGGGCCTGGCGCTGGCGGCCGCGGCGATGACGTTCGGCGCGCTTTCGCTGGCGGGCGGCGACCTCACGATGGCGTCGATCGCGGCGCTGCCCGTCCTGATCGGGCTTGCGGTGGACTACGCGATCCAGTTCCACGCTCGCTTCGACGAGGCCGTCGCGCGCGGCGAGCCCGAGCCGGCGGTCGCGGCGGTCGGCGCCGGAGGGCCCACGATCCTCACGGCCGGCGTGGCCACGGCCACGGGGTTCCTGGTCCTGCTGCTGTCGCCCGTGCCCATGGTGCGCGGGTTCGGGGCCCTGCTCGTGATCGGCATCGTCCTCGCGCTCGCGTGCGCGCTCTGCGCGGGGTTCGCGGCGCTGGTTCGGCGCAGGGCCCCGGGGCGGGAGCGCGCGCCGCTCGCGCTGCCCGGGTTTCTCCACTCTGCGGGTGAGTGGCTCGCGGACCGCTCCTGGCGCACGCTCGGCTTCTCGCTGTCGCACCCGCGGCGCGTGCTCGCGATCGGGCTCGCGGTGGCCGTGGTGGGCCTCGCGGTGGACACCCAGAGCGAGGTGGTCTCCGACGTCCGCGAGCTGGTTCCGCAGGACCTTCAGGCGCTGAAGGACGTGAACGTGCTCCAGGAGGAGACCGGCGTGTCCGGCGAGATCGACGTGACGGTGCGCGCCGACGACATCACCGACCCGGGGGTGATCGCGTGGATGACGCGTTTCCAGCAGCAGGTCCTGCGCGAGCACGGCTACCGCCCCGGCAAGCGCTGCACGCAGAAGCGGAACGCGCCCGAGCTCTGCCCGGCGCTGTCGCTGCCGGACCTGTTCTCGACGGGCGGGCAGCGCAGCGTACGCCGCCTGCTCGACGCCGTTCCCGCGTACTTCTCCCAGGGCGTCGTGACCGCCGACCGCAGGACCGCGAACCTTGCCTTCGGCATCCGGCTGATGCCGCTCGACCGCCAGAAGGAGGTCGTGGAGGACATCAAGGCGGCGCTGAAGCCGCCCGACGGCGTGGAGGCGTCCGTCGTCGGCCTGCCCGTGCTCGCCGCCGAGGCGAACGGCGCGCTGTCCTCGCCGTGGCGGCGCGGCCTCACCCTGCTGGCCGCGCTCGCCGGCGTGTTCCTGGTCCTGTTCCTCGCGCGGCGCTCCGCCCGGGAGGCTGCTGTGCCGCTCATTCCGATCGCGCTCGCCACGGGCTGGTCGGGCCTGGTCCTGTTCGTGCTCGGGTTGCTCCCGGGGCCGCTGGAGGTGGACCTGAACCCGATGTCGGTCACACTCGGGGCGCTCGTGATCGCGATCTCCACCGAGTTCTCGGTCCTGCTGTCCTCCCGCTACAGGCAGGAGCGCGAGGCCGGGGCTGGCCCCGCGCGAGCGATTGAGCTCGCATACGCCTCGACGGGAGCGGCCGTGCTGGCCTCGGGCCTCACCGCGGTAGCCGGTTTCGCGGCCCTGATCTTCTCCGACATCCGGATGCTCAGGGACTTCGGGATCCTGACCGTGGTCGACCTGGGGGTGTCGCTGGTGGGCGTGATGGTCGTGCTGCCGGCCGCACTCCTCTGGGCGGAGGAGCACGGGCCGTTCCGGGTCCGGAATCTGCTCGCGAGCCGGCGGGCGCAGCCGGACACGCCGTGAGCGGGAACGACCGCTTCGAGGACCTCTCGCCCGGCGAGCGGCTCGCCGAGCGCGACCGCACGCATCCGGAGCCCGTGCGCCCGCCGGAGGTGCCGCGGCCGGGCAACAAGTACGCCTGGCTCGTGGGCATCCTGATGCTGATGGGCCTCGCCGTGCTGCTGTTCGCGCAGACGCTGCCGAACAAGGGAAAGGGTCTGCGCGGGCCGGAGGTCGGCCAGCGGCTGCCGGCCTTCGCGGCGCCGGCGGCCCGCGGCAACGTGAAGGGCGACGCGAACGTCTGCCAGAAGGAACCCTGCAACGAGAACGCCGGGCCGATCCCCGCCTGCGAGGTGCGCGGCGAGGGGGTCGTCGTGGTCTGCCCGACCGAGAAGGGCTCGCGGGTCATGACGTTCGTGGTCACGCGCGGCACCGACTGCGAGCCGCAGGTGGACCGCCTGGAGCGGATCGCGGCGGACTTCCCCGGGGTGGAGTTCGTGACGGTCCTCAGCGGGGACTCGAAGGACGAGGCGCGCAACCTCGCGCGGGCACGCCGTTGGCGGCAGCCGGTGGCCGTGGACGAGGACGGCTCGCTCGTGAACCTGTACGGCGTGGGCGTCTGCCCGATCACGGTGTTCGCCCGCAACGGCCGCGTGCGCTCCGCACCGGTGGGGAACCTCACCGAAGCCGAGCTGCGCCGCCGCACGGAGCGGCTTGCCGGATGAGCGAGCTCGACCTCGTCGAGGGGTGGGTCGAGCCCGAGCTCGCGGAGGAGTTCCCGGAGCTCTGCCTCGTACACGCCGGCGTGGAGGTCCGCCCGGGCAGCTCGCCGCGCGCCATCAAGCAGCGGCTCCGGATGCTCGCCGATCGCTACACCGGCGGCAAGGTCATCCATATGCGCCAGGACCCGGTGCCGTGGGCCTACCGCGTGTTCTCGCGCCAGGTCGGGATCGACCCGGACCACGACCGCACGCCCGTGGAGGCCGTCGCGCTCCAGCGGCTGAAGCAGGGCGGCCTTCGGAGCGAGAACATCGTGGACGACGCGCTCACGATCGCGATAGCGGAGACCGGCGTGCCGCTGGTGGCGCTCGACGCCGAGCGCATGGACGGTGAGCCGGGGCTCCGGCTCGCGCGCTCGGGCGAGACGCTCGGCGGCGGGCGGCCGCTGTCGCCGCGTCAGCTCGTGGTGGCCGACTCCGCGCGCCCCGTGGCCGTGGTGCTGGGCGAGGTCTCGGAGGATGCCGGCGTGACCCCGGAGACGGAGCGCATGATCCTCTGCGCCCTGGGCGTGAAGGGGGTCCCGCGCATCAGCCTGGAGGAAGCGCTGTGGTGCGCGGCCGAGACGCTTTACACTTGACGCGCGTGCCTGACGTACTCGACAGGCCAGTAGCTCCCGCGCTGCCGCTGGCGCCGCCGGAGAAGGGCGTGGCTGCGCCGGGTGCGCCGGCCCCGGCTTGCCCGGGGCAGCGCGCCGCGCGGCGGACCCTGCTCGACCAGGTCGCCCGGCTCGAGAGCGAGCTGGGGCAGGTCTTCTGCGCCGTCTGGCCGCGTACCGGGATGAGCGCCCCGCTCGTGCCATCGCGCGGGGGCGGGCCGAGGATCCTCTCGCTGGGCGAGCTCGAGCAGCTGCGCGACGACCTGGCCGGGCGCGTGGCCGACGCGCGGAAGGCGCTCTCCGACCGCACCTGGGTCGAGGAGCAGAACCGGCGCCTGATCGAGGAGATGCTGCTCGACCCGAAGCGCCACAAGTGGCGCCGGGTATCGGCCGAGGACATCGGCGAGCGCGGCTGCAAGCACTGGCACGTGCGCCCGCGCCTGGGCTTCATCGGAATGCTGATGGGCTGGTGGCGGGTCGTCATCAGCTCCGGCTGCCCGTTAGCCACCTGACATGGGGAGGCGCAGCCGCAAGCGCGGTGAGTCGACGCGCGCCGAGCGCGATGCGGCGCGGCGCGCGCGGGCGCTCGAGCCCGAGCCGCGCCGGCGAAGGTCGGGCCGCCCGGAGGCGCCCTGGGGCAACTTCCCGCTGTCCGAGCTGATCATCCTCCTCGGGATCGTCCTGATCGCCTGGGGGGCATTCCGGGGCGAGGGAGGCGAGGAGATGCTCGTGTCCGGGCTCGTGATCGCCTCGCTGGGCGGCGGCGAGCTCGCGCTGCGCGAGCACCTGGCCGGTTACCGCTCGCACTCCAGCCTGCTCGCCGGAGTCGCGGCGTTCGTGTCGGTGACCGTGGTCGCGCTCGGGCTCGGCCCCGTGAAGGTCTGGATCCTCGCGCTCGTCGGCGGCGCCGTCTTCGCCGCTACTTTCTACTCGATGCGCGAGCTCTTCAAGCGCCGCTCCGGCGGCCTCGGCTTCCGGTGAGCGAGCGCCGCCTGCGGATCGCGGGCCTCCATCACATCACCCTCCTCGTCGCGGACGTGGAGCGCTCGCTCGCCTTCTACAGGAACGTGCTCGGGATGCGCCTGGTCAAGCAGACGGTGAACGACGACGACCGGAATGCCCGCCACCTGATCTTCGGGGACGCGGAGGGGCGTCCCGGCACGCTCGTCACCTGCCTCGAGTACCCGGACCTCGACGAGGGCACGGTCGGGCGCGGCTCCATCCACCACTTCGCGCTGGCGGTCGAGAGCGAGGCGGAGCTGGCGGCGTGGCGGGACTACCTCGGCTCGCGCGGCGTCGCGGCGACCGAGGTGATGGACCGCAGCGACTTCAAGTCGATCTACGTGCGCGATCCCGACGGCCACATCGTCGAGATCGCGACGACCGGCGGATAGCAGGGCTGCGCCGCCCGGCACCCGGCGCTTGCCAACTGCAGCGAGAGGGCGGCCGGCCTCTCCCCGGCCGCCCTCCCCTGTGCTCCGGTCAGGCGGCCGTCAGCGCGCGTTCGCGAGTGCTCAGCGACGCCCGCGCGGTGGCGGCCTCAATTCCTGCCGGGGCGTTCTTTGCGGCGAGCACGGCGGCCAGCGCAAGTCGCTGGCGCTCGGTGAGCGTTCCGACCTGCTTGTTCTCCGGGACGCCGAGCGACACGAGCAGTCTTCTGCAACGGGCCCTGCCCCAGCGCTTCTGGCTCATCAGCAGGTCGCTGATCGACATGCTGTGCGCCTGCCAGGGGCAGCTGAGGATCACCTCAGCGGCCTCGAGCTCGCCCCCCGCGATCCGACGCTTCATCCGAGCCCTGGCGAGGCGTACGCGGTTGGCGTACTCCAGCGCCTGCAAATGCTGCTCTTGACCAGCGTCGATCGTGGCCGGCTTGCCCATCAGACCTCCCCGCACTGCGTGCGCTCAAAGACGAAGAAACGGACGATGCAGATACCCCGGGCCTCGTTTGGGGGCGGCGCCGAAGGGAGCGTGTGCGAAAGGGCCAGACACGCTTTCCGAACTGCCCCGAGGCCGGGGCCCATCAAAACCTCTCCACGCCGCAGCGTCAACATCGCCTCGGGGAGCTCTGTCGCTAAGAGCGGGCTTTTCGTGGGTAAGGTCCAAACCGCATGCGCTCGACGAAGATCGTGGCGACGATCGGCCCCGCCTCCCAGGACCCAGGGGTCCTCCAGCAGATGGTCGAGGCGGGCATGGACGTCGCCCGGCTCAACTTCGCGCACGGCAGCTCGGAACAGCACACCGAGATAGCGGCGGCGATCCGGGAGGGGGCAGAGCGCGCGGGCCGCGACGTCGCGATCCTCGGCGACCTGCCCGGCCCCAAGCTCCGGATCGGCCCCGTGGCCGGCGGCGTCGCCGAGCTGGCTCGTGACTCGCGCGTGGTGCTGACGCCCGAGTCCATGGAGGGCACGTCCGAGCGGCTGCCGGTGGCCTGGGAGGGCTTCGCCGAGCTGGTGGACAAGGGAGACGTGCTGTACCTGGCCGACGGCGCGGTTCGCCTGCGGGTGGGCGAGGTGCACGACGGCGAGGTGGTGACGAAGGTCGAGGTCGGCGGCAGCGTGGCCTCGCGGCAGGGGCTCAACCTGCCAAACGTCACGGTGTCCCTGCCCGCCGTCAGCGAGGAGGACATCTCCCTGATCGACGCCGGACTCGAGATGGGCGTCGACTTCTTCGCGCTCTCGTTCGTCCGGAGGCGCGAGGACCTCGACCCGGTTCGGGAGCACCTGGCGGCCCGGGACGTCCACGTGCCGCTGATCGCCAAGATCGAGAAGCCGCAGGCCGCGGCGAACGGCGAGGAGATCATCGAGGCGGCCGACGGCATCATGATCGCCCGCGGCGACCTCGGCATCGAGCTCCCGATCGAGGAGGTGCCGCTCGTCCAGAAGCGGCTGCTGGCGCTCGCGGGGCGGCACGCGAAGCCAACGATCACCGCCACCCAGATGCTGGAGTCGATGGTGCACTCCACGCGTCCCACGCGCGCCGAGGTGGCGGACGTGGCCAACGCGATCTTCGACGGCACCGACGCCGTGATGCTCTCCCAGGAGACGGCTGTGGGGAAGCACCCGGTGCTGGCGGTGCAGATGATGGCCTCGATCGCGCAGACGACCGAGCGCGAGCTGCCCTACGGCCGCTGGCTCGCAGAGCGCGGCCCACAGGCGAACAACCAGTACCACGCGCTTGCCTTCGGCGCCGTGGGCGGCGTCTACCAGCTGGGGCTGAAGTGCATCGTGTCGCCCACCAACACGGGCGCGACGGCGGGGCTGATCTCGGCCTACCGGCCGAAGGCGCCCGTGCTGGCCCTGTCGCCGTACCAGGAGGTCGTGCGCCGCTGCCAGCTCCTGTGGGGCGTCCACCCGCGGCTGCACGAGGAGCCGCTCGACACGCTCGACCTGATCGAGGCGTGCGCCCGAGTGGCCGAGCGCGAGGGCTTCGCGCAGACCGGCGACATGATCGGGATCACGGCAGGGCTGCCCGCCGGCCGCGCGGGCGGGACCAACCTCTTCAAGGTGCACACCCTGGAGAGCTAGTGCCGCTGCCGCGCGCGGAAGGCCTTCGCCTTCTCGATGTTGCCGCAAGACTCCATCGTGCACCAGCGGCCTGAGCGGTTCTTCGACTTGTCGTAGAACGCCCACTCGCACTCGTCGCGCGGGCACGCCTTGAGCCGCTCCCAGCGGCCATGCTCCACGGCTGCGGCCACGATCGCCATCAGCCGCGCGATCGCGCCGTCCACGCCGACCGCGTCGGGCACGAGCTCAGGGTCGCGGCCGGGGACGAACCGGACGCGGACTCCGGCGCGCCGCACGGCGCGATCGAGCCGCTCCACGCGCCCCTTGTCGAGCGGCAGGCCGTTGTTCTGGAGAAGCACCGCGCGCAGCCCCTCGCGCACGTCGACGGCCCGCCTCAGGTCCGCCGCGCTCACGTCGTCGCCCGCCTCCATGAGCCCGCGCTCGGCGAACCAAGCTCGGAGAGCCTCCGGGCTGGCCAGCTCGTCCTCGCCCGACTCGAGGTCGACGCTGTTCACGAAGCGCTGGACGAGGTAGAGCGGCTGGGGGGCTGTCTTGGACGGAGTGGACTCTCCAGGCGCCATAACTGGCAAAAGAATTTAGCAGGTGATATGGTTCCCGACATAACGATTTAGCCGGTTACCTCACAAAGAGGCCGCGGAGGACGTTCTACCGGTGAAAGGAGAGCCGTCGTGACCGAGCCCATCACCATCACTCACAGCACCGAGGCGGACGCTCAGAGGGTCTGGCGCCTCGCGCTCCTGGACGACCGGCGGCCGCCCAAGGGACCGGCGCTGCTGGCGTACGCCGGCGGCGAGCTGCTCGCGGCGGTGGGGCTGCTCGACGGGCGCGCGGTGGCCGACCCGTTCCGGCCGACGGCCGACGTCGTGGACCTGCTGCGTCTCCGGGCGCGGCACGAGGAGGTGGCGGCATGAGCGCCGCACTTAGCTGGGCGGTGGCGAAGAGCAACGCCCCCAGGCCGGGCAGAAAGCGCCGAGTAGCCTAGGCCGCTTGGCACGGAAGGCATCCACATGAGCGCCCGCGGCTGGGCGCTGTTCGCCGCCGTCTCCGTGATCTGGGGCATGCCGTACCTGTTCATCAAGATCGCGGTAGACGAGCTGTCCCCCAGCGTCGTCGCGTGGTCGCGGCTCGCCCTGGCCGCCGCGGTGCTCCTGCCGGTCGCGTGGAAGCTCGGCGCGCTGCGCGGCCTGAGCGAGCGCTGGCGGATCCTCACGCTGTTCGCGGCCGTCGAGATGGCGGTGCCGTGGCCGCTGATCGGCTTCGGCGAGGTCCACATCAGCTCCTCGCTCGCCGCGATCCTGATCGCTGCCGTCCCGCTGTTCGTGGCGCTGCTCGCGCTCCGCTTCGACCACGCCGAGCGGCCAACCGCCACCCGACTCGCCGGGATGCTGATCGGCATCGCCGGCGTGGCGGCGCTCGTGGGCATCGACATCGGCGGCCGTGGCGACGAGCTGCTGGGCGCGCTCGCCATCCTGGTCGCGGCCTTCTGCTACGCGGTGGGCCCGATGATCGTGAAGCGCCGCCTCTCCGACGTGGACCCGCTCGGCCCGGTCGCCGCCTCGCTCGCGATCGCCACGCTGCTCGTCACGCCGTTCGCACTCGCGGACGTGCCGACCGAGGCGCCGTCCGGCGACGTGGTCGCGTCGATCGTCGTGCTCGGCCTGATCTGCTCCGCGCTCGCCTTCCTGTTCTTCTTCCGGCTGATCGCCGAGGTCGGGCCGAGCCGCGCGACGGTGATCACCTACGTGAACCCCGTCGTGGCGCTGGCGCTCGGCGTGGCCATCCTCGACGAGAGCGTCACCGCCGGCGCGGTCGCGGGGCTGCTCCTGATCCTGGCCGGCTCCTGGCTCTCGACCGACGGACGCCTGCCCCCGGGCCTCGCCGGGCTGGCCGAGAGGGGCCGGCGCGCGTTTGGTGCACGGGGTTCTGAGGTAACTGGATAGGCAAACCGGTGCCTTTGCGACCTGCCGTGGTCGCCAGAAAGATCCGAGGCTAGGCTGCCCTACTTCGGTGGCACCATCTCGGGAGGGGGAACCCCGCATGCAGGTCCGTGGTCCGATCGTCGCGCTCGTAGCGCTCGTCGTGTTGATTGCAGGCACCGGGACGGCCGAAGCGGCAAGCAGGCACGGCCTGGACATGTACACGGCGAAGGCGGACGCGAAGGCGCTGGCCGCGATTCGAAGCGGTGGCTACGACGTCGCCGAGTCGCATCTTGGCGGCGGCGACACCGTCGACCTGATCCTGACGGCGCGTGAGGCCGATCGGCTGCGCGGGCAGGGCGTCGACCTGAGCCTGAAGCGAAACGGGAAGGGCCAGACGGTTCGCCAGCAGGCCGATGCGATGGCCGTCGGGGGCTTCGACGTCTTCCGCTCCTATGACGAGCCCGGCGGCATCCGCGAGGAGCTCTACGCGCTCGCGAGGCGCAACCCCACGATCGCGAAGCTCGTGGTGATCGGCAAGACGATCCAGGGGCGCGAGATCATCGCGCTCAAGATCACCAGGGACGCCCGGCGGCTCGCGGACGGCGCGCGGCCGGCGTCGCTGTACATGGGCACGGTCCACGCGCGTGAGTGGATCGCCACCGAGATGACCCGCCGCCTGCTCCACCACTTCGTGGACGGCTACGGCGAGGACGCCGAGATCACGAACCTGGTCAACACGCGCGAGCTCTGGTTCATGCCGGTCGCGAACCCGGACGGGTACCAGTACACGTTCACCGACGAGCGGCTCTGGCGCAAGAACCTGCGCAACAACGACAGCGATCCCGCGATCACCAACGCGGACGGCGTCGACCTGAACCGCAACTACGACGAGCGCTGGAACTACGACAACGAGGGCTCCTCGACCGAGATGTCGAGCCTGACCTATCGCGGCTCGGCGCCGGCCTCCGAGCCCGAGACGAAGGCCCACCAGGCCCTCATCGACCGGATGAAGTTCAAGTTCCTGCTCACCTACCACTCGTACGGACCGCTCCTGCTCTACCCGTACGGCTGGCAGGTCCAGACGCCGTCGTTCGACGACCCGCTCTTCGTCGAGTACACGGGGACCGATGCCAACCCGGCGGTCGAGGGGTTCGACCCCGGCGTGGGCGCCGATCTCTACACGACGAACGGCACCACCGACGACTACGCCTACTCGAAGACGGGCGCGCTGAGCTGGACGCCCGAGCTGTCAGAGGGCTGTGAGGGCTGCGGCTTCGTCTTCCCCGACGACGAGGCGCTCGTGCAGGCCGAGTTCGAGAAGAACCTGCCGTTCGCACTCCGACTCGCGCGGTCGACGCCGGATCCCGCCAATCCCGCCGGCGCGACGATGAAGCCCTTCTATCTCGAGACCGCAAGCCTGGACCCGGAGAAGTCGGGCAACCCGCTCGGGAACTTCAAGTTCAGCGTCTCGTACGGCGACCCGCAGCCGGTCCAGGTGATCGCCAAGCGGAGCCTGGGAGCGGTGTCGCTCAAATACAGCATCAACGGGGCTGAGCCCGAGACCGCGCCGACCTCCGAGGCCTCGGGCGGTGAGCGCTACGGCGAAGGCGGCGACGTCTACTACCGCCTGATGCGCGGCGTCGTCACCGGGACGAGCCCCGGAGACGAGGTCAAGGTCTGGTTCGAGGATGCCGATAACCCGGCCGCGGCGAGCGACGCGTTCACGTACACGGTGCGGTCCGACAGCGGGCGGCGGATCCTCGTGGTCGCCGCGGAGGACTACAGCGGCATCTCGCCGCCCTACAGGCGGGGTCCGCTGTACCTGTCCTACTACCTCGACGCGCTGGCGGCGAAGGGCTACGAGGCCGACGTCTACGACGTCGACGCGAACGGCCGGCGAGCCCCGAGTCCGCTGGGCGTGCTCGGCCACTACGACGCGGTGATCTGGTACACCGGCGACGACATCATCACGCGCGACGGCGGGATGGTGCCGGGTACGGCCTCCCGCTTGGCGAACGACGAGATGCTCGCCATGCGCCAGTACGTCGAAGGCGGAGGCCGGCTTCTGTTCACCGGCAAGAACGCGGGCCTGCAGTATGCGCAGGGGTACGAGTTCGACCTCGAGCGCGGCGCGCCGTGTGACCCGAACACGGCCGGGGACGGGTGCCAGGACCTGTCCGACGACTTCCTGCAGTACTACCTGGGCGCCTATCTCTACAACGACGACGCCGGCACGAAGGCCAACGGAAGCCTCTACGACGTCGTCGGCGTGGACAGCCCGTTCAGCGGTCTGTCGTGGTCGTTCGGCGGCAACAGCGCGAACAACCAGGACCACAGCGCGTCGTTCATCGCGACGAGCGGGATCCTGCCCAAGCAGCAGTACCCGCAGTTCGACAGCTGGGCGTCCGCCAAGTACAGCCGTCCCGGCGGCCCGTTCGATCCGCGTACGGGCTCGTACTATGCGTACTCGGGGATCGCCGACGTCTCCTACAAGCGGCTTACGCGCACGATCGACCTGACCGGCCAGACGAGCGGCAATCTGTCCTTCTGGATGTCGCGCGACACCGAGCCGGACTGGGACTACGTGTTCGTCGAGGCGCATACCGTCGGCCAGGACGACTGGACGACGCTGCCGGACGCCAACGGCCACACCAGTCAGAGCACGGGACCGAACGATCCCGATCTGTCCAGCTGCGCGGCCAACTGGCACGAGCTGCATCCCTGGCTCGCCCGCTACCAGACGTTCTCGGCACCGGGCGCCTGTACTCCCACGGGCACGAGCGGCGAGTGGCACGCGGCCTCCGGGCGCTCCGACGGCTGGGAGCAGTGGTCGGTCGACCTCTCGCGCTACGCCGGCAAGCAGGTCGAGGTGTCCATCTCATACGCGAGCGACTGGTCCATCCAGGGTCTGGGCGCGTTCGTCGACGACACGACCGTGTCCACCGGTGAGACGACCTCGTTCGAGGACGGGCTCGGGGGCTGGACGGTGGCGGGTCCGCCTCCGGGCAGCGCTCCCAACTCGAACGACTGGACCCGGACCACCGCGGGCGGCTTCCCCGAGGGCGCGGCGGTGTCGACGCCGTGGTCGATCTACCTCGGGTTCGGAGTGGAGGGCATCTCGACGCCGGCCGCGCGCAGCAACGTGCTCGGTCGCGCGATGGAGTACCTGCTGCGTTGAGCGCGCCGAACGGCTAGACCGGCGGTGCGGCGTTCTCGACCTCGCCCTTCACCTTCTCGAAGACGGTGAGGGCGCGGTCGAGGACGTCGCGCTCATGCGTGGCCATCACGCTCGTCCGGAGCAGCGCGCCGCCGCGCTGGACCGCCGGGTGGATCGCCACGTTCACGTAGACCCCGGCGTCGTAGAGCGCCTTCCAGAGCATCACCGCCTTCCAGTCGTCGCCCACGAGGACCGGGACGATCGGGGTGATGACGTCGGAGCCGTCGGGTAGCCGCTGCGGCTCCATGACGTCGTAGCCCAGGTCGGCGAGGCCGTCGTGCAGGTAGCGCGCGTTGTCGAGGACCGTCGCCATGAGCTGCGGCCCCTCGTCGGAGCGGACGATCTCGAGCGCGCCGCGCGCGGCGCCGATGGCGGCCGGCACGGCGGCGGCGGTGAACATGAACGAGCGCGACTGCACGCGCAGGAAGTCGACGACGTCGGCCGGCCCGGCGATGAAGCCGCCGCAGGAGGCGAGCGACTTCGAGAAGGTGCCCATGCGCAGGTCCACGTCGTCCTCGGCGTCCATCGCCTCGCATGTGCCGGCGCCGCGCGCGCCGAGCACGCCCACGCCGTGCGCCTCGTCGACCATCAGGCGGGCGCCGTGCTCGCGGCAGAGCGCCGCGATGTCGGGGATCGGCGCGAGGTCGCCCTCCATGGAGAACACGCCGTCGACCACGACCAGGACGCCGCCGCCGTCGCTCTCCGAGCGCTTCAGCATCGACTCGAGCTTGTCGAGCCGGTTGTGGCGGAAGGGGCGGATGCGCGCGCGCGACATCGAGACGGCGTCGAGGATCGAGGCGTGGTCGCCGGAGTCGCAGATCACCGTGTCGCCGGGGCCCAGCAGGGTCGCGATCGCGCCCGTGTTGGCGAGGTAGCCGGTGGTGAAGACGAGCGCGGCCTCGGTGCCCATGAAGTCCGCCAGCTCCTGCTCGAGCTCGAGGTGCAGCGAGAGCGTTCCGTTCAGGAAGCGCGAGCCCGTCAGCCCGGTGCCGAAGCGCTCGAGCGCGTCGCGCGCCGCGTCCTTCACCCGCTCGTCGCCGGTCAGGCCGAGGTAGTTGTTCGACCCGAGCATGATGCGCTCGCGGCCCTCCATCTCCACGACGGGGCCGGCGGGCCCCTCGAGGACGCGGAAGTAGGGCATCAGGTCGTGGTCGCGGGCGGCCTGGAGCTGCTCCAGCCGCTCGTGGCTCCGTGCCTTCTCGAATAGATCGATAGCAGTAGGCATATAAGGTCCCGCGCCGTGTCAGTCGAGGTGGCGCCCGTGTCCTCGCGGGCCGACATGCGCGAGTTCATCGAGCTTCCCTTCCGGCTGCACTCTAACGCGGAAGGGTGGATTCCCCCGCTGCGGATCGAGCGCTGGCATTTCCTCCACCCCCGCACCGGGGCGTTCTACAAGCGGGGTGAGGCGGAGCTCTTCCTCGCACGCCGCCGGGGGAACGTCGTCGGGCGCATCAGCGCCCAAATCGACTCGGCTTACAACGAGTTCCACGGCGACGCCACCGGCATGTTCGGCTTCCTGGAGCTGGAGGACGACGTGGAGGTGCTGCGCCGGCTGCTCGACGCGGCTGAGGGGTGGCTGCGCGAGCGCGGCCGCGACCGGATGCTCGGGCCGATGGACTTCACGATGAACGACGAGAGCGGCGTGCTGATCGAGGGCTTCGGACTGGAGCCGATGGTCCGCCAGGCGTGGCACCCGCCCTACTACCAGCGGCTCTGCGAGGAGGCCGGGCTCGAGAAGGCCGTGGACACCTTCATGTGGTCGCTCCACATCTCGGGCCGCGACCAGGTGATGCCGATCATCTGGGAGCTGGCCGAGCAACTCGAGCCGAAGCACGGGATCCGCATCCGGAAGATGACCCGGCGTCACCTCCGGCGCGACCTCGACGCGTTCGGCGAGCTCTACAACGAGGCCTGGGCGCGCAACTTCGGCTTCGTGCCGTACTCGAAGGAGGACCTCGACGCGTACGCCGGGGAGCTTCAGCTGGCCTACGACCGGCCCTGGTTCATGATCGCCGAGGACTCCGAGGGGAAGACGGTCGGGATGGCGATCACGGTGCCGGACCTCAACCAGGTGCTGAAGAGGATGAACGGCCGGCTGCTGCCGCTCGGCTGGTGGCACTTCCTGAACCGGCGCAGGATCATCGACCGCTGCCGAGTGGGTTTCCTCGGAGTGAGGCCGGCCTACCAGCACACGGGCGTGGCGGCCGGGCTGTACGCGGAGCACTTCGACATGGCGGAGGCGACTCGGGTGAAGGGGGGCGAGATGGGCTGGATCCTCGAGACGAACAAGGCGATGAACCGCGCCATGGAGGCGATGGGCGGCGAGATCGTGAAGAAGTACCGCGTTTACGAGCGAAGCCTCTGATACGTTGGCCGACGTGTCAGACAACCTCCCCGTCCTCGCCGAGCCACGCCCGATCGAGCGGCGCGTGGAGGTATCGCTGCCGGCCGCCGTCGCGGCCGCCACGGGCGGGTTCCTCGTCGGCATCGCGACGTTCGTGATGGTGCGGCTGCTGAGGCGGCCGCGACCGGTCGCCGTTCGGCTCGGGAAGCGCAAGAAGGCCAACATCGCCGCCTCCCGCTCTTTCCTGGTCGACATCCACCTCCTCAAGGACCGATAGCCGCCACGCTGGAGCAGGACGTCGTCCCCGTGGGGCCGTACCGGCTCCCGGGGCCGGGGCGCGATGGTGTGATGGTGCTCCGCGAACGTGCGCTCACGCGGGCGCTGTGGGTGGGCGACGAGCAGTGCACCGTCCGAGCCTGGGCCAGCGGCAGGGCGGTGAGGATCCGGGCGGAGGGGGCATCGCAGGAGGGGTGCGAAGCGGCCATCGACCGAATGCGCTTCGCGCTCGGCACAGACCACGACCTGAGCGAGTTCCACCGCCGTTTCCGCTGGGACCCGCTGATCGGGCCGGTCATCAGGCGCAAGCCCTACATCCGGCCGCGCCGCCGCCCCGAGCCCTTCGAGGCGCTCGCCTGGGCGGTGTGCGAGCAGCTGATCGAGTCCGGCCGCGCGGCGGCGATCCAGCGCCGGATCGTGCGCCGGCACGGTCGCCGGAGCGCCTGCGGGACTCTGCGTGCGCCGCCCTCGGCGGCCTTCCTCGCGGGGCGCTCGCCCGCGGAGCTCGACGCATGCGGACTCGCGCCGAAGCGCTCGATCGCGCTCGTCCGCGTGGCGCGCGAGGTGGCCGCGGGCCGCGCCGACCTGAGCGAGCACGAGCCGGCGTGGCGGCGTCTCCGCGCGATCCCGAACATCGGCAACTGGACGCTCGAGATGCTCGCCGTGGCCGGCCAGGGCCGCGACGACCAGTTGCCGGCCCTCGACGTGGCCTATCTCAAGTTCGTCGGCGCCGCCGCCGGCCTCGGCCGGCGGGCTACGGAGCAAGAGGTGCGCGAGTTCTTCGCTCCCTACGGCGAGTACGCTGCTCTTGCCGGCACTTACGCCCTACAAACGACATGGCTGCGCACCGGGCACCGCCCGGTGCTTGCCTAGAGGCGAGGTTGTTCAGATGACCGAGAAGGTGGAGAAGTCGGACGCCGAGTGGCGCGAGGAGCTGGGCCCCGACCGCTTCCACGTGCTGCGCGAGGCGGGGACGGAGCCGCCCTTCACTGGGGCGTACACGTACTCGAAGGCCGACGGGATCTACCGCTGCGGCGCCTGCGGGAACGAGCTGTTCAGCTCCGACACGAAGTACGACTCCGGCAGCGGCTGGCCGAGCTTCACGGAGCCGGCGGTGGCCGACGCCGTCGAGCTACGCGAGGACACAAGCCACGGCATGGTCCGCACCGAGGTCGTCTGCGCCCGCTGCGGCAGCCACCTGGGTCATGTGTTCCCCGACGGCCCGGGCCCCGGCGGCCAGCGCTACTGCATCAATTCCCTGTCGCTCGACCTGGACGAGAGCTAGCCGGCCCCGCTCAGGCCCACGGCGCTCAGGTCCAGGCCGGCCAGCCGCGCCGGGTCGGCCAGGATGTCCATCGCCACGATCCGGCCGCGCCTGATCGTGAACCCGCCGACGGAGAAGAGCTCTCCGTCCCGGAGGGCGACCATTCCCGGCGCCCCGTTCACGAGCACGGGATGCTGCTCCAGGCCGAGCCGCGAGTAGAACCGCGCCTGGCCCGCGACGGCATCCGCACCCCGGACCTCCCTTGCGGGGGTCGGCGCGAGCGGCCCGAAGTCCGCTCTCAGCACGACGTCCGGGTCGAGCACCTCGAGGAGCCGCTCGAAGTCGCCGTCGCGCGCGGCCGCGAGGAAAGCATCGACCACCTCGCGCTGCTCGTCCAGGTCGGCGTCGGGCACCGTGTCCCAGCCCTGGACCCGGCGGCGCGCCCTGCTCGCAAGCTGGCGCGCGGCGTCGGGCGAGCGGTCCACGATCGGCGCGATCTCGTCGAATGGCACGGCGAACATGTCGTGCAGCACGAAGGCGAGGCGCTCGGCGGGTGTGAGCGTCTCGAGCACGACGAGCAGCGCGAGGCCGACCGAGTCGGCGAGCAGTGCCTCGTGCTCAGGCTGCGTGCCGTCGGGGCGATCGACGATCGGGTCCGGCACGCGCAGGTCGAGCGGCTCCTCGCGCCGCACGTTCCGGGAGCGGAGCATGTTGAGCGAGACGCGCGCGACCACGGTGGTGAGCCAGGCATCGAGGCGCTCGACCTCGCCGGTGTCGGCGCGGCTCACCCGCAGCCAGGCCTCCTGCACGGCGTCGTCCGCCTCGCTGAGCGAGCCGAGGACGCGGTACGCCACCGAGCGCAGCCGCCCTCGCTGTTCCTCGAAGCGCTCCGTCAGCAGGTCACGTTCATTCATCGGTCACGTTCCTCCGTCGCGTCGTGTCATCCAGGTAGACCCGCGAAAGCACAGCGATGTGACAAGGAGAGCACGATGAGAGTCTTCGTGGCAGGAGCGAGCGGCGCGATCGGCAGCCGGCTTGTTCCCCAGTTGATCGAGCAGGGACACGAGGTGATCGGCACGTCGACCTCCCCGGAGGGCGCGGAGCGCGTCCGCGCCCTCGGCGCCGGCGCGAGGGAGCTCGACCTCCTCGACGCCCGCGCCGTGCGGCGAGCGGTCCTCGAGACCGAGCCCGACGCCATCGTCCACCAGGCGACGGCGCTCGCGAAGGTCAGCTTCTCCCGCAACTTCGATCGCGTGTTCGCCGAGACGAACAGGCTTCGGATCGAGGGCACCGACGGGCTCCTCGCCGCGGCACGCGCCGCCGGGGTGTGGAGGTTCGTGGCCCAAAGCTATGCCAGCGGCCGGTACATCCGCGAGGGCGGGTGGGTGAAGACGGAGCGCGACCGGCTCGACGCGGCGCCCGTCTCCACCATGAGGGAGAGCTTCGCGGCGATGCGCCACCTCGACGAGGCCGTCATCGACGCCGGCGGCGTGGTGTTGCGCTACGGCGGCTTCTACGGCGCGGACAACGACGGGCTGATCGAGCCGGTCCGGAGGCGGCGGTTCCCGATCGTCGGCGACGGTGGCGGGGTGACCTCGTTCATCCATCTCGACGACGCCGCCGCTGCGACCGTGCTCGCTGTCGAACACCACGGGCCGGCGATCTTCAACGTCGTTGACGACGAGCCGGCGCCGGTCCGCGAGTGGCTGCCGGAGATGGCGAAGGCGCTCGGAGCCGGCCCGCCGCGCCGCGTCCCGCGCTGGCTCGCGCGGGTGGTCGCGGGCGACGCGGCGGTGATGATGGGCACCGACTCGCGCGGAGCGTCGAACGAGAAGGCGAAGCGGGAGCTGGGCTGGGAGCTGCGCCACCCGAGCTGGCGCGACGGCTTCGCGGCGGCCTACGGCGTCAGTCGTCCGAGGGAGGCGGCTGAAGCGAGCGCTGCATGAGGACGGTGTCGTACCAGCGGCCGTGCTTGAACCCGACCGCGCGGAGGCGGCCGACCTCGTCGAAGCCGAACGCGCGGTGCAGGTCGACGGAGGTCCGCTCCTCCGTCCTGGCGATGATCGCGATGACCTCGCGGACCCCGGCCCGCTCGCCCTCCTCCAGGAGCCGCCCGAGGAGGGCGCGCCCGATGCCGCCGCCGCGGGCGTCCGGCGCCACGTAGACGGAGTCCTCGGCCGTGCGGCGGTAGGCGCTGCGCTCGTGGTACGGGTGAAGGTACGCGTAGCCGACCACACGGCCCCTCTCCTCGGCGACCAGGAACGGAAGCCCGGCGCGCGCGATCGCGCCCATCCGGGCCGCCAACTCGTCCGGGGCGGGCGGCGACTTCTCGAAGGAGGCGGCCGTGTTCTCGACGTAGTGCGCATAGATCTCCCCGATGCCCGCCGCGTCTGCCGGCTCCGCGGGCCGGATCTTCACAGCCCCGCGCCGGGCAGCAGGCCGTTCTCGTACGACGCGGCCGGGTCCGGCGGCTGCTCGAGGAGGCCGTTCTCCTTCATCCAGGCGGAGAACTCGTCCCAGCCGGCCGGGTCGTGCCAGCCGAAGGGCTTGCCCTCGGGCGGGAAGAACAGCGGCAGCGTCACGTCGACCACGGCTCGCTGAAGCTCCGGGTCGAGGTCGCGGTTCGCCTCGAGCAGGCCGTCGATTGCGGTGTCGGGGTCGCGCCGGAGATCGCGCGTCCCGCGCGAGATCGCGCCGACGAACGCGCGAATCTTCGCGCCGTCGCGCTCGAGCGCGTCCTCGTTCGCCACGAGCACCAGCTCGTTGTAGGTCGGGACGCCCGCATCCTCGATCCGGATGATCCGCGGCTTGCGCCCGCGCAGCCGGAGCTCGGTGCCCTCGTAGTTCCAGAAGGCGCCGAGCGTGGCGTCGACCTTCCCGGTCAGGAGCGCCGCGCTGAAGCCGAAGCCGACGTTGCGGAGCTTCACCGAGCCGGGGTCGGCGCCCGCCTCCGTGAGGATCGCACGGAGGTAGGCCTCCTGGTAGTCGATGCCCGCGGTGCCCACGCGCTTGTCCTCGAGGTCGGCCGGCTCGTCGATCTTCGCGTTCGGCAGCGACATGATCGACGTGAGCGGCTTCTGGACGATCGCGGCGACGCTCACCACGCTCAGCCCCTGGTCGCGCGCCCGCAGCACCTCGGGCTCGTAGGAGATCGCGAGGTCCACGCGCCCGGCCGCGACCTGCTTGATCGGCGCCGCCGGGTCGGGTGGCTCGCGGATCTCCACGTCCAGCCCGGCCTGCTCGAAGTGGCCGCCCGCCTCGGCCGCGTAGATGCCGGCGTGGTCGGCGTTCGGGAAGTAGTCGAGCATGAGCTCGACGCGCTTCGAGCCGGACGGCGAGAGCACGTCCTCCTTCTCGCCGCAGCCGGCGAGCAGTATCGCGGCACAGGCCACCAGTGCCGGGAGCCACCTCATACGGAGCTTTCCTTCCGGTTCCAGGGACATGTCACACGCTCCAGCAGCACCGCAAGCATGAACAGAGCAATAGCGATCGCGGCGAGCAAAACCGTCCCCGCGTACAGCCGGCCGGTCTGGAGCTGGTTGTTCGCGGTCAGGACGAGCCGCCCGAGCCCCTCTGCGCCGCCGGCCCATTCGCCGAATACCGCGCCCGCCACGGAGACGGTCGCGGCCACCTTCAGCCCGGTGAAGAGCGACGGCAGCGACGACGGCAGCTCCACCGAGCGAAGGATCCGCAGCCGCGACGCCCCCATGCTGCGCATCAGCTTGAGCAGCTCCGGCTCCACCGAGCGAAGGCCCGCAAGCAGGTTGAGCGTGATCGGGAAGAAGCAGATCAGCGCGACGATCGCGATCGCCGGGCCCTTCCCGAAGTCGAACAGCAGCACGAAGATCGGCGCGAGAACGACGATCGGGATGGCCTGCGAGGCGAGCACGACCGGGTACGCCGCGTCGTGCAGCGGCGGCCAGAGGTGCATGCAGAGCGCGAGGAGCGCGCCGGCCACCAGCGCAAGCGCGAGGCCCGCCAGGACTTCTGTGATCGTCGTCCACGCGTTGTCCGAGAGCAGCGACCAGTCGTCGACGAGCGCATCCACCGTCTCGCCGGGCGAGGCGAGCGTGAGGTCGTCCACCGAGTCGAGCGAGGCCGCCCAGTGCCAGGCCAGCAGCAGCAGGGCCACGAACAGCGCGCTCAGGGCGTAGCGCCTCACGCCCCGAGCGCCTCCAGCGCGTGGCGCTTCACGGCGGTGAACTCGGGGCTCGTCACGTCGCGCGGTCGGGCGAGCTCGACGGGCAGCTCGGCCACCACGCGCCCGGGCCGCGGGGAGAGCACCGCCACGCGGTCGGCGAGAAACACGGCCTCGTCCACGTCGTGGGTAACGAGCACGACCGTGCGCGGCTCCCGCGCGAGCGCGTCCGCCAGCCAGCGCTGCATCGAGCCCCGCGTGATCGAGTCGAGCGCCCCGAACGGCTCGTCGAGCAGGAGCACCGGGCGGCCGGGAAGGAGCGTGCGGAGGAACGCCACGCGCTGCCTCATGCCGCCCGACAGCTCGCGCGGCCGGGCCGACTCGAACTCGGCAAGCCCGAAGCGCTCGAAGAGCGGCTCGGCGCGGCGGCGTGCCTCGCCCCGTCCCACACCCTGCGCCTCGAGGGCGAGCGCGGCGTTCGACAGCGCGTCCCGCCACGGGAGCAGGAGGTCGCGCTGGGGCATGTACGCACACGAGGCGCGGCGCGCCGCCGCCTCCGTTCCGCCCCTGACCGTCACGCTGCCCTCGTCCGGCTCCTGGAGGCCCGCCACCAGCTCGAGCAGGGTTGACTTCCCGCACCCGGACGGCCCGACGACCGCCAGCACCTCGTCCTCGCGGGCCCCGAGCTCGATGCCCTCGAGCGCGCTGACGCGCCCGTATCGCCGGGCCACGTTCGACAGTGAGACGGTCAAACCGCGCGGAGCTCGGCGACGGCGTTGACGAAGGCCTCCAGCTGCTTCGTCGTCCAGCACTCGAACACGCCGTCGCAGAACGGCTCGTAGGCGGACATCACCGAGTCGCCGTAGTTCCAGTAGAGGCGCGGCTCGGGGTTGATCCAGAAGGTGCGCCCGGCGCGCTCCGACACGTGCCCGAACACCTGGGCGTGCGGCTCGCGGCCGTTGGTGCGCGCGTCGCCGAGGACGATCACCGTGGAGCGCGGGTCGAGGTCGTCCACGACCTTGTCGAGGAACTCCACCCAGACGCGCCCGTAGTCCGTGTAGCCGGAGACGTCCGCCACCCCGGCGTCCGTGGCGATCCGCCGCGACACGGCCTCGAACGACCGCTCCTGGCTGAAGACGTCGGTCACCTCCGAGATGCGCTCCACGAAGACGAAGGAGCGCAGCTTGCGGAACTGGTCGTGGAGGGCGTGCAGGACCGAGAGGAAGAAGACGCTCGCGCTCGTGACGCTCGTGGACACGTCGCAGAGCACGTACAGCTCTGGCCGGCGCGGGCGCCGCGGGCGGTAGCGGAGGTCGAGGGGCACGCCGCCCGAGGAGAGCGACGCGCGCATCGTGCGGCGCACGTCCACCTGCCAGGAGCGGCGGCGGCCGCGGTGCTCGCGGCCGTGCGAGGCGAGCCGCTTCTTCAGCTGCGCGACCGTCCTGTGCACCTGCGAGAGGTCCTGCGCCGGGTTCGACGGGAGGGCTCGATCGAGCTCGCGCAGCGGCTTCGCCGGCGGCAGCGCGCGTGTGCGCTCGATCATCTGGCGCTCGAGCTCGCGCCGCACGTGGCGCTCGAACTCCTGGAGGCGCTCGCGCGGCACCGAGTCCGGATCGGGCAGCTCCGCACCCGCCTTCTCGCCCTTGAGGCCGAGCGTGCGGCGGATCCGCTGCACGTCCACGCCGATCACGCCGGAGCCCTCGCCCTGGCGCCCGAACGCGGCGATGGCCAGGCGGGCGAGGTCGCGCATCTCGCCGTCCGAGCCGGCGCGGATCGCGTCGCGGATGCGCTCGCGCAGCGCCTCGAGGTCGAGCTGCTCGGCGCCCTCGAAGCGCTCCTCGGCCAGGCCGCGGTCGATGGCCTCGCGCTCGACCGCCCGGAAGAAGAAGCGGTCGAACAGCACGTCGAGCACGTGGCGGTCCTCCTGCGACTTCGCGAGCGTGGCGGCGAGCGCCTCCTTGAAGTCGTCCTGCGAGCTCCAGCTAACCGCGTCGAGCGCCTGGAACGCGTCGAGGAGCTCCGAGGTGCCGACGGCCACGCCCTCCTGCCGAAGCTCGTCCGCGAACTCGAGCAGCCGCGGCGCCATCCCCGCCGGCCCGGGCGGGGCGGGCATGCCGCCGTAGAGCGCGGGGTTAGCCCGCCTGCCGGGTTCCGAAGAGGCCATCGCCGAGCTTCACGCCCACGCGCTCAGCCACGAGGTCGAGGTCGGTGCGGTGCTTCACGATGATCGACATCGTCCGCTCCAGCACGGCCTGGTCCACGTCCTCGGCGCCGAGGAGCAGCAGGGCGCGCGCCCAGTCGATCGACTCGGCGATCGACGGCGGCTTCTTCAGGTCGAGCGAGCGGACCATGTGGATCACCTCGACGAGCTTGCGCGCGATCTTCTGGTCGAGCTCCGGCGCGTGGAGGTGGACGATCTCGAGCTCGCGCTCGACGTCCGGGTAGTCGAGCCAGAGGTAGAGGCAGCGCCGCTTGAGCGCCTCCGTCAGCTCGCGCGAGTTGTTCGACGTCAGCAGGACCAGCGGGCGCGTGCGCGCCTCGATGACGCCGAGCTCGGGGATCGAGATCTGGAAGTCCGAGAGCACCTCGAGCAGCATGGCCTCGAACTCCTGGTCGGTCTTGTCGATCTCGTCGATCAGGAGCACGACAGGCTCCTCTGCGCTGATGGCGTTCAGCAGCGGGCGCGCGAGCATGAACTCCTCGCCGAAGATGTCGTCCTTGACCTCCTGCCAGCCGGTGTCGGCGGCCTCGGTCTGGATGCGCAGCAGCTGCTTGCGGTAGTTCCACTCGTAGAGCGCCTTGGCCTCGTCGAGGCCCTCGTAGCACTGGAGCCGGATCAGGCTCCGCCCGGTGGCGCGCGAGACGGCCTTGGCCAGCTCCGTCTTGCCTACCCCGGCAGGGCCCTCCACGAGCACCGGCTTGCCCAGCCGTCCCGCGAGGAACGACACCAGCGAGGCGGGCTCGTCCGCGAGATAGCCCACCTCCCCGAGCCGCTCGCGCGCGTCCTCGATGCTCGTGAATTCGCCGCTCATCCGCCTGGAAGGATACTTTCGCTTCCGTGCTCGCCGCCTGGCTCGCTCAGGGCCCCGATCTTCCCGGTCTCGGTGACAAGGGCCCCGATGACCTCGGTGGCCTCCTGAACCTGTGCTTCATCCTGCTGCTGGCGGGCTTCGGCATCGGGGTCCTCGGCCACCTCACGCGCTCGCGGACGCTCGTCGCCATCGGCGTCCTGGTCGTGATGGTGGGCAGCGCGGCCTTCGTCTTGGCCGTCGGCCGCTACGGCTAGCCGCTCTCGCGTCTCAGCACGAAGTAGGCGATGCGCAGGCCGAGGTACTTGGCCTCGCCGAGCACCAGCTCGTGGTCGCCAGAGTTCGGGAGCACGATGCGATCCTGCAGCGCCCGCAGCACCACGTAGAGGCCGCGGTTCTGCTCGACGTCGTAGTCGATCCGCAGCGCGCGGCCGTCCGGGCGCACGCGGTACCACCCGAGCTCGACCGGCCGCCCGCGCTTCTCCTGGATGTTGTGACCGAAGGGCTCGCCGTCGCGGAGGTAGAAGAGCTTCTTGAACCGGCGGCCGGTCAGGCGCGTGAGCAGGCCGATGTTCAGGCCGTCGTACGTCCGGTCGAGCAGCTGCTCGATGTCCGGCGTGGCGCCCTCCTCGAAGACGCGCTTCAGCGTCCCCGCGTCGGCCGTCGTGAGGCTGTCCCAGGTCCAGTTCATCGCAGCGACTCTACGAACCCGGTCCGCCAGCTCGCGTGAGCGGGCGTCCAGCCGAGCTCCCGCTTCGCCTTCTCGTTGGAGGCGCCGCGCAGCTCGCCCGCCCAGTCGGCCACCTGCCTGCCGGCCACGAGCCTCGCCAGCCAGACCGGCACCCGCAGCGGCCGCCTCGCGCCGGCCGCCTCGGCCAGCGCCGGCAGCCATTCGCTGAGCGCCGCCGGCTCGTCGTCCGTGACGTTGTAGATCCCGGGCGCGCCGCGCTCGACGGCCGCGACGGTGGCGTCGGCCGCGTCGTCCACGTGGATGAACGAGAACGTGCCGGTGCCCTTCCCGACGATCGGCAGGCGCCGGCGGCGGACATCCTCGAGCATGTAGCCGCCGTCGCCGTAGTGCGTTCCGGGCCCGTAGAAGAAGCCGTACCGGAGCACCAGTCCCTCGAGGCCCTCGGCCGCGAGCACGGCCGACTCCATCTCGTGGAGCGACCGAACGCCGCTGCCGAACGGCTCCGGCGCGTCCGTGAGGATCGGGTCCTCCTCGGTCTTCACGCGCGGCCCGTCGCTCGGGTACGCGAACGCGATGCTCTGCGTCACGAAGCGCCGCGCGCCCGCCGCCCGCGCTCCGTCGAGCAGGTTGCGCGTGCCCTCCGTGCGGAGCCGGTTCGTGCTCTCGTACAGCTCGCCGCTCCGGAAGTTCATGCGCTGGGGGAGCGCGGTGAGCTCGTGGACGACCACCTCGGGCACCGCCTCCTCAATCGCCGCGAGCAGCGCGTCGCGGTCGAGCGCGTCCACCACCGCGGCGCGGGCGCCCCGCTCGCGTACCTCCTCGGCGCGCTCCTCCGAGCGTGTCGTGCCGGTGACCTCGTGGCCCGCCTCGACCAGCTTCCGGACCAGCGGGCGGCCGATCGCGCCGCTGGCGCCGGCGACGAAGACCCTCACGCCGGCGCCTCCTGCTCGCGGCGGAGCATCCACGCCAGGAGGAGCGTGCCGAGCGAGATCAGAACCAGATCGGCCGGCCCCAGCCAGGATGGGTCCGCCTCACCGACGTCGATCAGGTGGTTCAGCGAGTGGAGCGCGTAGGCGAGCACCGAGAACGCGAGTACCGGCACCCTCCACGCGACGCGCCGGACCGCGACCAGCCCGACGATTCCGAGTGCGACGTAGAAGGTCGCGACGTCACCCATGTAGTGGTCGTTGCGCGGGCCGAACGGGCCGATCTCCTCGTAGAAGAACCCGGGTGTCACCCACAGAAGCAGCCCGACGAGCAGCTGCGTCACGGCGAAGGCGATCAGGAGCGCGCGCATAACCGGATCATGCCGACCCGGGTGCGGGTATAGCCACAAGATGGCCTCTTCGGAAGAAGCGCTCCTGGAGCGCGTCATCGGCACGGCCGCGGGCGCGGCGCGCATGGCCGCGGTCGGCGGCGGCGACGTGGTCCGTATGAACAGCCGGCCGGACGACTGGCTCGACGCGTGGGACCCGGCCTACATCCGCACGACGCTGCCGGCGCTGCGCGCCCTGTCGAAGCTCTACTTCCGCGCCGAGGTGCGCGGCCTCGGCAACATCCCGGAGAAGGGGCCGGTGCTGCTCGTGGGGAACCACTCCGGCGGCACGCTGATCGCGGACACGTTCGTATTCGCGCAGGCCTTCTACGACCACTTCGGGCCGCTTCGCCGCTTCCACCAGCTCGCGCACGACCTCGTCTTCCGGCTGCCGGGCGCGCGGGCGAGCCTCTCGAGGTACGGGACCGTGCCGGCCTCGCCGGAGAACATGGGCAGGGCGCTCAAGCGCGACGCGGCGCTGCTCGTGTACCCGGGCGGCGATCACGAGACCTACAGGCCGAGCTGGGAGTCGGACAAGATCGACTTCGCCGGGCGCACCGGCTTCGCGCGGCTCGCGATCGAGCACAACGTCCCGATCGCGCCTGTGGTGGCGATCGGCGGGCAGGAGACCGCGCTCTTCCTCGGGCAGGGCCGCGACCTCGCCCGCCGGCTGCGGCTCGACAGGCTGCTCCGGCTGAAGGTGCTGCCCGCCCAGATCGCTCCGCCGTTCGGCTTCACCGTCCTCGACCTGCCCGCGCGGGTGCCGCTGCCGTCGAAGATCGTGGTGCGGGCGCTGCCGACGATCGACCTGAAGGAGCGGCTCGGGCGCAGCCCCGACCCGGAGGACGCCTACGAGCTCGTCACCCGGACCATGCAGCGGGCGCTCCACAAGCTCGCCGAGGAGCGCACGCTCCCGGTCGTGGGCTGACCTACTGGGCACCGTAGGAGATAAGCGTCCTGGGTAGGGCTCCGTAGAGAAGCCCAGGCCAGGACGGTACCCCTCCTCGGTGCCGTCGTTCGAGCCTCACGGTACCCTGGGGCGACATGCCCGGAAGAGTCGAAGCCATACGAATCTCCTCGGAGCACGAGAAGCTCCCCGAGCCCGTCGAGAGCATCGACGTCACCGACGAGGGCCTTCCCGGGGACCGCTACTTCGGGCGCGGCGACATCACGCTCGTCGAGGCGGAGGCGCTCGAAGCGTTCCGCGAGGACACCGGGATCGAGCTCTCGCACGCCGAGATCCGCCGCCAGGTGCTGACCAGCGGCGTTCGCCTTAACGACCTGCTGAACAAGCGCTTCCGCGTCGGCGGGGTCGAGGCGGTGGGCGTGGAGTGGTGCGAGCCGTGCGCGCACATCGAGTCGCTCACGTATCCGGGCGTCCTGAAGGGCATGGTCCACCGGGCCGGCCTGAGGGCGGACATCGTGCAGCCGGGGCGGATCGACGTGGGCGACGAGGTCGACGAGGTCAGAGACGCCGCCGCATGAGCAGGTTGTTCCCGCCCGGCGGGTTCGCCCAGCTCTCGAAGCCCAGCGACCTGTAGAGGGCGACGGCCGCCTCGTTCGCCTCGTTCGCGTCGAGCTCGATGCGGGCGCAGCCGCGCTCGCGGGCCCGTTCGAAGGCGGCCTCGACCAGCGCGCGCCCGAGACCTGAGCGGCGCGCCGCGGGGTCCACGAAGAGGTCCTCGAGACAGCAGTCCTCCGCGCCGGTCCAGACGGCGAACCGATAGCGCAGGCCGCAGACGCCCACGGCCGGGTCGCCGGCCAGCAGGTAGTCGGTGTTCGGATCCGCCAGAAGACGCCGCACACCGGCATCGAAGACGTCGTCGCCGGGCTGATCACGCTGCCACCAGTCGCGGAACGCGATCATGAGCCGGGCGACGTCGCCGGCGTCGTCGGGTGATGCAACTCGAATCAAGCTGACCGCAAGTATTCTCACCGCCAATGGCGCTCATCCAAGTCCCCTCCGGCCTCGAGGGCGTAATCGCGTTCGACACTCAGGTCGCGGAGCCCGACAAGGAGGGTGGCGCGCTTCGCTATCGGGGCGTCGACATCGAGGAGCTCGTCGGCCAGGTTCCATACGAGAAGGTGTGGGGGCTGCTGGTGGACGGCCACTACGAGCCCGGCCTGCCGCCCGCCGAGCCGCACCCGCTGTCGGTGCGCACCGGCGACCCCCGCGTTGACCTCCAGTCGGCGCTCGCGATGCTCGCGCCGGAGTGGGGCCTCGGCCAGCTGATCGACATCTCCGACGAGCAGGCCCGCGAGGACCTCGCCCGCGTGTCCGTCATGGCGCTGTCGTTCGTGGCGCAGTCGGCGAGGGGAGTCGGCCGCCCGCCGATCCCGCAGGCCGAGGTGGACAAGGCGAGCTCGATTCCCGAGCGCTTTCTGATCCGGTGGCGGGGCGAGGCCGACCCGCGGCACGTCAAGGCGATCGACGCGTACTGGATCTCGGCCGCCGAGCACGGCATGAACGCCTCGACCTTCACTGCGCGCGTGATCGCGTCGACCGGAGCCGACGTGGCGGCCGCGCTGTCCGGTGCCGTCGGAGCGCTGTCGGGCCCGCTGCACGGCGGCGCGCCCTCGCGCGTGCTCCAGATGCTCGACGAGGTGGACGAGCTGGGCGACGCCGAGCGCTGGGTGAAGCAGGCGCTCGACTCGGGGCAGCGCCTGATGGGCTTCGGCCATCGCGTGTACCGCGCCGAGGACCCGCGCGCCAGCGTGCTGCGGCGGACCGCCCGGGAGATCGGCGCCCCGCGCCTCGAGGTTGCCGAGAAGCTGGAGGCGGCCGCGCTCGCCGAGCTGAAGGCGCGCAAGCCAGACCGCGTGCTTGCGACGAACGTGGAGTTCTGGTCGGCCGTGGTGCTCGACTTCGCGGACGTGCCGCCCGACCTCTTCACTCCGCTGTTCGCCAGCGCGCGCGTCGGCGGCTGGGCGGCGCACATCATGGAGCAGAAGCGCGAGGGCCGGCTGATCCGGCCGAGCGCCCGCTACGTGGGCCCGGAGCCCCGAGGCGCGGGCGCGGTCAACGGCGCCGGCCCCGCCTGATGGAGGCGGCCACAGAGCAGGCGGTCTCCTCCTTCGCCAAGTCACTGTTCCTCGGCGAGATCCACGAGGAGCTTGTCTTCCCGTTCCCCAAGCCGGACCCTGAGGAGCAGGACAGGATCCGGTCGTTGATCGCGTCGCTGCGCGAGATGCCGTACGACGCGAAGAAGATCGAGGAAGACGGCTGGATCGGCGACGACATGATCGCCGAGCTGGGGGAGCGTGGCCTGCTCGGGCTGTATGTGCCGGAGGAGTACGGCGGCCAGGGTCTGTCGCAGACCGGCTATTGCCGCGTCTCCGAGGTGTTCGCGCAGATCGACGCGACGCTCAGCGTGGTCATGGGCGTGCACCAGTCGATCGGGATGAAGGGCATCGTCCTCTACGGGACCGACGAGCAGAAGGAGCGCTTCCTGCCGGACCTCGCGAGCGGTCGCAAGCTGGCCGCGTTCGCGCTCACCGAGCCGAATGCCGGCTCCGACGTGGCGAGCATGGAGACGAGCGCGGAGCGCCAGTCGGACGGCTCGTGGCGCCTGGACGGGATGAAGCACTACATCGGCAACGGCTCGAAGGCCGGCGTGCTCGTGACCTTCGCCCAGACCGGCGAGAAGCAGTACACGGCCTTCATCCTCGAGCCGGACATGGACGGGTTCGAGGTCGGTAAGCGCTTCGACACGATGGGACTGCGCGGCAACGACCTGCGCGAGCTGCGCTACAACGGCATCCGCGTCCCGCCTGACAACGTGCTCGGCGAGCCCGGCGAGGGCTTCCGGATCGCGATGCAGATCCTGAACAGCGGGCGCCTGTCGCTCGGCACGGGCTCCGTCGGCGGCGCGAAGTTCCTGCTCGACCAGACCATCAAACACGTGAAGGAGCGGCGCCAGTTCGGCATGCCGCTTGCCGACTTCGAGCTCGTGCAGGACAAGATCGGCTGGGCCGTGTCCTATCTGTTCGGGCTCGAATCGATGGCCTACCTCAGCACCGGGCTGGTGGACCAGGGCGTGAAGGACTACTCGCTCGAGTCGGCGATCTGCAAGGTCGCGGGGACGGAGTTCCTCTGGTACGCGGCCAACCGCTCGCTCCAGCTCGCGGGCGGCTCGGGGTACATGCGCGACGAGCCGTACGAGAAGTACCTGCGCGACATCCGGATCTTCCCGATCTTCGAGGGCGCGAACGACGTGATGCGCGCCTTCATCGCGCTTGCTGGGATGAAGCCGCTCGGCGACGAGCTGAAGGAGATGGGTGGGGTCTCGCTCGCGGACCCGATCGGCTCCATCGGCGTGCTCGCCGACTACGTGGCCGGGCGGATCGCGCGCGAGGTCAATCCGGACCGCATCACACGCGCGCACGACGAGCTCGACGAGCTTGCGGGGTCCGTGTCGGAGCAGGTGAAGCGGCTCCGCGCGGTCACCGAGGGGCTGCTGCGCGAGCACCGCGGCGGCATCGCCGAGCGCCAGTTCCATCAGAAGCGGCTGGCCTCGGCGGTCTCGGACGTCTACGCGCAGATCGCCGTGCTCTCGCGGGTGACCGCGCATCTCGACGAGCACGGCGTGGAGCCCTCGGGGCAGGAGCGCTACATCTGCGACACGTTCTGCCGGCGCGCGGCGGCGCGGGTAACGTTGGCCCTGGACCAGATCGAGCGCAACGACGACGAGCGCATGGTCGCCATCGCCAAGCTGGCCTACAAGCGCGGCGAGTATGGCTACGCCTTCTTCGAGGACTAAGCAACTCACACTCGTAGCAGCGATCCTCGGGACGACCGTGGTGACGGTCGACTCGACCGTCGTGAACGTCGCGCTGCCGGCCATCGAGGAGGATCTCGGCGGCGGCCTCGCCGGTCAGCAGTGGACGGCGAACGCCTACCTCGTCACGCTCGCGTCGCTGATCCTGGTGGGCGGCTCGCTGGGAGACCTGTTCGGGGCAAGGCGTGTCTTCGAGCTGGGGGTGATCGGCTTCGGGATCACGTCGGTGTTCTGCGCGGTGGCGCCGACGATCGAGCTGCTTGTGGTCTCCCGCGCGCTCCAGGGCGTCTGCGGCGCGGTGCTGACGCCTGCGGCGCTCGCGGTGATCGCGGCCACCTTCCCGCCGGACGAGCGCGGCCGCGCGATCGGCGCCTGGACCGCGTGGAGCGGGATCGGCACGGTGCTCGGGCCGCTGATCGGCGGGCAGCTGGTGGACAGCGCCTCGTGGCGCTGGATCTTCGCGATCAACGTGCCGATCGTGCTGATGACGCTGCTGTTGGTGCGGCGCGTGCTGCCGGCGGCGCACGTTCGGGCGCCGGGCGCGCGCGTCGACGTGGTGGGCGCCGTGCTGTGCGCGGTGGGCCTGGCCGGGGTCACCTACGGGCTGATCGAGCAGCCGCGGCTTGGCTGGGAGGACCCGGCGGTGTGGCTGCCGCTCGTCGCCGGCGCCGCCCTGTTCACCGCATTCCTCGTCTGGGAGGCGCGCAGCAGGCACCCGATGCTGCCGCTGTCCCTGTTCCGCCGTCGCAACTTCACGGTGGGAAACATCGAGACCTTCTCGATGTACGGCGGCCTGGGGCTCCTGTTCTTCTTTCTTGTGCTCTACCTGCAACAGGTCGCGGGCTATAGCGCACTGGAGGCCGGCTCCACGACGATCCCGGTGACCGTGGTTCTGTTCGTCATGTCCACCCGCTTCGGCGCGCTCGCGGACAAGTACGGGCCGCGCTTCTTCATGGGCGTCGGCCCGCTCGTGGCCGCGGCGGGGCTGGCGCTGTTCCTGCGCCTCGACGCGGACGTGGACTACCTGACCGAGCTGCTGCCGGGCCTGCTTCTCTTCTCCCTGGGGCTGGCCATCGTGGTGGCGCCGCTCACGGCGACCGTGCTGGCCGACGCCGACGAGAGCAACGCGGGTGTGGCTTCGGGCGTGAACAACGCGATCGCCCGCGCCGCGAGCCTGATCGCGATCGCGGCCGTGGGCGCGCTCGTGGCGTCCTCCTTCGGGTCGTCCCTGCGCGATGACCTGGGCTCGGCCGCGCAGCGGCCCGAGGTGGCGCGCGCGATCGAGGAGGCGGAGCGGCAGCCGCTGGCAAGCGTGAGCGTGGAGGACGCACCCCCCAACGTGAGGGAGGAGGTGGCGCGCGCGTCCGAGGACGCCTCGGTCGACGCGTTCAGGACCGCGATCATGATCGCAACGGGGCTGGTGGCACTCGGCGGCGTGCTCGGCCTGGTCGGAATCGTGAACCCCCGCCGCCGAGTCGACGCGGCCGACTGCCCCGGCGGCCAGCTCGCGGGGATCCCCAAGGACGCCGCCGGCTGCAGGGAGAAGCAGCCCGCCTAGAAGCGGCGCACGCGCGTGCGGCTGAGCACGAAGCCGCGCGACGTCCGGAGATTCACGCAGCGCATCCCGGTACGCCGCGAACGGCAGCGGTAGCGCCCGCGGCGGATCGCGTCGCCGTAGGCGAGCGCCCGCCCGTCGGGGACGGCGTCGCCGGCGCAGGTGAAGCGAGCCCTGCCACGCGCGCTCACCTCGAGCCCGTTCCCCCAGTCGACGGGGCACCGGTCGGGCTTCGGCGGCGGCCTCCAGTCGCGCACGCGGATGTCGCACCGCACGCCCGAGCTCTTGTCCATCACGCACCTGATGTTGCCGGACGGGCTCTCGAAGAAGGTCGCGGCGGACGCGGGCGCGGCGGCCAGCAGGCTGCCGAGCACGGCGGTGACCGCGACGAGCGAGCGCATCTCGGAGAAATTCAAGCAATCGAATCTCCTCCGTCGACCGTCAGGACGTGGCTGTCACGATGCAGCCCGTCTGAGCTTCTACCGACCGCCCGCGGTGCAAGGAACCTTCTCGCGGGCGCACAGCTTCGGCGGCGAAAGCTCCAGCTTCGCAGCGCCGCGTCGGTTTGCCCTTGACCGCACTTTGCGGGAAAACTTGACTTGTCTGCCGATGGGCACTGTGTTGGGGCTCGCCGCCCCGTCACCGGCAGGGGTGCCGTCGCCCCAGCGGCTCGGCT
>DASSVP010000206.1:0-20921 GCA_035705985.1 Thermoleophilaceae bacterium
CGCGCGGCCGATCGTACTCGCGCTCGCCGCGCTGCTCGTCACCGCCGTCCTGGCCGTCGCGATCGCACTCGCGGCGAGCGGCGGAGGAGACCAGGCCGGCACCGACAAATCCGTCAGCGTGACGCTATTCGCGCCCACCGCCGGCGACAGCCAGCGCAGCCAACCGCCCGGCGTCAACGGCCCCACGCGCGCCCCTAACCACCCCCGGTCGGACCAACAGACTCGGGCCCTCCAAGCGGAGGGCCCGACCGTTGTGTGGGCGCTCGCGCTTTCGCGGCTGGCCCCTGCCCAGGCCACCTCCGAGCCCCCTTTGCCCGAGGGGCAGCGAACTTCGGCATGGGCGATCTCGCCCGGATTCACTGCGCTCGACGTGAAGTACACGATCTCGTAGCCGCTGATGCCGGGGGCACCAGCGGCACCGGCGTCGCCCCTTCGGCCCCGGAGCACCCGGGTCGCCCTTCGGCCGCTGCGGGCCGGCGGGGAGTTGGCCCACCTTGAAGTCGGTGGCCGTCAGTGGACGTGCCTTGAGACGTTCTCGGGGCAGGAGTAGCCTGCTGACATTGACGACTAGACCGGCGCTGAGCGGCTGCTTAGCCGCGTGACTCGCGATTCGATCGGCCTCCGTCTAGCTCGGCCTCGAGAGGGGAACACGCGATGGCCCAAGAAGACGCAGCTCCGGCGGGGAACGGCCCGGCGGTCGGCCGCTATGTGAGCGCGGACGGGGGCTCGGATTCTCCGGTGCGAGCGCGGCTGGAGGACCAGATCGCCTGGTACGACGCCAAGAGCCAGCGAAATCAGCGCCGTTTCAAGGAGCTCAAGGTCTGCCAGATCGTCGTCGCGGCGGCGATCCCGGTGGCGGCGGCGGCGTCCGCACCCGTGTGGCTGATGGGGGGCGGCGGCGCCGTGATCGTCGTTCTGGAGGGGTTGCAGCAGCTCCAGCAGTATCAGCAGAACTGGACCACGTACCGGTCCACCTGCGAGCGGCTCAAGCACGAGAAGTTTCTTTTCCTCGGCCGGGCCGGGCCGTACGCCGCGATGCCCGACCCGGAGCCGCTGCTCGCCGAGCGCGTGGAGGGCCTCGTTTCCCAGGAGCACGCGGCCTGGGTCTCACACCGCGACGAGGCAGGCAAGCGCATCGGAGGCGGGGAGTGAGCGCGGGGCCGACGGAGTCGGGGAGCGTCCCAGGGCCGAAGGTCTTCATCACCTACCGGCGCGACGAGACCGCCGCCCACGCGGGGCGCCTCTACGACGCCATGGTGGCGCGGTTCGGGGAGGACAACGTGTTCATGGACGTGGACATGGCGCCCGGGGTCGACTTCGTCGAGCGGATTAGGGAGGCGGTGGCCGCCTGCCACGTGCTGATAGTCGTCATGGGACCGAAGTGGGCGACGGTCGAGGACGAGCGAGGCACTGCGCGGCTCGCCGATCCCGAGGACTTCGTCCGGCTCGAGGTCGAGACCGCCCTGCGGCGCCCCGACGTGACGCCGATTCCCGTGCTCGTCGCCGGGGCGCGGATGCCTAACCGAAACGACCTGCCGCCGGAGATACGGGCGATCACGCGGCGCAACGCACTGGAGCTCAGCGACCCGCGCTGGCGCTACGACGTCGGTCGCCTGATCAGCGCCCTCGATCAGCTACTGGCGGAAATGCCGGTCGGCGGCGGCACAACCGCGCCCCAGCGCAGCATCGCCACGCGGAAGCCGGGACCGGCTCCGGGCGACACCGTCCCCGGCGCGGGGGAGACCGCGCCGCCGCCGAAGGTTGCGGCCACCACGTCCGCGAAGAGCAAACCGGCAGCGCCCTGGACAGGCGGTGGCAGGCGGCAGCGGTGGGCGCTGCTCGGCGTGGCGGCGATCGCCGCGATCGTGGTTGCGGTCGTTCTCACGGCTAATAGCGACGGTGGCAATGGGGCGGCTGATGGCGGCGGTGACACTAGTGCGAACCAAGAGACCGGCGATCCTCAAGCGCTACTTAATAGCCTCCCTGCCAGCATCCGAGAAAGTTGCAGGGACGACCCGACAGAACAATGGATGGTCGAGGAGAGCGAGGCGCTGGCGCAAGTGAACTGCGAAAGCGCAGAGGTCGGGAACGACTACCTCACCTATGGCCGTTGGGAGAGCCCCACGAAGGCGCGCGAGTGGCTCAAGGACGCAAAGAAGTTCTACTCCTCCTCGTCCAGCACGGACCCTTGCAGCAGTCGGATAAAAACTTCGATGCAAATGGAACTGCCGCAAGCTGAGAGCGCGTGCGTCGACATCGTCAAGAAGGGCGACTCGGGCATCGTCATGGTGTGGAACGAGGACCAGTCACCTGTTGCTGGCAATTTCCACTTGATCGACAACCACAATCAAGACACCGCCCTCAAGAAGTGGGAAGAGGTTGTCAAGGCCCCGTAGGCGGCCGCCGGGTGGAGGTACACCAAGGTCTAAGCCCCGGTTCGGAGAGCGGCTCCTCTTGCGAGGCCATCACCCGATTTGACTTGACCGCGGCATCGTAACTGCCCGGTAGACGGCAGCAGGTGCTCTCGCCTTACAAGCAAGAGGTCGCCCGTTCGAGCCGGGCACCGCCCACTCAGCCGCGCTTCCGCGAAAGCTTGACTCGGGCGTCTCGCGGGGAGGAGGATGCTCCCCGAGCAACCGAGGAGGTCGGGGATGGCGTGGAAGATCGAGGGGCAGTACTTCGAGAACTGCTCGTGCGACGTACCGTGCCCGTGCACGGTCTCTCTTGATCTCGGTGCGGACCGGGACCGCTGCAACGCCTTCCTCGTCTTCCAGGTGGAGTCGGGCGAGGTGGACGGCGTGGACGTGAGCGGCCTGACGGTCGCCGCGATGATCGACACCCCGAAGGTGATGAGCGACGGGAACTGGCGCCTCGGTGTTCTGATCGACGACCGGGCCTCTGACGAGCAGACCGAGAAGCTCGGGGCGGTCTTCGGCGGGCAGCTCGGCGGCCCGATGGAGGCGCTTGGACCACTGGTCGGTGAGCAGCTCGGTCTGGAGCGCGTGCCGATGGAGGTCTCGCACGAGAACGGCACCCACCGGATCAGGGTCGGCGACGACGGCGAGGTGGAGGTGCGGGAGCTCGTCTCCTTCGGCAGGGAGGACGGTCAGCCGGCGAGACTGGTCGGCGTCTTCCACCCGGCCGGCGAAGACCTCACGATCGCCAGGGCGACCACGTCGCATGTCAGCGCGTTCGGGATCGACTTCGCTTTCGAGGGCGGCTCGGGCTTCGCCAACCCGTTCTCCTGGGCGGCCTAGCACTGGAGGCTGCACAGCTCTCAACTCGCCCGGCCCGGTCTCGGTTCGACCGCGCCCAGCTCGGCTTGCTCGGTGTGCTGCTCGCACTCGCGGTGCTGGCCTGGCTGGTCACCGACAACCGGATGGGCGGTATGGACTCGGCCCCCGGGATGGCACTGGGGGGCCTCGGCTTCTACGTCACGGTGTGGGTCGTGATGATGGCGGCAATGATGTTCCCGTCGGTTGCTCCAACCGTGCTCATGTACGACCGGCTCCGGGAGGGCCACCGGGCGCGCGGCAAGGGCGCCGCCGCTGACGCGACGGCGCTGTTCGTCGTCGGGTATCTCGTGGTCTGGACCGCTGCCGGTCTGGCCGCCTACGCGCTGTTCGAGCTCGGCCGGGCCATTGACCCGGCGTTCCTGGCCTGGGACGAGGCGGGCCGCTACGTCACCGGCGGCGTGATCGTGGCCGCGGCCGTGTACCAGATGACCCCGCTCAAGCAGGCCTGCCTGGTCAAGTGCCGCAGCCCGATGATGTTTCTCGCCGAGCGCTGGCGTCACGGTCGGGGGGGTGCCCTCGAACTCGGTACGAGACACGGCGCCTGGTGCCTCGGCTGCTGCTGGGCGCTGATGGCGGCTCTGTTCGCCGTGGGCATTATGAGCCTCGGCTGGATGGCCCTGATCGCGGCGTTCATCGCCGCCGAGAAGCTGCTGCCATGGCCCATCTCGGCACGGAGGACTGTGGCCGTCCTGTTGCTCGTGCTGGGGCTCGGCATCGCGTTCGTCCCCGCGGAGGTGCCCGGCTTCGCCGAACCGGGCAGCGGGATGAACGACGGTGAGAGCACGCACGGCGACGGGATGCAGATGACGCGCTGAAGTCCTGCGCGCTAACGCCCTGACGCGCCGAGCGGTTATGGAAGCGGTGCGGAAGCAGCAAACCGCAGCAAACAGCAGCGCCTCCGCTTGATCAGTCGCCCCCCGACCGGCCTGAAGCGACATGCGGCAGTAGAGCGCAGAAGATGCTCGGGCCTTACAAGCAAGAGGTCGCCCGTTCGAGCCGTGCACCGCCCATCCCCGGGTCTCGTTGGACGCGAGCACTCTGCTGTCTGTCGGCTGGCGCCCCGCGCGCATAGGAGAGTGAATGAGTGAGCAGCGGGGCAAGCGCCGCCTTGTACGATCGGACGATGGTCGCCGAAGCCAGGCTCGAGGAGACCGAGGCAGGGCTCGTGCCGGCGAGCATGGGCTGGTTCGTGATGAACGCGCGCGACGCGCGTTGGCGGGATCAGCCCGGACGAGGGCACAGCCTGCCGCTTACCGGCGCAGACGAGTACGAGGCCGAGACGTTCTTCCCGATGCTCGGGATGGCGATCCGGGTCGTGAACGCCGGGGAGCCGACCGACACGTACCACTGGGAGACCGAGCAGGAGGATTTCCTCGTGGTCTCGGGCGAGGCGCTCCTAATCGTCGAGGGGCAGGAACGCCGACTGAGGCAGTGGGACTTCGTGCATTGCCCGCCCGAGACGCGGCACGCGTTCGTCGGCGCCGGCGACGAGCCTTGCGTGCTCCTGTGCGCGAGTTCGCGGCAGTTCCAGAAGGACGGCCCGTGGGGCTTCTACTGCGCCGATGAGACCGCCGCCCGCTACAACGCGAGCTCGCCCGAGGACACGCAGGACAACGCGCTCGCGTACGCGCGATTCCCGCCGCCGGAGCCCGCGCGCTACCGCGACGGCTTGCTTCCGAACGGCTAGCGAGACGTCGTGAAGGCGTCGCCTCCTCGCGTGGCCGCGGGCGGCGAAGGCCAGTCTTGCTTCCGCGTAAGAGCAGGAGCAAGCAAGAGGCCGCCCGTTCGAGCCGTGCACCGCCCATGAACCCTCTGCCAGATCAACGGGCAGGAATATCGGGCGAACTTGCCCGTACTTCGCGGCTGCTTTTCGGCGGGCATTTGCGGGTGGCTGTCATTGCGGGTTTCCACTCAGTTGAAGGGGCGCCTTCCACGGATATCGCGGGCGGTGTCCAGTAGGAAGATTCGCTGGATGTTCCAGCTGCGTATCCACGGGCGGGGCGGACAAGGTGTTGTCACCGCGGCCGAGCTGGTCTCGATCGCGGCCTTCATCGAGGGGCGCCATGCGCAGGCGTTTCCGAGCTTCGGATCCGAGCGCGCCGGCGCCCCCGTGGTCTCGTTTTGCCGTATCGATGACCGCGAGATTCGCGTCCGGGAGCCGATATCGGAGCCCGACGCCTTGATAATTCAGGACCCGACGCTGTTGCACCAGGTCGACGTTTTCGGCGGGCTCAGCGACGACGGCTTCATCCTGATCAACTCTTCTCGTGGCTTCGAGGAGCTCGGGCTCGAAGAGCTCTCAGAGCGGTTCCGGCCCGAGCGGATGCTCGCCGTGCCGGCAACGGACCTCGCGCGCGAGTACCTCGGCCGGCCGCTCCCCAACGCGGTCTTGCTGGGCGGCTTCGCGGCGCTCACGGACTTGATATCGATCGACTCGGTGCAGGCGGCGATTCGCCAGAAGTTTCCCGGCCCGATCGGGGAGCGGAACGTCGTCGCCGCCCGGAAGGCGTTCGAGCACGTGCGGACGGAGCGGGGGGAGCCGGCGCGTGCTTAGGCAGGAGGAGGGCTCGCGCGCCGTCGCCGAAGCCGTCGCACTCTGCCGGCCGGAGGTGATCTGCGCTTATCCGATCTCCCCCCAGACGCACATCGTCGAGCACCTCTCCGATCTGGTCCGGACCCGTGAGCTCGACCCCTGCGAGTACGTCTCGGTCGAGTCGGAGTTCGCGGCGATGTCGGTTGCGATCGGCGCCTCGGCGGCCGGTGCACGCGCCTACACGGCGACTGCGAGCCAGGGCCTGCTCTATATGGCCGAGGCGCTGTACAACGCCTCCGGGCTTGGGCTGCCCCTCGTGATGACCGTGGCCAACCGGGCCATCGGCGCCCCCATCAACATCTGGAACGACCACTCGGACACGATGTCGCAGCGCGACTCCGGTTGGGTCCAGCTCTATGCCGAGACCAACCAGGAGGCGCTCGATCTGCACATCCAGGCCTACCGGCTCGCAGAGGAGATCTCGCTGCCCGTCATGGTGTGCATGGACGGCTTCATCCTCACCCATGCCTACGAGCGGGTCGACGTACCGACCCAGGAGCAGGTCGACGCCTTTCTACCGGCGTACGAGCCGCGCCAGGTGCTCGACCCTGCGGAACCCGTGACGATCGGCGCGATGGTCGGCCCCGAGGCGTTCTTCGAGGTGAAGTACCTGGCCCACGCCAAGCAGATGCAGGCGCTCGACGTGATCCCCGAGATCGCGGCCGACTTCGCGGCGGCGTTCGGGCGCGAGTCGGGCGGGTTGGTTCGGCCCTACCGCGCCCACGGCGCCGAGACGATCGCCGTCGCCCTGGGTTCGGTGCTCGGCACGATCGAGGAGACGATTGATGAGCTTCGCGACGAGGGGGTCAGCATCGGCGCTCTCGGAATCAAGACGTTCCGGCCGTTTCCGCTCGACGAGGTACGCGAGGCGCTCGCCGACGCGAAGCGGGTGATCGTGCTCGAAAAGGCTCTGGCGGTGGGGATCGGCGGCATCGTCTCGGCCAACGTGCGGATGGCCCTGTCTGGCGTGCAGCTCTCCGGTTACACCGTGATAGCCGGTCTCGGTGGACGGGCGATCACACAAAGATCCCTGCGGCGGCTGTTCGAGGATGGCGTCGCCGACAAGCTCAAGCCGCTCACCTTCCTCGACATGGATTGGGAGCTGGTCGAGCGGGAGTTGGAGCGCGTGCGGTCGGGCCCGTCCGGGCCACACGAGCAAAACATGCTGCGTGACATCGGCGTCGTGGCGGCGGAGTCCCACTAGGAGAGCGATGTCCTACCAGGAGCTCAAGCTGTACCAGACGGGAACCTTCGTGGTGGGCAACCGCCTGCTGGATCCCGACCAACGCTCGGTGCAGGCCAGCGTCGACCGTTCCAACGCCCTCACCTCGGGCCACCGGGCATGTCAGGGCTGTGGCGAGGCGCTCGGCGCGCGCTACGTGCTCGACGCCGCGATGAGCGCGACCGGCAACCAGCTGATCGCCGCGAACGCCACGGGCTGCCTGGAGGTCTTCTCGACTCCCTATCCCGAGTCCTCTTGGGGGCTCCCGTGGATCCACTCACTGTTCGGCAACGCGCCGGCGGTGGCTACCGGCGTGGCAGCCGCCCTTCGCGCGAAGGGCCGTGATGAGGTGCGGGTGATTGGCCAGGGCGGCGACGGCGGCACGCTCGACATCGGCTTCGCCTGCCTGTCGGGGCTCTTCGAGCGCAACGACGACGTGCTCTTCGTCTGCTACGACAACGAGGCGTACATGAACACCGGCGTGCAGCGTTCGGGCGCCACCCCGCCCGCCGCCCGCACGGCGACAACCAAGCCCGTCGGCGACGAGCCCGGCAACGTTTTCGGCCAAGGCAAGAACGCGCCGCTTATCGCGATGGCGCACGAGATCCCCTACGTGGCGACGGCGACGGTCTCTGAGTTGCGCGACCTCGAGGCGAAGGTCGAGCGGGCGATGGAGTTCCGCGGCGCCCGCTACCTCCACGTCTTCGTCCCTTGCCCGCTCGGGTGGGGCTCGGCCTCGCGCGACACGATTCGCATCGCTCGGCTTGCGAAGGAGACGGGCCTGTTCCCTGTCTTTGAGGCCCAGAACGGCGAGGTGGTGAGCGTTTCCAAGATCCGGCGGCCCGTGCCGGTCGAGGAGTACCTGAAGCTGCAGCGGCGCTACTCGCACCTGTTCGGGGACAACGGTCGCCCTGACGTGATAGCCCGCCTGCAGGAGATCGCAGACCGCAACATCAGGCGCTTCGGGCTGCTCGCCGGCGGGAAGGACGAGGTTCCGCCGGGTGACGCGACCGATGCTGCGGGGTTGCCGCCGGGCCAGGAGGGACCCGTCGAAGCGGCCGAGAGGGAGACCAACCTGATGCGGCTCCTGGCCGAGACGCACCACGGAGCGCAATGAGCGACAAGCCCTTCGCCATCACCCTTGACGCCGGCTCGAGCCTGGCCAACAAGACCGGCAGCTGGCGGACCGAGCGCGCCGTCTACGTGGAACGACAGCCGCCGTGCAACCACGCCTGCCCGGCGGGCGAGAACATCCGAGCCTGGCTCTACGAGGCGGAGTCAGGCGAAGGCGGGTACGAGCGGGCGTGGCGCAAGGTGATGGAGGACAACCCGTTCCCGGCGATCATGGGGAGGGTCTGCTACCACCCCTGCGAGACGTCCTGCAACCGCGCGCAACTCGACGAGGCCGTGGGGATCAACTCGGTTGAGGGCTTCCTCGGCGACGAGGCAATCAGACAGGGCTGGTCGGTCGACGTGACGCGCGCGCCCTCGGGCAAGCGGGTGCTCATCGTCGGCGCCGGCCCCTCCGGTCTCTCCGCGGCCTACCACCTATGCCGCCTCGGCCACGACGTGACGATCCAGGAGGCCGGCCCGATGGTGGGCGGGATGATGCGATTCGGGATCCCCAAGTACCGCCTGCCGCGCGACGTGCTCGACGCCGAGGCCCAGCGGATCCTCGACATGGGGGTGACGCTCGAGTTGAATCACAAGGTCACGAACCTCCTGGAGACCATGCAGGAGGGGCGCTTCGACGCCGCCTTCCTCGCGGTGGGCGCCCACATCGGCAAGCGCGCCTACATCCCGGCCGGCGAGGCCACTCGGATCCTCGACGCCGTCTCCGTGCTTCGCGGCATGGAGGGGGAGGAGAAGCCGATGCTGGGGCGGCGCGTCGTCGTCTACGGCGGCGGCAACACCGCGATGGACGTTGCCCGCACCGCGAAGCGGCTGGGCGCCACCGAGGCGATCGTCGTCTACCGGCGCACGCGCGAACGGATGCCGGCGCACGAGTTCGAGGTCGAAGAGGCCGAGGAGGAGGGCGTGATGATGAGGTGGCTCTCCACGATCAAACGGGCCGACGAGGGAAGGCTCGTGCTGGAAAAGATGGAGCTGGACGAGAGCGGCTTCCCGCAGCCGACCGGCGAGCTCGAGTACCTCGAGACGGACTCGCTCGTGCTGGCGCTCGGCCAGGAGGCCGACCTCTCACTGCTCGACGGGGTGCCGGGACTCGAAGTGGAGGACGGGGTCGTCAAGGTCGGTCCGAACCTGATGACCGGCCACGCCGGGATCTTCGCCGGCGGCGACATGGTCCCGGCCGAGCGAACCGTCACAGTCGGCATCGGGCACGGCAAGAGGGCCGCCGGCTGCATCGACCTCTGGTTGCGAGGAGGTATGTATGAGCCGCCGCCCGAGCCTGAGCTGGCGAACTACGACAAGCTCAACACCTGGTACTACGCGGACGCGCCCCGGACCCATCGCCCCCAGCTCGATCTGGCCCGCCGCAGCTCGACGTTCGAGGAGATAAGGCACTCCCTCGACCAGTCGAACGCACTCTACGAAGCGCGTCGCTGCCTCTCCTGCGGCAACTGCTTCTCCTGCGATAACTGCTACGGCGTCTGTCCCGACAACGCCGTGCGGAAGCTCAGCGATGCTGCATCCGCCAATGTGAACGGCTACGAGATCGACCTCGACTTCTGCAAAGGGTGCGGAATGTGCGTCTCGGAGTGCCCGTCCGGGGCGATCAAGATGGTCCCGGAAGAGATCTGAGCGCACTCGGCTTCGATCGGGGGCTGCGTTCGCTCTCTTGTGGAAGCGCGTTGGAAGCAGCAAACTGCAGCAGAGCGCAGCAGCGAGTCGCGGCACATCGCTCGCCGCGCCGAGTTAGCGACCGGCGGCGGTAGACGGCGGCACCTGCTCGCGCCTTACAAGCAGGAGGTCGCCCGTTCGAGCCGGGCACCGCCCATCACACCGGGCCGCTCACTTGCGCGGAACCGCCGCTAGGACGCCTGACACTGCTGCTTGTCGCGCGTGGCGAAACTGGGCTACGCGAGACGGTGGCACATGACAATCATTGGAAGATCTCGGTCGTGCAGTCGCCTCCTTGGAGCCGCACCTCATGGGCGCGCGCCGGCCCATCGGGGCGTGCGTGGAAATCGACGAAGAAGTCGCGGTCGACCTCCATCCCGCCCTCCGGATCGCAGTCGACCTTCAAGAGCCAGGAGCGCAGCTCCGGATAGAACTGGTTATCCCAGCTCGAGTAGAGCGAGTTGGTGACGTACAGGCGACGCCCGTCCAAGGAGAGTTGGATCATCTGGGGTCCGCCGTTGAGGTCGCGGCCGGCGTCGTTCGGCTTCCCCAGCAGGCCGCCGAGCCAGAGCTGTCCGATCAGCTTCGGCTGGCTGGGGTCGGAGACGTCGTACTGGCGCAGGTCACCATGGAGCCAGTTCGACAGGTAGAGGAAGTGGTCGTCCATCGAGAGCACGATGTCGGTGATGAGGCCCGGGACCCCGCCCGGCAGCGGCCAGCCCTCGAGCTCCACGTTCTCCACGTCCGCGACGGTCTCGGCGCCCCAGCTCCCGTTGTCGCGCGAGAAGCGGATGATGTTGCTCGCGAGGGTGGCGCCGACGAAGCCCTGGTCGGCGTCGGGATCGTGCAGCCACCGGATCTCGAGCGGCACGAGCCCCGCCTCGCCGAGGTCGACGGTCTGCTCGAGGCGGCGTTCGGAGAGGCTCCAGAAGTGGAGTCGCTGCCCGTAGCGGCCCGCCGCCACGTCGTCGATGTCGAAGCCATCCTCGTAGGCGTTCGGCTCGCCGAACTCCGAGGAGATCAGCGTGTCCTTTCGCGGCTGGTACCAGAAGTCGTAGTTGAGCGGCGGTGTCTCGCCGCCGTCCTCCCAGCGTCCCTTCACCTCGAACGTCATCGCGTCGAGCACCGCGAAGCCGCCCGCGCCGCCGCCGTCGGCGTCGCCCAGCATGCTCACGACCACGTTGTCGCCCGGCATGCAGTGGACCGTGTGCGGGCGGGTGTAGCCGGTCTTGCGTACCAGCTCCTCGGGCTCGATTACCTTCTCGATCCGAGGCCGGCGCGGGTCGTCGGCCACGTTCATCACGTGGATGCGCGAGGAGCGGAAGCCGGGGACGATCAGGTGCGACCGGTCCGGCCCGTGGCAGGCCGAGCTGCAGCGGTTCCAGCCGTAGTGGTGGAGCTCGTCCCCGGTGTTCGGCACCGGCGTCTCGTGCACGATCCGTCCGTACTCGTCCGAGTCCGGGTTCACATCCACGACGGCAAGGAAGTCCGGCTTATCCACACCCGTCCCCACGTGCAGGCAGGCGACGTACACGAACTCCTCGGGCGACGCCTGAAGGGCCTCCTGCGGCGAGCTATAGAAGGAGGCGGGGCTCTGACCGGCTTGGTCGCTCATGGGTCCTCCCCTGTGGTGGTGTGAGTTGAGGCATAGCCTAGACCTCCGGTGTCCCGGGCGACCGGCTCACGGGTCGCCCTTTGGCTGACCGCCCCTGGCCGACCTCCGCCTCGTAGCGCGGGTCGGCTTGACCTCCGCCCGGTTCGGCGTGGCTGGCGATGGCATCGTGTGGCACGCCGCCCCCCGGTCTCAAGCCGTCCCGGGCAAGGACGCGTCCCCGTACAGGCTCGCGAGACGCTGGCATCGGACAAGGAATGGTGTCTCCGATGGCTCTCGCGCTCGCGGGGCGGATCAGCAGGTTCCACGCCTGAGGTCGGCCGGCGGGCAGGTCTTTTCCGCCGGCGCTCGAACCTCGCTGCTGAGGGGAGACGAGAACAGCGATGGGGGAGACATGACAAGGCGCTCTCGATGCGCCGCCCTGCGCGTGGTCGAACGCTGATCGATGGCGTCCGAGCGCACCGCCGGGTTTGTCGCACCTGCGTGGCTCACGCAGCTCGGTTTCTCGTCGTGGCTGCTTGTCGGCTTCGTGTTGGTCATCGTCGGGCTCATCTGGCTGCTCGGCGAGACGTCCACGATCGTCATGCCGGTGGTCCTGGCCACGGTGCTCGGCGCGGTTGCCGGACCTGCGGTCGGCTGGCTTGAGCGCCACCGGATTCCGCGCCTCGGTGGGGCGATCCTCGTCCTGCTCGGGCTTGTGGCCATCGGCGTACTCATCTTCTGCCTCGTGTTCGGCGGCATTTCCGCGCAGTCGGGCGACATCTCTACGAAGCTGAACGAGGCGCTGGACGAGGTCCAGGGATGGTTCGCCGACCTCGGCGTGGACAGCACGCAGAACGCCAAGCAGGACGTGCAGGAGGCCGCGCCCGAGATCCGCACGACGCTGTTGAGCGGCGTCGCCGCGGGCGTCCAAGGTCTGAAGTCAATGCTGTTCTTTCTTGCCTTCGCCGCGCTCAGCACACTGTTCGTGCTCAAGGACGCGCCGATCATGCACCGCTTCATCAACCGGCACTTGGGCGTGCCCGAACCCACCGCCAACATCGTCACGAGCAACATCGCGAAGTCGCTGCGGAGCTACTTCCTGGCGGTCACGATCATCGCCGTCTTCAACGCGGTCCTGATCGGCGGGGCGGCCCTGATCCTCGGAGTGCCGCTCGCGGGAACGATCGCGGTCGTGACGTTCGTCGGGGCCTACGTGCCCTTCGTCGGCGCGTGGGTGGCCGGCGGCTTCGCGGTCCTAATCGCGCTCGGCGGTGCGGGAACGTCCGAGGCGCTGATCATGGCGGTCGTCGCTCTGCTTGCGAACGGCGTGCTTCAGCAGATGGTCCAGCCGTTCGTGATGGGTGCGACGCTGAACCTCAACCCGTTGGTGGTGCTCGTTGTCACCATCGGCGCGGGCGCCCTGTTCGGGATGGTCGGGCTGACGCTCGCAGCCCCGCTGACCTCCGCGGCCGTGCATATTGCCGATGAGCTGCGGAGCATTGCCGCCGCAGGTAATGGATCGACGCCCGCCGTGCCCGGCTGATCACGCTCCGCGGCGCCGATCCTGGATCCGTACCCGCAGCATGTCCCACCGCGACCCCGCCGCGGCGGTGACCTGGTTCCATTGCCGCCGGACCTCGTCGTCGGCGGGCCGTTCGCCCCGCCGAATGCGGCCGAGCTCCTGGTGGACCTCGCGGCCGGCCGCAGCCGCGCCGACGACTGCGACCATGAGGCAGAAGAACGCGGAGATCATGGCGAAAACCGCGCCAATCACGCCGTAGCGGGTGGCGTACGTGCTGAAGAGGTGCGGGACGTACACCGTCGCGCCGACGGAGCACAGAGCGAGCAGCACGGACCCGAGCACCGCGAATGGAATGAGGTCCTCGCGAGCGATCCGCCTGGCGCTGAGGATCCGGCCGCTCCACAGCAGGAACACCGCCGTCACCGGCATGACGAGGAGCGTCGCGCCCAGTTCAAGGCGGCCTCCTCCCAACTCGCCGCGGATGACACCGCTGAGGAAGAGGTACACCGCCAGCCCGACGATCCAGAGCAGGCCGTTGAATGTGTTGCGGACGCTCAACGGTGTGAGCTCCCATGTCTGCTCGAACAGCCGCTGCACGGCCCTCGAGAAGCTCAGCACGGCGAGCATCAGGAAGAGGAACCCGATCACGCCGAGGGTCGTAGGTGTGCCGGAAGCGGGCGCGAAGATGTCCCTTACCGCCTCCGCACCGCCTCCGGTCAGTTCGTAGCGGTCGATGACCCGCTCAGCCGTACCCTTGCCTCCGAGTTGCGAGGCCGCGGCGCTGATGAGGATCGTCAGGGGGATCGTGGCGGTGAGCGCCGCAGAAGCCAGGGCAATCGCCCGGTCGAATCCCGCCACCTTCTGGAACCGGCTGACGGCACGGAGCACGAATTCCGGTCGCAGCCAGAACGTCAGCGTGCGGACGACGCGCTCGCGATTCATGCCTCGCCCGCTCGGCTTCGCTGAATCGTCGGCCTCGATGCCACAGCGCTTACGGGGCGCCGGGGCCGGCGCATATTGGGCTCAGCGAGCCGGCACGCGGTCGTCGTCTCCGAGAATGATGATGCCGTAGACGATCCACACGCACAGGAAGAAGACGGCGAGCGACCACCACGGGTTTGAGCCGCCGATCGACAGCAGCGCCCCGATCGCGCCCAGGCTGCCGCCGACGATGCCGACGATCCGTCCGTAGGTGTTGCCGGCCAGAAGAGAGAAACCCCCGGTGAGCTGGATCACAGCGAGGACGATCAGCACCCACCCCAGGGTGTTGAGGTCGGTGAAGATGTACCTCGTGTCGTTGGCGAAGATGTTCGCGCTGTCCAGCGCGCCGATGCCATAGATGATGTTGAGCGTTCCCGCGATCACCAGCAGGATCGCCGCGAATGTCGCTCGACCCGCACCTCGCATGCCGTACCTCCTTAGTTCACTCGCTGGCTCTAGGCTCGTCGCCGTCCCTTTGTCATGGCAGCCGAATCGCCATGCGCTCGGCCAGTGTCTCGGCCTTGCGGGGCGCGATTCCGCGAACCAATGTCGCTCGCGTCCGGACGGATAGGCCGCCAGGCTACGCCCGCACGAACCACGGCGCACGGGGGTGCGCACCCCAATCTCAGGTGCATGGCCACGTGGCCGAGAAGCTCAGCTATCGGCGCCTCGCTCAGGGCGCCCGGCGAGCGGGGCTGCGGAATGCTGCCGCGCTCTGCTGCGGTTCGCCGCCTTCCAAGGCGCTTCCGGCGCCGCACAACCGCCGCCGCTTGGGATCGCGATAGGCCCGGCAGCAGGTGCTCGCGCCTTGCACGCAAGAGGTTGCCCGTTCGAGCCGGGCACCGCCCACACTCCGGGCATTTCTCCGGCGGGACCCGCCGCCAGCACGCCTGACCACCGCTCCTAATCGGGCAGACCGGCGGTGACGCGGCGGGCGTCGGGGCTAGCTGAGTTAGTTGAGCGCGGCGCGGACGCGCTCGCCGAGCGCTGCGAGCCTTTCGACGGGCTCGTTGGAGTAGACGAAGCGGACATGGCGTGGCGCGACGGTTTCGCCCCACGCGGTCATCGGCGTGGCGGCGACCCTGTGCTCGAGCAGCGCGGCGGAGAGGTCCGGCGCCGTCGTGCCCGCCGCCTCGGCGTCGAACAGCAGCGACCAGCCCCCATGTGCTGGGATCGCCGGGAGCCCGGCGAGTTGCTCCATCGTCGCGTCGTGGCGGCGCTCCCACTCGGCGACCCCGGCCGCGTGGTCATCGGCGCGCAGCGCCGCAATCGCACCTAGCTGGTTGAAGCCGCTGGCGACGAGCCCGTTGTAGATGTGGACCATGCCGAGCCGGGACGTGTCGCGCTCGGACGCGACGATCCAGCCGATCCGCCATCCGATCATGCGCTGTTCAAAGGCGACGCCGCCCAGCGTGACCGTGAGATCGCGCATGCCGTCCAGCGCTGCGGGCACGCCGACCTTCCTCCCCCCGAAGACGATCGCCTCCATCGCGCTCCAGTAGAGAAGCCGGATCTGCCGCTCGGTGCAGATGCGCTGCACCGCCGTCCATTCCTCGTCATTCAGGACCCATCCAGATGGGAACGACGGGTTGCCGAAGAAGATTGCCCGCGTGCGATCGGTGACGGCTGCCTCCAGGGCGTCGAGGTCCCAGCGCCAGCCGTGCTCAGTGGGGTGCAGCGGAACCAGCCGCGGAACGTCCCCGGCCACCCGCACCCGCTGGAGCATCCCTGCGTACGTCGGATCGGGGACGATCACCTCGTCGCCGGGATCGGTCAAGGCGAGCAGCGCGTCGAGCATGTTGTCGCCCTCACCCGAGGTGATCACCACCTCGCTCTCAGGATCGTATTGCGGCCCGCCGCGCCGGACGATGAGGCGCGCGACCTCGTACTTGAGCTCGCCCATGCCCGTGAACGGGAGCCACGAGTTCGCCTCGTCGGTGCCCACCGCCGCCCGCGTCGCCTCGACCGCCGCGGCGGGCGGCGCGATGTCGGTATCCAGGTTCTCCATGCGCAGGATCTCGGGATCGCTGCCGGCCGCCGCCGCCACCTCGTCGATCGAGAACCCGGGGGATGCCCTTTAGCCGGTCCCCCACGGGTGGACAGTATCCGGGAGCGGGTGGTCACGCACCTGGGCCGGCGTGTAGACCACGACGCAGCGGTCGAGGGTGGCGTCGTAGTCGGGGCGCACGCTTGTCGCGCACTCCGCAACCGGCCGCCTCGGGGCGGTCCGGACCAGGCGAGACCGCGGGAGGTGCTCGCGCCTTACAGGCAAGAGGTCGCCCGTTCGAGCCGGGCACCGCCCATCGGCGTGTGTCCGCGCCCGAACAGAAACGTCGGCCATCGTCAGGTGACCACACTCGGCTAGACCTATGCGCTCCGGACCGTCGGCCGATGGGGTTTCGCCTCCGCGGCGAACGTTCGGGCTGGCCGTCGAGCTGGGCCGCTGAGCGCTGCCCGGCCTGTTAGATTCGCCGCCGCGCCCCTGCCCGGGGCCGCGTGGGCTCGACGACAAAGGCCAAGGAGGGCTGGGGTTGCTGGCGAAGTCAACACGTAAGCGGCGTTTCCCAACGCGTGCGGTGTCGCTGGGCGCCACGCTCGCGGCCGTGATGCTGGCTCTGCCGGCGTTCGCCCTCGCGCATCTCGAGCGGCCCTCGTACTGGCCCGACCCGGGCCCTGACAACTCGGTCAGCCCGCCGGCCGGCGGCAAGGTGCCCCAGGCGCGCTCGCTGAAGTCGGCCGCCAGCGGAGCGGGGCCGGGCGACGTGCTCGTCGTCTGTAAGGGCACGGGCGGTGCCCGCTCGATGGCGCTCCTGCGCAGAGCGGCGCGCCAAGCCCGGACGAAGGGCTACCGGCTCCGCCCGAGCCAGCGGAAGGTGAAGCTCTCGAAGCGCCAGGCGAGGCGCCTCGTCAGGATCAACACCGTGCTGGCGGAAGAGTGCGAGTACCGATCCGTCCAGGCAGCCGTGCTCGACGCGGGCAACAACGACCGGATCGCGATCATGCCGGGTCGCTACACCGAGCCGAAGTCGCGTCGCGCCCCGGAGAACGACTCCAGGTGCAATCCGAGCCTGCTCCAGCGGGACGCCAGCGGCGACCTCACGCCCAGCTACGAGTACCAGGTCACCTGTCCCAACGACCAGAATCTGATCTACGTGCAGGGACGCGCGATCACGGGGGATCCGCCCGAGCCGCCGCGCTCCGACCGTAGGGGGATCCCCGCGCAGGAGCTGGGCGCCTGCCTGCGATGCAACCTCCAGATCGAGGGCACCGGGCCGAAGCCCGAGGACGTGATCATGGATGCGGGCACGGGCTACCGGAGCAAGCGGGCCGGCGCGAAGCCGCGCGGCTACGCCAAGGACGTCGTCATGCGAGTGGACCGCGCCGACGGCTTCGTCGGACGCAACTTCCTCGTGCGCAGCGCGCAGGAGCACGCGTTCTACAACGAGGAGGTCGACGGGATCCTGCTCGACCGCGTGAAGTTCTTCTGGGGCGCCGACTACGGCCACCTCTCCTTCACCTCGGATCACAGCGTCGTCCAGAACTGCGACGGGTTCGGCGCGGGCGACGCGGCGGTGTACCCCGGCGCGACTCCCGAGACGGGCTCTCAGACGACCGGTTTCTATCCGGACGGCCCGCGCGCCAACACCGTGATCAGGCGATGCGACCTCCATGGCTCCGCGCTCGGCTACTCGGGCTCGATGGGCAACGCCGTCCGCATCACGCGCAACCACGTCTACGGCAACATGACCGGGATCTCGAGCGACACGCTCTCGGCCGCCGGTCATCCGGGCTTCCCGGCCGACAGCTCGCGGATCGACCACAACTTCATCTACGCGAACAACCTCGACCTCTACACGAGCGATCCGCCCGTGGCGCCGCTGGTGGGTGTGCCGATCGGCACCGGCATCATCTACGCCGGCATGAACGACGCCCGCGTACACCACAACTGGATCTTCGACAACTGGCGCGACGGGGCGATGATGTTCGCCGTCCCGGACTCGTTCACGAACGGTGGCGGCGCCGAGGGCGACATCTTCCCCGGCGTCTCGTGCCCGGGTGCACCGGCCAACGGGCTGTCGACCTCGTGCGGCAACCAGTTCTTCCGCAACCGTGTCGGGAGAGCGCCGAGAACCTTCCGTCTCCCGGGAGCCATCGGCATGTTCGGAAACGCCTACACGCGCGGCGCAGGGCAGAGGAGGCCGAACGGCAATGACTTCTGGTGGGGTGAGCTGTTCAGCACGAACACCGGAAACTGCTGGTACGAGAACACCGGCCCAGACGGGACGCCGGCCAGCGTCACCGGTCCCGGCGAAGCCGGACGCCTTCCTGGAGCGCCGCCTCAGATGCTGCCGTCGAACTGTGCCACGAGCGTCGGCAACGACGACGCCGCCAAGCTCGCGTACCTGATCGAGTGCGGGAACGGGCCAGACGACGACACCGGGCCGACGGACTGTGACTGGTGGGTGCGGCCGGCCAGGCCCGGCAGCGCGGCCGCGCGTAGCACCGCCCTGCGCCGAGCCGGCGCAGCCCAGGCCTTCGAGGAGTCGCCCGAGGCGAAGGCGCTGAGGAAACGGCTCGCCGAACTGAATCCTTGAGGGGCGTGAGCCGCAAGGGCCTCTTCATGCTCGCGCTCGTGGCGGCCGGTGTCGCGCTGCCCGCGTGCGGAGAGGACGGCGGCGGAGGTGACCCGGGCCGTGACAGGGACGCACCGGTCGACGTCCGGGGCGTGGGTCTGGTGCGCGCAAATTCCACAGCCCAGTTCGCGAACTGCCGGGACTGGCGCGGGGGCTCGATGGAGCGGCGCTACGCCACGATCGAGGACATCCGCGGGCAGCTCACGCCGCAGAGCTCGGAGTCGGCCGTGTCGGACCTCTCAGACGAGAAGGCGTACCGAGTCTTCCAACGGGTTTGCGCCAGCGAGTTCTCCGACGAGCTGCGGCTGTACAAGCTCTACGCACGCGCCCAAGCGTTCGCGCGGTTCACCACGGACGGGGGCTAAAGCCGATCCGGTGCCTTGAGAAGCGCTGGGAAGGTTGATCGGCGAGCGCGAGGGTAGACCCGATGGGACCCGATGATCACGGTTCTGGCGATGCCTTGGAGGAGCTACGAAAGATGAATCCTGCACGTCTCGACGCCCACACCCGGAAGCTCTTGGGGAACGACCCGGGCGCGAAGCTGATAACCCTCGCCGCTTTCCTCGCCTTCCTTCTCTCGGTAACCCTGTGGTTCACGGATTCACGTGAGGAGGCCCTGTTCACCGGGCTGTGGGTGCCGTCGATACTCGCGGTCGGCGCGTTCTACGCCGCACTGCGACGGCGCTAGCCATGACTGCGGGGCTTCTCGTAGCGGGGGTGATCTTCTTCGCCATGGTGGTGGCCGGCGTGTGGCTGATGCAGTACGCAGAGGCTGAGCCAGCCGCGCGCGCCGTCGGGCGGGCTCCCGATCCGGCGGAGGAGGACGAAGCTCGAGAGAGCGTCTCGACTCCACGATCGAGCATCCTTGTCGACCGTCCCTCGGAAGACTGAGGGAGCACCCTAGATCTCGACAGCCCAAGCGCTACGGCTCAAGGCGCGAGCGCCCACACCTACGTGGAAACGCTCTGGAGGCAACGGCCCACAGCAGAGCGCAGCGGCTGGGTCGCCGCCCATCCCGAGGAGGCCCCGCTACGGCGGGGTTTCCGCCTGTGGCGAACTACTGACTACTTGGGGTGGCTTCTACCGGCGCATCCGGGCGGTGCGGGTGCGTTAACTAGCGGTGGCTACAAAGCGTTCCCGACGGCTGGGCATCCGGCCTTCGGGGGGAGGTTGAGGCTATGTCCATATGGTTTGGACAACGAGCCGCGCGGGTTGCGCTCGCGGCGGTCATGGCGGTGATCTGGCTCGCGGTGTCCGCTGGTGGTGCTGCCGCAGCTCCGAACAACGACGACTTCGGAGATGCAATCGCGCTCCGGGTGGGAACGACGGTCAAGGGCAGCATCAACGGGGCGACAAAGCAGCCCGGCGAGCCGCGCCATGCACGGTCACTCGCGACACGCTCCGTTTGGTACAAGTTCACATCGCGGCGGAAGCGCGCGATCGAGCTGGGCGCCTGCAACACCAACTTCGACTCCGTCGTGGCGGTCTACACCGGCCGCTCGCTTCGGTCGCTGCGACCCGTCGATTTCAACAACGACGGCTGCGGCGAGAGTGGCGGCGGCAGTCGCGTCTCGTTCAGCGCGAGAGCCGGACGGGTGTACCGCATTGCGGTCGCCGGCTTCTCCTCCAGAGGTCGCTTTAGCCTGCGTACAAAGGGCATCAGCGTGCCGCCGAATGACGATTTCGTTGATGCCGTGCCCATCAGGCTGGGTGAGACGATCAATGGAAGCACCCGCGGCGCCACGCGCGAGCTTGACGAGCCGCGGCACGCCGGCGACGAGGCGAATCTCTCTGTTTGGTTCCGTCTGGGGGTCGCGTCTCAGACCGTCGTCCAACTCGATACATGCAGGCTGTACTCCTTCGATACCGTGCTCGCCGTATATACGGGTTCGAGGGTGAGCGGCCTCAGGCTGGTGACGAGTGATGACGATACGTGTGGTTTGGGAAGCCGCGTGGAGTTCACGGCCGAGCCCGGCATCAACTACCGGATAGCGGTCGCTGAGTACGGTGGAAACCGGAGCGGCAGCTTCGGCCTGAGCGCGCGCTCGCTCGGCGCTCCATAGTTCCCGGGAGAAACGTGCGGGTCCGGCTGGCGCTCAGTTGGTGGCAACCAGCCCGGACGCGGCCGCCGAGCGTAGCGACCGGTCGAGCAGGTCGGCGGAGGTGATCTCGCCGGCTGTGCTCTGCCGGTCCCAGAAGACGGCGACGCCGTCGACCACCGAACAGAACTGGTCGGTTTCCTCGATGAGTTCGCCGCCGGGCGCCGTTTCACGAGCG
>DASSVP010000207.1:0-12352 GCA_035705985.1 Thermoleophilaceae bacterium
ATGCCAAGCCGGCCGACGGCGGCAACGCCAAGCCCGCCCCGGGCGGACCCGCGACGCCCGCGGGTGGTAAGCCGCCGAGCGCGCCGCCCGTCCCGCCGGCCGCGCAGGGCCAGCGCGCGCCGGTCAGGCCGATGCTGCCGCCGCGGCCGATGCCCCAGCAGACGGCGATCATCCCCCCGCCGCGGCAGCCGTGGTACCGGCGCCTGCTGGCGAGCCCGCGCTACCTCGTCCTACTGGTGGCCGGGATCCTGATCCTCGGCGGCGCCGGGGCGTTCGCCGTCACGGAGCTGGCAGGCGACGACGAGACCGGCCCGGTGGCGGGCCAGTCCGCCGCCGGCGGCGGTGGCGCGGGCGAAGGTGACGAAGGGGACAAGGGCGAGGGCGGGAACGACCGTCCCGGCCGGCGCCGCGTGGTGCCCGCGAACGTCACGGTCGCGATCCTGAATGGCACGACGGTCCCGGGCCTCGCGGGGCGGCTCGGTGAGGAGGTCGAGTCATTCGGCTTCGACGTCGGGACGGTCGCGAACAGCGCCGACCAGGCGCAGCAGCGAGCCGAGTCGGTCGTGCTCTACGCGCCGGGCCACGAGCGCGAGGCCACGGCCGTGAGCCGCCGCCTGTCGATCAACCAGCGTCAGCCGATCGATCCGGCGAGCCAGGAGCTGGCTGGGGATGCGACTGTCGTGGTGATCGCGGGGGCGGATCGATCGCAGTAGCGAGTCGCGCCTTCTCCGCCAGGTGGGGCACGCCGAGCTCGTCGCTCTGAGCGGCCGCGTCCGCGAGCAGCGCACGCGCCCGCTCGTCGTCCGTGCCGAGCAGGACCTGGCCGGCCAGCAGGCGAGCTCGTGTGGCCTCGAGCGGGCGCTCGAGCGCGCGCCACGCCTCCTCGGCCTCCAGCAGCAGCCCGGCGCCCTCGTCGGCGTCGCCGCTTGCCACGCCGCGCGCCTCGAGCGCGGCGGCCCGGCCCACCGGGTAGTGCAGCCGCTCCGCCATCTGCGCCGCCGACGTGGCGGCCTCCTGCGCGGCCTGCGGACGGTGCGCGAGCGCGAGGATCACAGCGCGGGCGCCGGTCGCCTGGATCGACTGGGCGATCAGCCCCGCGCGCTCGCAGACCTCGATCGCCTGGTCGAGCGCGGCGGCGGCGCCGTCCAGGTCGCCCTGGTCGCGGAGCGCGATCGCGAGCCCGAACAGCGCCTGGAACGCGATCTCGGACCAGCCCACCTGCTCGGCCAGCTCGTGCGCGCGATGGAACAGCACGGCGGCCTCTCCGATTCGTCCCTCGCGCCAACGCAGAAGCCCGCGCAGCGTGTAGGGGAGGCAGAGCTTGCCCACGAGGCCCTCGCGCTCGGCGAGCACGGCGCTCGCCTCGGTCGAGCGCTCGACCTGGTCCCAATCGGCCGCGTAGGCGGCGAGCTGCGCGAGCCAGGCGTGCAGCTCCACCTGCGCGGGCAGCATCCCGACCTGCTCGGCGAGGGCCAGCGCCTCCTCGTAGACGGCACGCGCGCCCGCCGCATCCGCCTCCGAGATCTCGAGCTGCCTGCCGAGGGCCGACAGCGCCAGGATCGTCTCCCCGTCGTCCGACCCGCGCGCCAGCTCCACGGCGCGCTCGAGGTTCTGGCGCGCCTTCTCGGTGTCGCCGATGCGGCCGAACACCCGCCCGAAGATCCCGTGCGCGCGGCTCGCCGCGCGCGTCTCCTCGAGGCGCTCCGCGAGCCGCAGCGCCTTCTCTGAGGCGTAGATCGCGAGCATGTTGTCGCCCGTGTGCAGGTAGAGCCAGGCGGCCTCCTCGTAGAGCCGGACCAGCTCTATCCGTGGCGGGCCGTCCTTCAGCAGGTTGATGCCCTTCTGGTAGTGCTCGATCGCAGCCTTGCGCTCGCCCTTGTGCGACAGCGCGGCGCCGATCTTGCGGTGAAGGTCGGCAACGCGCTCGAGGTCCTCCTGGCCGCGATGCCAGTCGAGGCAGTCCGACCACACGCCGATCGCCTCGTCGACGCGCCCGAGCCGCAGCGACACGTCGCCGAGCTTCTCGCCGATCCGCACACCCTCCGCGCGGCCGTCCTGCGGGCAGATCGAGCGGGCATGCCGGTAGTGCGCCGCGGCCTCGCGGTTCGCGTAGAGCTTCGCGGCCGCGTCGCCCGCCTCCTCCAGGAAGCGCAGCGCCCTCGCCCGCATCGAGTCGAGCTCCGCCGGCGCCACCCCGCTCTCGCGCCCGAGCGCCGCGGCACGCCCGTAGTGCTCGGCCAGCAGGGCCACGACCTCGTCGGTCCTGTCGCCGGCGCGCTCCTCTATGAACGCGCCCACCTCGAAGTGCTTCCGCGAGCGGACCGCCTTCGGCAACATCCCGTACGCCACGTCGCGGATCAGGACGTGCTTGAACGCGAGCTCGCGCTCATCACCGAGGAGTGGGCCGTCCGCGGCTGGGCCGAGGATGTCCTTCTCCTGGAGCGCGACCAGCGCCCTGCCGAGGTCGCGGCCCTCCGCACCGGCGACGCTCGCGAGCGCGCCCTCGGGGAAGGTCCGTCCCACCACCGCCGCCTGCTGCACGAGCCGGCGCTCGAACGGCTCGAGCGAGTCGAGCCGCGCCGCGAGCACCGCCTGGACGGTGTCCGGCAGCTCCGCCGCCTGGATCGTGCCCTCCTCGGTGATCCGCCGCGCCATCTCCTCGGCGAACAGCGGGTTGCCCCCTGAGCGCTCCGCCACGGCGGGCACCACCTCGGCGCCGCCCGGCAGGAGCGCGCGCACGAGCGCGCGGCTGTGCTCGTCGCTCAGCGGGCTCAGCATCAGCTGCGTGGCCGAGCGCCGCCCGCCGCCCCAGCTCGACCTCCGGTCGAGCAGCTCGTCGCGCGCCAGGCACACCAGCATCAGCGGTGCGCGAACCCACTGCGCCAGGTGCTCGATCGCGTCGAGCATGCCGTCGTCCGCCCAGTGGATGTCCTCGAACGCGATCACGAACGGGCGCCTCAGCGCTATCGCCTCGATCCCGCGCCTGAGCGCCGCGAGGAACGCCTCGCGCATGCGCTCGGGATCGTCGTCGTCGGGCACGAGCTCGGAGGGCACGTCCACGCCGAGCAGGCGCCCGATCAGCGCCGCTTCGCGATCGGAGTGGCCGCTCCGCTTCCCCATCAGGTCGGCCACGTAGTCGCGCAGCTTCCGCCACGCCTCCTCGGACGCGTCCGACTCGACGATCCCGCACTCGGCCCGCAGCACCTCCCCTAGCGCCCAGAACACGATGCCGCTGCCGTACGGGAGGCAGCGGCCGGTGCGGAAGGTGGGCGCCGAGGGATGCTCGGCGAGACTTCGCTCGAACTCGCGCAGCAGCCGCGACTTGCCCACGCCGGCCTCGCCCACCACGGTCACGAGGTGCGAGGTGCCCTCGCGCACGACGCGCTCGTAGAGGCTGTCGAGCGCGCCCAGCTCCTGGCGCCGCCCCACGAGCGGGGACTCACTCGCCGGCGCCACGCGGCGCACGGAGTGCTCCGCGATCAGCCCGACCGCCTCCCAGGCCGGCACGCGCTCCGCCTTGCCCTTCAGCTCGAGCGGCTCGAGCTCGTCGTAGCGCACGGCCGCGTCCGTGGAGCGCATGGTGCGCTCGCCGACCGTCACGCTGCCGGGCCGCGCGGCCGTCTGGAGCCGCGAGGCCACGTTCACCGTGTCGCCGACGACGGTGTACGCGTCACCGACCGCGCCGGCCAGCACCTCGCCGGTGTTCACGCCGACGCGAAGCGCGAAGTGCGCGCCGTCCGGGAGGCCGTCGTTCACCTCGCCCATCGCAGCCTGCATGCCGAGGCCGGCGCGCACCGCGCGTTCGGCGTCGTCCTCGTGCGCCACGGGCGCGCCGAAGATCGCCATCACGTTGTCGCCGATGTACTTGTCGACGGTGCCGCCGTAGCGCTCGACCTCCTGACCGAGCCGCATCAGCGCCCGGTCCACCAGCGACTTCACGGCCTCCGGGTCCATCCGCTCCGCGAACGCGGTGTAGCCGGAGAGGTCCGCGAACAGCACGGTGACCTGCCGCCGCTCTTCGGGCAGCGCCGCCGCGCCGGCGCGCGCCGGGGCGGGCGGGGTGACGGCCGGCCCTGCGCCGTCGAGCGCCGACCCGCAGTTCATGCAAAAGCGCGCCTCCGCCGGCGCGGGCGTGCCGCAGCTAGGGCAGCGGCGCTCGAGCGCGGCGCCGCAGCTCATGCAGAAGCGCGCGCCGGCCGGATTCTCGGTTCCGCACGACGCGCAGGTCATCTGACGAGATTACGGCACCTGCCCCGAGTCGCGGTAGGCCTTCGCGGCCTCTGCAAGAAGATCCTCGCTGACGAGTGTCAGCGGCCGTCCGTCCACCTCCACGAGCGCGCCCGGGTGCGGCGGGTACCAGAACGCACGCAGCTTGCGGTCCAGGTCGTCGCCCGGCCGGACCCAGCGGAGCGCCTCGAACTCCTCGCGGCCCACGTAGCGGCCCTCCCCCTGCGGCGTGCGCGAAAGCTCCTCGCCCGCCATAGCGCTTGCGAGCACCCTCGTGAACAGCCCATAGAGGCGTTCCTGGCTCTCGAGGTCGAGCGAGAAGGCGGTGGCCGTGTCGGGGTCGAGCGGGAAGCGCTCGGTCTCCACGATGTCGCCCGTGTCGAAGTCGGGCTCCACGAAGTGGCACGAGACGCCCCACTCGCGCTTCCCCTCGAGGATCGCCACGTTGTAGCCGCCGAGCCCGCGCAGGTCGGGCAACGGGGCGGGGTGGAAGTTGAGGCAGCCCACGCGCCCGAGCGACAGCAGCGGCTCGCGGATCCGCTTCCAGAACAGGAACGAGATCACGAGTTCCACGCCGCTGGGCGGCGACTCGTGAAGCGCCTCCGGGGACATCAGCGGCAGGCCGTGGCGCTCCGCCACCAGGTCCACGCGCTGCTCCTCCCGCGTGAAGCGGTCCGGCTCGCTCGCGACGACCGCCGCCACGTCGGCGCCCTCAGCCACGAGCCACTCGAGCGCCCGTGCGGCGGAGCGCTTGCACTTCGCCATGTAGACGACCCTCACGCGCGAACCCTCTCGTAGACGGCGGCCGTCTGCTCGGCGATGCGGTCCCACGAGAACGGGCCGGCTGCGGCGGCGCGCGCGGCCTCCTCGAGACGGCGGCGCTGCTCGGGATCACCGAGCAGCTCGGCGATCGCCGCGCCGAGGGCCGTCGAGTCCCCGGCCGGCACGAGCCTTCCTGCCCCGTGGTCCTCCACCAGCTCGCGGAAGCCGCCCACGTCGCTCAGCACCATCGCCTTGCCGAATGCAAGGCCCGCGAACAGCACGCCGGACACGTCCACGTTCAGGTGCGGCAGCACGAGCAGGTCCGCCCGCCGGAACAGTGCCGGCAGCTCCGCGTCGCTCACGTATCGGTCCACGACGCGGACGCGATCGCGCGGGGCGTGCAGGCGCAGCTCCTCGACCGAGACGCCGAGCGGCCGGCCGACCACCCACAGCTCCGCGCCCTCGACCTCGTTGAACGCCTCCACCAGGACGTCGACTCCCTTGTACGGGCGGATGACCCCCAGGTAGAGGACCACGGGGCCATCCACCGCCGCAAGCTCGGACGGCAGCGGCTGCTCGTGCGGCTGGTGCGCGAGGTGCTCGAAGGCGCCGTGCGGGACCACGTGGACGCGCTCGCCGCCGCCCAGCAGCTCCGCCCCGTGGCGCGTGTGCACGATCACCGCGTCCATCCTGTCGGCGAGCCGCACGTCCACCGCCTCGCGCCGGATCACGTTGTGCATCGTGAGCACGCGCGGCCGCGCGGCCGGGAGCAGGTGCGCGTCGATCCGCTCGACCGGAAGCCACTGGAAGTGGCGCACGTCCGCGGCGCCCGCGCGGCGGCGGTAGCGCAGCATGTCCGGCACGTGCTCCGCGGCCCTCAGCAGGCGCCGTCGCCGCGGCGCTCGCGCACCGGCGCGCGTGGCCAGGCGGTGGAAGGACTCGCTCACCTCGTAGCCCTCGGGCTCGGGCGCCGGTCCGTGCACGAAGCGCGACGTCACGATCTCGACCTCGAGGCCGCGGCGGGCTAGCGCGGCGGCAAGCGCGTGGTCGTAGGGGAGCACGTCCCCGGAGGGGTCGATCAGGTGCACTCGCACGCAGGGCATTCTCTAGGGTCCGGCACTCGATGACGTGGCTCCGCCTCCGATGACCCGCCCACTCGTCCGGGCGGTGTTCGCGTTGCTCGTGGTCGCGACCATCGGCGCGTTCCTCCTCACGCAGCAGCTCAAGGGCGAGGCGTCGCTCGTGCTGCGCTTCGCGACCAAGCCGGCGCACTTCTCGCCGAACGACGACGACTACCGCGACACGACGCGGGTGGGCTTCGACATCTCGCGCTCCGCCAGCGTGACCTTCAGCGTCATCGACGCGGAGGGACACGAGGTGCGCCGCATCGTGGACGGGCGCCGCGTGGAGGGCGACACGAAGCCGCGCTTCGGCTGGGACGGGCGCGACGACGACGGCGAGCCGGTCCGGGACGGGACCTACAGGATGCGGGTGGTGCGCCGCGACGAGGGCCGCGTGATCGATTCGGTGAAGAAGATAACCGTGGACCGGCAGCCCCCACGCGTGACGCTGCTGTCCGCGGAGCCGTCGCTGATCTCGACGGAGGCGCCGGGGTCCGCGCCGAGCGTGCGCCTGCGCTACCGGGGGCCGAAGAACAAGGCGCCGGTGTTCCGCGTCTTCCGGACGGGCGAGGGCGAGCCGCGCATCGTGCGGCGCTTCCGCGGGAGCCGCGACCGGACGGGCGTTTGGGACGGCCAGGTGAGTGCCGGACCGGAGCGGACCGAGCCGGCGCCCGAGGGCGACTACGCGTTCACGGTCGCGGTGCGCGACCGCGCCGGGAACGTCACCGAGGCGCCGCTTCCGGTGCCCAGGCCCTCCGTCGCGCGGGCCCGCACCGGTGTCTCCGTCCGGAACTTCACGCTGCGTGGGCCGCTGTCCGCGGTGACGGCGGGTGAGCGCGCCCATCTCGAGGTCGGCCCGGTCGACCGCAGTTTCGACTGGGTGGTGTCCCGGCTCGGCGACCCGAAGCCCGTGCTGCGAGGCGGGCGCGTGGCGGGCCGCTTCCGCATCCGCGTCCCGCGCAAGATGCGCACAGGGGTCTACATCGTGCGCGTCCGGGCGGGCGAGCAGCGCGCGGTCTGGCCGCTCGCGGTGGCCGGGCTGCCGCCGCGCAGCGCGCGCGGAGAGGCGCGCCCGCTCGTGGTGCTGCCCGCGCTCACCTGGCAGGGGCTGAACCGCGTGGACGATGACGCCGACGGCTTCGCGGACCGCCTGCCGTTCGCCGCCTCCGTGCGGATCGACCGCCCGTTCGAAGACGGCGGCCTACCGAAGCGCTTCGCCGCCGAGGTATCGCCGCTCCTCCGCTGGCTCGATCGCGAGCGGCTCCCCTACGACCTCACCACGGACCTCGCGCTCGCGCGGCGCGAGGGCCCGGCGCTCGGCAACGCCCCGGGGGTGGCATTCGCCGGCAGTGAGCTGTGGCTGCCCGGGGAGCTGATGAAGCGCCTGCGTGACTACGTGGCAGACGGCGGCCGCGTCGCCGCCTTCGGCGCGGACTCCTTCCGGCGCGAGGTGGCCCTTCGCGGCGAAGTCATGAGCGGGCCGTCGCCGCCGAGGCGCCAGAACGCGTTCGGCGAGCGCACCGAGCTGGTGCGCACGAGCACCGCCCCGCTCACGGTCTTCGAGGACGGCCTCGGCCTGTTCGAGGGGGTGTCCGGCTTCGTGGGCGAGTTCACCGTGTTCGAGAACTCGCTCGACCTTCCGCGCTCGGGGCGGCGCATCACGGCGGCGGGCCGTGACGCCGGCCAGCCGGCTCTGCTCGCGATCGGCCTGGGGGGCGGGATCGTGCTGCGCGCGGGCACCCCGCAGTGGGCGCGCGAGCTGGAGGAGTCGGCGCTCAGCCTCGAGCTCCCGCAAGTGACAAAGCGCATCTGGCGGATGCTGTCCCAGGGAGGTCCCCCGTGACGCGTTTGCCATTCTCCGGGCCGTGACCCGACGACGCGTGCTGGTGGGGGGCGGGCTGCTCGTGATCGTCCTGGCGGTCGCGATCGGCCTGTACCTCCGCGGCCAGAACGATCCGCCCGAGAAGCGCGGCTCCGCCACCGAGGAGTTCGTGACGACCGAGGAGCCCGAGCCCAAGCCGCCTCCGAAGAAGGAGAACAAGCGCCCCTGGCCGACCTACGGCTACGACAACGCGCGCCAGCACATCTCGCCGTACAAGCACCGGCCGCCCTACAAGCGCCTCTGGACGATCGACGCGCACGACACGCTCGAGTTCCCGCCGACGGTCGGGTACGGGCGCGTCTACCTCGCCCAGCAGAAGGGCCTCTTCTTCGCCCTCGACGCGAAGACCGGCAAGCCGGACTGGAAGCGGAGCAACGGCCGCTGCGCGGCCTCCTCCCCGACGATCGGAAAGGGCGTCGTCTACGTCTCGTACATGCACAAGGTGGAGTGCCTCCAGGGCCAGTCGGGCGCGGACGGCTTCGTCGCGGCCTGGGACGCGGACAACGGGCACGAGCGGTGGCGCTACAAGACCGCACCCGTCGAGTCGTCGCCGCTGCTCCACGGGAAGCGCCTGTTCTTCGGCTCCTGGGACCACGGCGTGCACGCGCTCAACGCGAAGACGGGTAGGCGCATCTGGCGCTTCGAGGGCGACAACGAGATCAACACGTCGGCGGCCTGGTGGAAGCGGCGGATCTTCATCGGGTCCGACAGCGGCACGCTCTATTCGCTCAGCGCGAAGACCGGCAAGCTGCTCTGGAGCGCGCGCTCCGGCTCGGGCGAGTTCTGGTACGCCACCCCGACGGTCGCCTACGGACGGGTGTACATCGGGAACACCGACGGCACGATGTACGTGTACGGCGCGCGAAGCGGCAAGCTGCTCTGGGCGCGGCCGCTCGGCAGCTACATCTACGGCGCGGCCGCGGTGTACCGCCGCAAGGTCTTCGTCGGGACGTACGACGGCCAGTTCTACGCCCTCGACGCCGCCACGGGCGACGTCGTGTGGCAGCGAAACGCCGGCGGCACCGTCCACGCCGCCCCGACGGTGATGAACGGTCTCGTCTACTACGCGATCTGCTCGACCTGCGGGTCGGAGGCGCAGCGCGCCGTGGCCGGCGGGACAGACTCCACCCACGCTGTGAGGGCCCGCGACGGCAAGGAGGTCTGGCGCTTCAACGGCGGCAAGTACGCGAATCCGGTGGTGGCGGACGGCGAGCGGATCTACATCACCGGCCGCGCGCACCAGTTCGCGCTCGCCCCGAGGGGCTCGAAGGCGGTCAAGGACTATCTGAGGGAGGCACGCGCGGCGAAGCGCCAGGCAGCGCGCCGAGAAAAGCGCCAACGCGCTCGAGCACAAGCCCGAGAGCGTCGAGAGAGGCGCGAGGATCGCCGCTGACCTGAAGCGAGTGGTCGAGGCCCGGTAGCTCGAGCGTCTCGAGGGCGGGGTTCTCGGGAAGGGTCCCGTCGCCCCACGTGGGGTCGTCGGGGCTGCCGATGGCGAGCGCGGGCGCCGCCGAGCGGGCCAGGGCGTCCACCACCTCCGGCCGCACGAGCAGGGGCGTCAGCCAGACGGCCGGCAGGCCGCGGTCGGCCACGAGCGGCGCGGCGAGGCTCCCGAGCGATTTGCCCACCACGCATACGAGCCCGGCGTCCGTCTCGTCGAGCACCTGCCTCGCGCGCGCGGGCATCCACTCGAAGGGATCCCGGTCCTCGGGCGCGGTCTCGTCCAGCTCCGCGACCGACCATCCGTGCGCCTGCGCCGCCTCGCGGGCGAACCAGAGCAGCGGCGCCTGGCTCAGGTAGCGGGCCCCGGGAAGCAGGACCACCCGGCGGCCGGGATCACCGTCGTGCAGGAGCACGGGGCGACCCTAACGCGATCAGGCCGGCCGCGATCGCCCCCGTCATCGGCCACACGAGGTAGTAGTTGTTGAAGGTGCGGCCGATGAACATCAGCCACAGGATCGAGATCGCGAAGGCCGCCGCGCCCACCCACAGCCGGCCGCTTCGGCGCTGGACCAGGAGCAGCCATACGGTGAGCGGCAGCCAGGTGAGCAGCGCGATGATCACGAACGGGTAGGAGCCCTCGCGGTCCTCCAGCGCCCCCAGCTCCACGAGGATCGACGACAGCCCATAGCCCACGATCTTGTACGTGCCCGCGCCGTACTTGACCGTGTCGTCCCAGAAGGCGGCTGGGTCGGCCAGAAAGAACGGGAGGATGCCCGCGGCGAGGACCCCGCCGAAGGCGAGGCCCGCGCTCTTCCAGTCGTCGCGCGGGATCATCAGGGCCATGAAGGGGAGAGCCACGATGGCGAACTGCTTCAGCAGCACCGCGCCGGCGAGCGCGGCGGCCGCCCAGACGAAGCGGCGGCGCGTGACGAGCGCGAAAGCCACCACGAGCAGCAGGAGACTCGGTGCGTCGTTTTGCCCGAACCAGGCCGAGCGCACGAGGATCGGGTTGCACACGAGCACCGCGCCGAGAGCGAGCCGCCACCCGATCGGCCCTCGGAACAGGAGCGCCGCGGGCAGCATCGCGAGCGTGCACAGCAGGATCAGCAGGCGTATGTCGTCGAACGGCTCGGGCAGGAGGCGCCAGACGGCCGCGGTCACGGGCACGCCGGGGAAGTAGGCGAAGTGCTCGAGCGCGACCTCGCGCTCCCGCACGCGCTCGGAGACCGTACCGTCGCGCGTGTAGAAGCGCTCGAGTCCCGACTCGCGGTAGTCGTGGCCGTACGGGGTGTCGAGGTACAGCAGCAGCTCGCCGCCGAGCTCGGCCTGGTAGGTCGAGTCGTTCGTGAAGAACCAGGGCGCGGTGGAGTCGCGAAGGCCGAGCTCGAGGAGCGTGAGCGGCGCGGCGAGGAGCACGCCCACGGCCAGTACGAGCGCGATCCCGGTCGCGCGCGGCAGGGTGGCCGGGCGCCGTGCGAGCAGGTAGGCGGCGAACGCGCCGCAGAGGAGCGCGGCGAGGAACGCCGCGGAGCGCGCCACGCCGAGGTCGTGCTCCTCCCCCGCCGCGCGAACCAGCGGTGCCAGCGGCCCCCCCGCCTCGATCGGGCCCGGCCGGAAGCGCCAGGGGTCCGAGCCGAGCTCGGGAAGCGTGATGGCGATCAGCCCGAACAGGATCCCGGTGAGGATCCAGGCGGCGCGCTCGCTCACGTGGCGGCCCTCGAGCGCTGCGGCTTGGGGACTCCGATGCAGTAGGCGGCGGCGATCGCCAGCACCAGCCAGGTGAGCGGGTCCTCGAGGAACCCGCTGTAGAAGAGCGCGTGCACGAACAGCCCGACCAGCGCGGCGCCGAGCGCGAGCGCGAGCGGCTCGTTCCGGCGTCTCAGCTGGAGGATCAGCCCCATGCCGCCCACGAGCAGCCAGGCGTAGAGGAGCAGCCCCACGACACCGAGCTCGGCGAACACCGTCAGCGGCGTGGTGTGCGAGACGAAGTTCGGCGTCGGCCGGTCGCTCCTCACGATGCGCCGGCTCGCGCGCGGCTGCCCGCCGATGCCGACACCCACTATGGGATGCTCCTCGATCACTCGCACGGCGTCCTCCACGCGTTCGGTGCGATCGCTGGTGATCCTGTTCAGCGAGCGCCCGTCGGCCACCTGCACCGCCACGTAGGCGCCGGCGGCGACCACCGCCCCCAGCGCGAGGAGCGCCACCGCTCGGCGCACGCGCCGGTCGCCCGTGGCGACCGCGAGGACCAGCGTGATCACCAGCAGCGCCGCCATGCTCGACTGCGAGTACGAGAACAGGAGACCCGCCCACATCAGCGCGAGCAGCCCGATCAGCGGCCAGGTGCGCCAGCGGCCCGTCGCAAGCAGGGCCAGCGCCACGCCGATCCCGAGCACCACGTGCCGGCCGTAGAGGCTCGGGTCGCCGAACAGCGAGGTCACGCGGAAGTAGTCCGTGTTCGCGTTCGAGGTCGTGAGGTTCGGCGCGTAGAAGAACAGCTCGTGCGTGGCGGCCTGCCAGAGCCCTACCGCGGCGAACACGGAGGCGAGCGCGAGCGCCGTCGAGGCGAGCGCGCGCGGCGCCCAGGCCGGAAACTCCGCGCGCGCGACGGTGGCCACCAGCACCACGAACGGCAGCGTGAAGAAGAGCAGCATGTTCGCGCCGGCCTCCACGTCGTCCGCCCACAGGAGCGAGCAGCAGGCGAACGCGAAGAACGCAGCGGCGGGAAGGGCGACGGTCCTGGGCAGCGCGCGCACCTCGCCGTGGCGGAGCGTCCGCCAGCCGAGCGCGAGCGCCGCGGCGGCGAGCACGAAGTAGAGCGGCAGCAGGCGCCCAAGGCGGCCGTCGTTGGCGATCTGGATCAGAAAGGTGCTCGTGCTGTCGAACGAGATCGGCGGCCGCAGCGGAGCAGCGACCA
>DASSVP010000208.1:0-13487 GCA_035705985.1 Thermoleophilaceae bacterium
CTCGACTGGGACAGCGTCGAGGGCGCCCTCCGGATCTGCCAGGAATACCTGCGGGGCTAGTCCTGCTCGCCCAGCTCGGGCAGATCGCGGATGCCCTCGCGCGTCCGCCACTTGGAGAAGTTGTCCTCCATGGCGTCGATCAGCTCGCGCATGAAGCGCGGCGAGAGGTTGATCCGCGAGACGACTACGCCCGGGACCTCCCCCTCCTCCACCTCGTGGTCCACGCGGGCGAACGTCAGCGTGAACTCGTAGTCGGAGTGGGAGACGTTGGCGAAGTTGGCGTAATGCCCTGCCATCGTCTCCGGGTCGGTGTGGATGTTGAAGTGGCGCTCGCCGTCCTCGGGCACGCGCGTAGTATCGCACCCGCATGCGGATCTCGGTGATCGCGGTGGGGCGCCTGAGGCCGCCCTTCCAGGACGACGTGGAGCACTACCGCAAGCTGATCGCGGGCCACGCGCGACTCGAGCTGATCGAGGTGCGCGAGGACGAGCGAGTGCCGAAGCGCATCCCGGAACGGGACCATCTGGTGCTGCTGGCGAGCGACGGCCGCGAGTTCGACTCCATGGAGCTGAGCCGCTGGCTGGAGGACCGGCGGCAGGACGGGCGCGACCTCTGCTTCATCATCGGCGGCCCGCGCGGCCTCGACCTGGACCAGTGCGACACGCGGCTCTCGCTCGGCCGGATGACGCTGCCCCACCAGCTCGCCCGGGTGGTGCTGCTCGAGCAGCTCTACCGGGCCCACAAGATCCTCGCCCGCGAGCCGTATCACTATTAGTAGGGGCATGGATCCCGTCGCTCACCTGACGACCGCGGTCGAGGAGACGGCCGCCGACGTGGGCGGCAACGGCAGCCGTGCGGGGCTGAGGCTCGACCGGCCGGCGCGCGCGGACTTCGGCGACTACTCGACCAATGCGGCGATGCTGCTCGCGCCCTCGCTCGGCGAGCCGCCGCGCGCGGTGGCCGAGAAGCTCGGCGACCGGCTGGGCGAGCGCCTTGGCGAGGCGGTCGAGCGCGTGGAGGTGGCCGGCCCGGGCTTCCTCAACCTGTTCATGGCGGACCGCTGGTACCTCGAGACGCTGGCGACGCTGGTGGAGGCGGGTGACGAGTACGGCGCTGGAACGGAAGGCCAGCACGTCCAGGTCGAGTTCGTCAGCGCCAACCCCACGGGCCCGATAACGATCGCCTCGGCGCGCCACGCCGCCTACGGCGACTCCCTCGCGCGGATCCTCCAGCGCGCCGGACACCGGGTCGAGCGCGAGTACTACGTGAACGATGCCGGCAGCCAGGTGCGGCGCTTCGGCGAATCGATCCAGGCGCGGGCGCGCGGCGAGGAGCCGCCCGAGGACGGCTACCAGGGCGACTACGTGAACGAGCTCGCAGAGCGGATCGAGGGCGCTGCGGACGCGGATCCAGACGAGCTCGCCACGGCCGGGGTGGAGCTGATGGTCGAGGGCGTGCGGGACTCGCTCGAGCGCTTCCGGGTCCACATGGACAACTTCTTCTCGGAGCGGAGCCTGCACGACAAGGGCGAGGTGGCGGCCGCGGTCGCAAAGCTCGACAACGTCTACGAGCACGAGGGAGCGCTCTGGCTGCGCACGACCGCCTCCGGCGACGACAAGGACCGCGTGCTGCGCCGCTCCAACGGCGAGTGGACGTACTTCGCGGTCGACGTCGCCTACCACTTCGACAAGCTCAGCCGCGGCTACGACAAGGCGATTGCGATGTGGGGCGCGGACCACCACGGCCACATCACGCGGATGCGGATCGCCTGGGACGCGCTCGGAGGGGATCCGGAGGCCTTCGAGATCCTGATCATGCAGCTCGTCAAGCTGGCCGAGAGCGGCGAGCAGGTGACGATGTCGAAGCGTGCCGGCGCGATCGTGACACTCGACGACCTGGTCGCCGACATCGGCGTGGATGCCGCGCGCTGGTTCCTCGCCTCGCGGAGCCACGACTCGATGCTCGAGATCGACCTCGACCTGGCGCGGAGCCAGTCGCAGGACAACCCGGTCTACTACGTGCAGTACGCACACGCGCGGATCGCGTCGATCCTGCGGAAGGCCGGTGAGGCGCGGGTCGAGGAGGCGCTCGCGGCCGACCTCCGCGGGAGCTCCGAGCAGATGCACCCCTCGGCGCGCGCGCTGGTGAAGCGGCTGCTCGAGCTGCCGTCGGAGATTCGCGAGGCCGGCGAGCGCAGGGCGCCCTACCGGATCGCCACCTACGCGACCGAGACCGCCCAGGACTTCTCGGCCTTCTACCGCGACTGCCGGGTCGTGGGAGCGGCCGAGGAGGGCGGTGACGAGAACGTGCGCATCGCGACCTGTGTCATGACGAAGCGTGTGCTGGCACAGGCGCTGGACCTGCTCGGGGTCGACGCCCCGGAGTCGATGTAGGCTCCTCGGCCTCGTGCGCCGTCTCGGACTCGCCCTCGTCCTCGCCCTGCTGGTCCCCGCCGCGCCCGCCGCGGCGCGGGACCGCTACGTGCCGATGAAGGTGCCGCCCGGGCCCGGGCCGGCGCAGTACGACAGGGTGTTCGTCAAGCAGCTCGGGCCGGCGGGTGCGAGGAGCGTGCTCGTTCTCGTCCCGGGCACGAACGGCGGCGCGGGTGGCGTCGTGCCGGTGGCGCGCGACATCGTCAGGCGGGTGCCGCGCACGCAGGTCTGGATCCTCGACCGGCGCCAGCAGGCGTTCGAGGACACCTCGGTGTTCCGCACGGGCGACCCGCAGCGGGCGCAGGACTACTACCTCGGATTCCAGTACGAGCGCGTGAACGGGACGGATGTCCCGTTCGTGGCCAACTGGGGCCTGAAGCTCCAGCTTGCCGATCTCCGCAGCGTCGTGCGGCGCGCACGGGCGGGTGGCAGGCGGGTCATCCTCGGCGGCCACTCCGCGGGGGCGTCGACCGCCGTGGCGTACGCGGCCTGGGACTTCGGGGGGCGGCCGGGGTACCGCGATCTCGACGGCCTGGTCCTGATCGACGGCGGCCTGCTCGGGAGCTTCCGCTCCGCGGACCTCGCTCGTGCGAGGCGTGACCTGGCGGCCATCCGCCGCGGCGATGTGTTCCTCGACATCCTCGGCCTCGGCCTGCCCGAGGGCAACAGCCTGCTCGCCCAGACAGCGGCGCTGTGGGCGCTCGAACATCCCGACGAGCCGTCTGTGATCCAGCAGTACCAGTTCCTGCCGGACTACCTGAAGCCTCCGGTTCGCGCCACGAACGAGGCGCAACTCGGCTTCGCGCTGGACGAGGACACCTCGCCCGACTCGCTCGGCCTGATTCACATCCGCGCCGGGCGGCTGGCCGACAGCGGTGACCCGCGCGGCTGGCTCGACGGTGAGCACACGCCGATCCGCCGCCACGCGAGGGCCTGGGCGGCGGACGCTCCCAACGCGCTCGAGTGGTACTACCCCAACCGGCTCCGCCTCGACATAGACGCCGCGAGCCCGCTGCGGCAGACGCCTGCCGCGCGCTTCCTCGGCCTGCGGCTCATGCACGGCAACGAGATCGACGTCCCGCTCTACGCCTACTCGACCGACCTCACCGAGGGGGGTGTGGCCCGCGGCGCCCGCCGACTGGCGGCGCGGGCGCCGATCCCGAGCCTGCGCGTCGTGGACGACCGCCGCGCGAGCCACCTCGACCCGCTCTCCGCCGCTCCCCGGACGAACCGCTTCCTCAGGACCGTGGTGCCGTTCCTGAGGCGCAGCGCTCGATAGCTTCGCGCGGGTGCACCGCGCCCGCTTCGCGATCACCGCCGTCTTCGCCCTGAACGGGTCGCTGTTCGCGACCTTCTCCGCGCGGCTGCCCGCGATCCAGGAGCGCACCGGGATCAGCGAGGGGCAGCTCGGGCTCGCCCTGCTGTGCGCGATGATCGGGCTTCTCAGCGTGCAGCTCGTGGCGGGCGCGCTCGTGAGCCGCTTCGGCAGCCGGCCGGTCGTCCTCGGCGGGGCGCTGGGGTACGCGCTGGGCCTCATGCCTGTCGCCCTGTCGACGTCGTTCGGCGCGCTGGCGGCCTCGATGTTCCTGATCGGCGTGGCGAGCGGGCCGCTCGACGTGGCGATGAACGTCCACGGCCTCACGATCGAGCGGCGTATCGAGCGGCCGATCCTGTCGGGCCTCCACGCGGCATTCTCGTTCGGTGCGCTCGCGGGCGCCGCGGCCGGCGGGCTCGTTGCGGACGCGGGCGTGGGGGTGGTCTCGCACTTCGCCGTCGTGGCCGCGGCCGGCGCGACGCTCGCCCTCGTCCTGCGGGCGCTGCTGCTCCCACCCGGCGCCGACGCGGCGCCCGAGGGGCCTCGCTTCGCTCGGCCCACGCGCGCGCTCGCCCTCGTGGGCGTGTTCGCGATCTGCGCCGTACTGGCCGAGGGCGCCGTCTCGAACTGGTCCGCCGTGTACCTGGAGGGGGAGGTGGGCGCCGGCGAGGGCACCGCGGCGGCAAGCCTCGCCGCGTTCTCGCTCGGCATGGGGATCGGCAGGCTCACGGGCGACCGGCTGAGCGCGCTTCTCGGCACGGTCCGGCTGGCGCGCGGAGGGGCTTCGCTCGCGGCCGTTGCGATCGGCATCGCGCTGCTCGCCGACTCGCCCCTGATCGCCATCGCCGGGTTCGCGCTGGCCGGTGTCGGGCTGGCCGCGCTGTTCCCGCTCGCGCTGCGCGCGGCCGCCGAGCGCGGCGACAGCGCCGGCCCTGCCGTGGCGGCCGTCTCGGCGATGGCCTACGTGGGCTTCATCGCGGGCCCGCCGGCGATCGGCGGCCTCGCGGAGCTCGTCGGGCTGCGCGCCGCGCTCGCGCTTGTGGTGGCGTGTCTGGCGGCCGCGGCGGTGCTGGCGGACGCGGTGCGGACGCCGGCCGCCGCTAGATCTCGCTGAAGAAGTTCAGGTTGAGGTCGTCCATCACGCGCAGTGCCTCGGCGTTCAGCCTGGTGAGCTCGTTCGTGAACAGCAGGACGCCCATCACCACCAGGATCACGCCCGAGACCACCGTGATCGCGGTGTAGTGGTCCCGGAAGAACCTGAAGACGCCGGAGAAGGTCGTGAAGGCGAGCGCGCTCAGGATGAACGGCACCGCGAGGCCGAGCGCGTAGAAGGCGAGCAGCACGCCGCCCTCGCCCACCGTCGACTCCTGCGACGCGGCGGTGAGGATCGCGCCGAGCGTCGGACCGGTGCACGGCAGCCAGGCGACCGCGAACGCGAGCCCCGCAATGATCGGGCCGCCGGTGTGGGCGCGGCGCATCAGCTCCTCCGGGCGCCACTGGCGGTTCAGCCTCGGAACGAACAGCGTCGCGATGAAGAGCACACCGAGCAGCGCGATGATCACGCCGGAGATCTGGCGGAGGATCGCGCGATTGTCCTGGAGCACCTGGCCGAGGCCGGTGGCGGTCATGCCGAGCGCGACGAACATCGCAGTGAACGCGAGGCAGAACAGCACCGCCGGGCCGAGCACCTTGCGCTTCCCGCGGCCCTCCTGGATGTCCGCGAACGAGACGCCCGAGATCGTCGACAGGTAGCCGGGCACGAGCGGCAGGACGCAGGGGGATACGAACGAGACGAAGCCGACCGCGAAGGCGGCGAACACGGTCGCGTCGACGGTGTCCTGCCCGATCACAGCTCGTACCGGTCCATGTCGTCCTCGAGGCGGGAGCCGTCGGCGCCGGCCATGGCCGGGCCGCCGGGCTCACTGCCCGTGCGGGCGCGGCGCCGCCAGCGAACCACCGCGAACGCGATGCCCGCGCTCGCCACCAGGATGCCCACGGCCGGCACCGCGTAGACCAGCACATCGCCGAGGTCGTCGTCGCCCTGGTCGCCGGGCAGCGCGAGGACGCTCTCGCCGAACTCCGCGACGAGCGCCTGCTTCACCTCGTCCTTCGACTTGCAGCGGGCGATCAGCTCCTGGATGTACTCGCGCTCGCGCTCGGCCTGCGGCGCCTCGCTGGCGAGGCCGAGCGGCGTGCCGCAGACCGGGCACATGACCTCGTCCTCGACGTCCGCGAGGCTGGTCTGCGGGCAGTCCTGGGCTGCCGCGGCGGCCGGCAGCAGGAGCAGGGCGGCGAGGGCGATCGCGAGCGCCCTCATAGCAGCGGCTCGACGTTGGCCTTCAGCCAGGCTTCGTCGACGGGGCCGCGCTGGGCGGCGGCGATGCGCCCCTGGCGGTCGATGGCGAACGTCTCGGGATACTGGACCACGCCGTAGCGCTCGAGCCCCTCGCCGTCCTTGTCCTTGAGCATCGGGTAGGTGAGGCCGTACTCCTCGATGAACTCCTCGGCGTGCGCGGTCACGTCGAGCATGTCGACGCCGAGCACGAGCCCCCCACGCGACTTCATCCTCTGGTGCCAGCGCTCGAGCAGCGGCGACTCCTCCTTGCACGGCTTGCACCACGAGGCCCAGAAGTTGAGTACGACCACCTGGCCGCGATAGTCGGCGAGCGACCCGATGCCGGCACCGCCGAGCTTCGGTAGCTCGAGCTCGGGCGCCTCCTCCCGCTCGCCGGCCGCGAGAGCGCGATCGACGCTGCGATCCGGGTCCGTCTGAACGAGCCCGTAGGCCAGCAGCCCGACAAGCCCGGCGAGGACGGCGAGAACGGCGATCGGAACGGGGGAGAGGACCCTGCGCATAGGCCGATCTGAACCATAGATAGGGCTACACTCGGCCCCTGGCGCACAGCCGCCACGCGGACGTAGCTCAGTTGGTAGAGCGTCGGCTTCCCAAGCCGAAGGTCGCGGGTTCGAGGCCCGTCGTCCGCTTCAAGCTCCCGCTCCTGGTCTACCGCACCATCGCGCCCTCCAGCCACTCCTCGAAGGTCGGGCCGGCCAGCTTGGCGCCCGGTCCGGGCAGTGCGGCGCCGTTCGCGTAGCGCTCGCTGTCGGGGTCGGAGGGGTCGAGCGGCGCCTCTTCGACCCGCAGGTCGTCGCCGCGCCGGGCGGCCACGAGGCGGGCCGCCTCCACGAGCCACTCCTCGCGCGGGCCGGCGACCTCCGTGGTCTCGGCCGCGTCGAACTCGGCGTCCGGGGCGGTGGCGAGGTCGACCAGCTCCTCCGCGACCGTCCGCGCCGACACGAGCTGGGTGCGCATCCTCCAGACGTAGCTCACGTCGCCCTGCGTGCCCCACCGCATCAGCTCCTCCACGAACTCGTGGAACTGGGCCGCGCGGACGATGCGCGCCGGAATCGGCCCCGCCAGGGCGGCCTGCTCGTGCGCGACCTTGGCCGCGTTGTAGCCGCCGCTGAACTTCTCGATCCCGATGATCGACACGACGACCAGGCGCCGCACGCCGGCCCGCCGGCCGGCCTCCTGCAGGTTGCGGGTGGAGGTCGTGAAGAACTCCGTCGCGGCCTGCTGGTCCGGCGAGGGCCCGGTGGCGACGTCGATGATCGTGTGGACGCCGGTGAGGGCCCGGTCGAGCCCCTCGCCCGTGATCACGTCGACGCCCAGCGAGCGGGCGATTGGCACGACCTCGTGGCCGCGTGATTCCAGGATGTCCACGACCGGCCGGCCCACCCGCCCGGTCGCTCCCGACACCGCGATCTTCGTGCTCGGCTCCATCTCTTGTCTCCTTGGCTCGATTGCGTCTCACCTCGTAGACAAGCCCCGGCACGCAGTTGTGACGTAGGGGGCCGTTCAGGGGTTCGTTCAGGGCCAATCCCCGATGTGGCCGCGGTGGACCGTGCCGACCATCCACTCCAATGCTGAACGGAGCTGGAAGGGAGCAAAAGTGCGCCGCATACCTGTACTGACGGCCGCCCTGGCCGTGCTCGCGACCGTGGGCGCAGGGTCCGCCCAGGCCGCGTCGGTCTCGACCTACTCGGGGACCGACGTCGGGGGCAGCCCTTACTACTACATCTTCTACGACGCCGTGGCCGGTGAGAACAACCACCTCACGGTCCAGGACGTCGGAGACGAGATCGTCTTCGACGACGTCGTCCCGGTGGGCGGCGCCTGCTCGCAGGGCAAGCCGGGCGCGCCGGGTGACACCACGGCCCGGACCTGCTCGAAGGTCGGCCTCTCCGGCACCCTGATCGAGTTGCTCGACGGGACGAACGAGCTCGCCGCGCAGGGCAGCCTCCAGGACATGCTCGTCACCGGCGAGGGCGCCGCGTCGAATGTGTTCCATGCGGGCCAGGGCGACGACCAGCTGATCGGCACGGACAACCCGGACCAGCTCTTCGGACACGGCGGCGAGGATGTGATCAGCGGCCGCGGCGGCGCCGACAAGCTCGACGGCGGCAACAACGCCGACGACCTGAACGGCGAGCAGGGCGGCGACACCCTTATCGGCGGCTCGAACGGCGGCGACGCGATGTCCGGCGGCGACGGCGTGGACATGGTCGACTACTGGGGCCGGATCTCCGGCGTGAATGTGAGCATCGACGGCGTCGCGAACGACGGCGCGCCGGGCGAGGGCGACGACGTCCAGACCGATGTCGAGAACATCCGCGGGACCGACTGGGTCGACCACATCGAGGCCCAGCAGGGCAACTACGCCAACTCGCTCTATGGCATGGGCGACAGCGACAACCTCATCGGCGGCGGCGGCAACGACATCACGCTCGCCGGCGGGAGCGGCAACGACCTGATCCAGGGCGGGGGCGGCAACGATGGCCTGTACGGATCGTTCGGTGAGGACGACCTCCGTGGCCAGGCCGGGAACGACCTGCTGTCCGGCGACGAGAACAACGATCTCCTCAGTGGGGGCGCCGGTGCGGACTCCCAGCTCGGAGGCCCGGGCGCGGACGTCGCGGGGTACGGGAGCGAGGTCCAGCCCGTGGCCGTCGACCTCGAGGGCGACCAGGACGACGGCGCCGAGGGCGAGAACGACCGCGTGGCCGCGGACGTCGAGGCCATCTATGGCGGCTTCGGCTCCGACCTGCTCGTCGGCAACGACGCCCCGAACCTCATCCGGGGCGGCGCCGGAAACGACGAGATCATCGGCAACGGCGGCATGGACGAGCTCATGGGCGAGGCCGACATAGACACGCTGCGCACCAACGACGGCGCCCTGGACGTGGTGGATTGCGGCGCGGAGATCGACCTGTTCGAGGCCGACGCGCTCGATCTGCTGACGGCATGCGAGACGAACCTCGCGCCGCCGGCCGACCCGCCTGCCGACCCGCCCGTGACCCCGCCGGCCGACACGGGCAGTACGCAGCCGGCTCAGCCGGGATCCGGCCCGCGCGTGGAGATCCGGCCCAGCCGCCTCCGGCTCACGAGCGCCGGCGTGGCCCGCCTGCGGGTCAGCTGTCCCGCGACCGCGAGGGAGCGGTGCACCGGGACGCTCCGGCTGAAGCGGAAGGGCAGCACGCTGGGCCGTCGCAGCTTCGCCGTCCCGGCGGGCCAGACCGTGCGCGTCAAGGTCCGGGTCACGCGCCGCGTCCGCACGGGGATGCCCGTCGCAGGGCTGCGCGTGCGCGCCCTCGTGAGCGCGCGCGACGCCGGCTCGGCGGCGCGCGTCTCCGAGCGGAGGCTGCGGATCCTCCCGGCACGCCGATAGTGCTCCGACGTGCCGGCCCCGCCGCCTGGCGGCGGGGCCGGCGCCGGTGTACGCTCGCTCCGCCGAAGGGACCTGGCTCGCACACCGACCTCGACAAGGACGCGCTGCGGCTCCGCGAGCTGGGCTACGAGCAGGAGCTCCGCCGCGACCTGCACGGGTTCGAGAACGTCGCGCTGGGGTTCGCGACGATCTCGCCGGTCGTGGGGCTGTACGCGGTCGTGCTCGTCGGGACGCTCGTGGCAGGGCCCGCCTGGGTATGGGTCCTGCCGGTCGCTCTTCTCGGCCAGTGCCTGCTCCTCGCGGTGTACTCGGAGCTCGCCGCCGAGTTCCCCCTGACGGGAGGCCCCTACCAGTGGAGCCGCCGCCTGCTCGGCGGCGCGTACGGCTGGTTCAACGGCTGGGTCGCGGTTTCGGCCTACGCCGTCGCGAACACGACGATCGCCTACCTGGGTGCGCCGTGGGCACTCGCCCTGCTCGACATCGACCCGAGCCCGCGCACCCTCGTGGCGACCGGCATCGTGCTGGTCGTCGTCTGCGCGCTGGTCGGCTCGCTCGGCATCCGCGTCCTGAAGCGCGCCGTCCAGGCCGGCGTAGCGGCCGAGGTCGCCGCGCTGGTCGGCATCGGCCTCGCGCTGCTCCTCGTCTTCCGCGAGCAGGACCTCTCGATCCTCACCGACACGCTCGGCGCGGAGGCCCTCTCGGGATCGGTCGGCGCGGGCCTGCTCGCCGCCCTCGCGGTGGGCGGCTGGGTCTTCATCGGGTTCGACGCCTGCGTGGCCGGCGCGGAGGAGACGCGCGACGCGGCGCGTCACGTGCCGCGCGCGGTCTGGATCGCGATGCTTGCGGTGGCGGTCCTCGTGGTCCTGAACGCCGTCGCCGCGGAACTAGCCCACCCCGACCCGGGGGCGATCGTCCGCGGCGACGACGCAGACCCGGTCACCACGGCGGTGGTCGGCTCCTTCGGATCGTGGTCGGCCAAGCCGTTCGCCGCGGTCGTGCTGGTCGCGTTCTTGAGCTGCGGCATGGCGGCGCAATCGCTCACCGCGCGCACGATCTACTCCATGGCGCGCGACGGCGTGCTGCCTGCTTCCGGCGTGCTTCGGCGTGTCGATCGGCGCGGCACACCCATCGGCGGCGTCGCGGCGACGGCGGTCGTGGCGTGCGCGGGGCTGCTGCTCGGCCTCGACTCGACCGCCATCGGGACCCTGATCGTCTTCGGCACCGCCGCGATCTACATGGCCTTCCTCCTCGTCGCACTGGCGGCGCTCGTTGCGCGCGTGCGAGGCACCTGGCGGCCTCGGGGACGGGTGCAGCTCGGGCGGGCGGGCATGGTCGTCAACGCGCTTGCGGTCGCATGGCTCGGCTTCGAGACGGTCAACATCGCCTGGCCGCGCGAGGCGCTCGCGCCGCCCGGCGCGCCCTTCTACCAGGTGTGGGCGGCGCCGCTCGTGCTCGCGGTGATCGCGTCCACCGGGCTCCTGTACCTCGTCGCGGCTCGCCCGCACCGCCCGGAGCGCGCCTAGACTAGGCCGGAGGACGCTTGGCGGCGACGGCGCAGCTCATAGTAGGCCGCGAGGACGAGCTGGCACGGCTCGAGCGCACGCTCGACGGGCTCGTGGAGCGCCCCGGCCCGCGGCTGATCGAGATCTCCGGCGAGGCGGGCATCGGTAAGACGCGGCTGCTCGACGAGCTCTGCGAGCGCGCCGAGGCCCGCGAGCACCTGGTGCTGCGCGGCGTCGCGGCGGAGTTCGAGCGAAGCGTGCCATTCGCGCCGGTGGTGGACGCGCTCGACTCGTATCTGGCCACGCTCGATCCCGAGCGGCTCAGGCTGCCGGAGGGCGAGCTGCGCGACGAGCTCGGGTCGATCTTCCCGTCGCTGCGCACCGAGCGCACCCCGCTCACCGGCGTCCACGACGAGCGTTACCGCGCATACCGCGCCGTTCGCGAGCTGCTCGAGCGACTCGCCGAGCCGCGGCCGCTCGTCGTGGCCATCGACGACCTGCAGTGGGCCGACGACGCCTCCGCGGAGCTGATGGCGGCGCTGCTACAGAAGCCGCCTCGGGCGCGAGTCGCGCTTGCGCTCGCGGGGCGCTCCGGGCAGGCGCCGGCGCCGCTCGACGCTGCGCTGGGCGCCGTGGAGCGGCGGCGCGGGGCGCACCGGCTGCGCCTCGGGCCGCTGGGCGAGAGCGACGCCGAGCGGCTCCTCGCCGGACGCCTCGAGCCGCGCCTGCGCCGCTGGGTCTACGAGGTGAGCGGCGGCAACCCGTTCTACATGGACCAGCTCGTGCGCACCGCCGCGGACCCCGAGCTGAGCGAGGGCGCCGCACCGGAGCTCACGGAGCTCGAGCTGCCGCCGGCCATCTCGGCGGCGCTGGCAGAGGAGATAGGCGCGCTCCCGGAACCGGCTCGGCGGCTCCTCGAAGCCGCCGCCGTGGCCGGCGAGCGCTTCGAGCCCGACCTCGTCGCGGAGATCGCGGGCGTGGACGAGCACGAGGTCCTGCGCACGCTCGACGACCTGCTCGACCGCGAGCTGATCAGGCCCACGGAGGTGCCGCGGCGATTCTCCTTCCGGCACCCGCTCGTCTGGCGCGCCGTCTACGAGGGCGCGAAGGGCGGCTGGCGGATCGCCGCTCACCAGGCCGCCGCCGACGCCCTCGCCGCCCGTGGCGCGCCCGCCCCCGAGCGGGCGCACCACGTGGAGCACGCCGCCCGCCGGGGCGACCTCGAGGCGGCCGGGGTGCTGCGCGAGGCAAGCAGGGCGATCGCCCACCGGACGCCGGGCGCCTCCGCCGGCTGGCTGCGCGCGGCGCTGCGACTGCTCCCGGACGGCGCGCGGTACGACGCCGACCGCCGCGACCTGCTCGTGGAGCTGGCCTCGGCGCTGCGGGGCAGCGGCGACCTGGGCGCCGCGCGGGAGGCGCTCCGCGACGCGCTCGACCTCCTCCCGGCGGACGACACCGCGGGCCGGGCACGGCTCGACGCCGCGTGCGCGACGGTGGAGTCGTGGCTGGGCCGGTCGGACGACGCGCGAAGGCGCCTGCGGCGCGCCCGCGAGGCCATGGGCGACGCGCGCTCGCCGGAGGCCGTGCGCCTCGACGTCCGGCTCGCGCTCGAGTCGCTCCACGAGCTCGACTTCGACGGCGGGGCGGGGATCGCCGCCGACGCCCTGTCGTCGGCGCGCGAGCTCGGCGACCCTCCGCTGATCGCCGAGGCGGCCGCTGCGGTGGCGCTGGCGCATGGGCTCGCCGGGCGTGTCACGGAGACCCGGGAGCACCACGCGGAGGCCGTGGGCGCGCTCGAGGGACTCGACGACCGCGCTCTCGCCGACCGGATCGAGGTCTTCTTCTACCTCGCGTGGGCGGAGACGTACATCGAGGAGCTCGAGCAGGCGATCGCCACCGCCGAGCGGGGCATCGCGCTCTCCCGGGCGACCGGCCAGGGTCATCTGCTGGTGCCGCTCATGCTCACCCGAGCATTGCCACTCGACGGGCTCGGCCGGCTGGCGGAGTCGGTGGCCGTCGGGGAGGAGGCGATCGAGGCCGCCCGCGCCTCGCAGAACCCGCAGTACCTCTTCTGGGCCCTGTGGGAGTGCGCGTACTCGCACGCGATGGCCGGCAACATCGAGCGCGCGCTCGAGCTGTGCGAGGAGAGCACCGAGAGCTCGCGCGGACTGGCGCCGAACTTCCTGTTCTGGTCGCAGCCAGGATCGACCTACGGCCACGTCCTTCGCGAGTCGGGCGAGGCCGAGCGCGGGCTCGAGATCGAGATGGAGGCGTTGGGCGGCCCCGAGATGCCGCGCATCTCGGCCTACGAGCGCGTCATCGCGTTGCAGCAGTGCACGGAGGCGCTCGTGGCGGCCGGCCGCATCGACGAGGCCGAGGACTACGCCGAACGGACCGCGGCGAACGGTGAACGGCTCAACCTGACGGGGGCCCTGGCGCTCGCGGCGCAGGCGCGCGCCGCGGTGCTGCTCGCCCGCGGCGAGACGGCGGAGGCGGCGCGGGTGGCCCG